>JAIKZD010000042.1 GCA_024682555.1 Lachnospiraceae bacterium | reverse complement strand
TAGCATATACATATAATGAGCCGATGATCGCCTACGAGTATATAAGGGACACAGGAAGGCTGATACGGGAAGCCGGGATGGTGAATGTGATCGTTACAAACGGGCAGGCTGAGGTATCGGTGCTTGAAAGGATACTTCCGGTAACCGATGCGATGAACATCGATCTTAAAGGCTTTTCTCAGGAGTGCTACAAGCCCCTTAACGGAAGCTTTGAAATGGCGAAGGATTTCATAAAAAGGGCAGCGGAAAGCTGTCATGTTGAACTTACGACGCTTATAGTTCCGGGAATTTCCGATGACCTTTCCGACATGGAAAAAGAGGCGGAATGGATAGCCTCTATTGATCCGGACATACCGTTACATATTACGAGATTTTTCCCGAGATATAAAATGGGAGATCTTGCAGCAACGGATATAAGCCTTATGGAGGATCTTAAAAAGATAGCCGGGAGAAAGCTTACAAGGGTAAGCCTCGGAAACGTATGACAAACGGTCCGGTTTAACGGACAGCAGACGAGATATAATATATAACAGGATAAATCCTTAACAGGAAAGAATATATAACAGGAATTTTTTGCAACATGAAGAATCTAAACCGATTTATCGCATTTTTACTGAGCTTTGCGCTTGTTTCCACGATGATGCCCGCACAGGTCCTGCAGGCGGATTCCAGTGTATCACAGAATATGATCTCACAGGAATATGATCAGGATGAGGAAACCGGATCACCGGATAACTCTGACCAAAACGGAGACGAAGGAGATACAGATGATACCGGATCAGACATAAATGATAACGGATCGGAGTCCGGAGAGGATCCCGGACAGAATGACAGCGGAAATAACGGAAGCGAGGATCAAGGCGATCCCGCAGGTTCCGAAGATCCTTCTTACGGCGGTTCCGACGGACCTCAGGACATCATATATGATGATCCTTATGATCCTTATGTTCCCGAATATGAAGACCCGGAGATCGAATACGATCCGGCCTTTATGGAATATGAGGATATCCCGGAAGAGGAACTTGCAGAGGAGACCGATACCGGGGAAGATCCCGACACCGGGGAAGATCCCGACATGCAAAGCTATATGGAAATGATGGAGATCGATGACATGGACCATATAGCGGAATATGAGGACGAGGACGGAAACAGGCGTCTTTATGATATTGAAGACCCTGACTTTGACAAGCATTTAAAAAGATATCATGAAGACCCCATAGACCTCGCATATTTTCCGGATAAGGATGATGACGGGCTTTTCAGTTTTAACGAAGAGCGTGAAGATCCCTATTTTTATCCTCTCACGGGCTATCGCTACGGATATCCGGAATATTTCAAAAAGAACTATGCGGGCAGGCTTCCGGCCGTAAGGGGCGGAATGGATATTTCCTATTATCAGGGCGATATAACCGTGGATTCTTTCAGAGAGATGAAGGAAGTATACGGGATAGAATTTGCAATTCTCAGGGCCGGTTACAGGGGTTATGGTGATGCGGGAAACCTGAAAAAGGATATCTGCTTTGCCAATAATATAAAAAACGCCCATGAGGCCGGTGTCAGGGTGGGAGTTTATTTCTTTTCCCAGGCCATATCCGAAGAGGAGGCGAGGGAAGAGGCAGAGTACTGCATGGATATCATTAAGCCGTATAAAGACCTTATCTCTCTTCCCGTTATCATAGATTATGAGTATGCGGGAGATCCCGGAAGGCTTTCCAAAGCACATCTGACGGCGGAAGAACATACGGATGTGGTGAATTCCTTCTGCGATGCTCTTACGGAAGAAGGATATCTTGCCGGAATATATGCGAATAAGAGCATGATAGAGACGGATATGGTGCTTTCGGAAATTCCCGATGATTACTATATCTGGATGGCAAATTATGTAAAAACCGTCAACGGAGTCGCATCGACATCCTATAAGGGCCGTCTTGATTCATGGCAGTTTACCAGCGCTTTTACCGGCTTCGGATCAGGCCCGAAAGGACTTAAATATATGAAAAACTCCGACCTGGATCTGGATTTCTGGTACGGAGATTTTCCCGAAGAAGGAGAAATACAATATAACGCAAATGGCGGCGAAGGCACACAGGAGAGCGTTACCGGGATGGCCGGTGAGGAAATAACTCTTCCCGAATGCGATTTTACAAGGGACGGATGCAGCTTTTTGAAATGGAATACATCTCCCGACGGGGAAGGAGAATCCTACGGACCGGGAGAAACCTTCGGATTTCTTCCGGGGATAACGGATCTTTATGCGATCTGGCAATGTACGGTTACCTTTGATACAAAGGGGGGCAGTACCCTTGATGATGTTACCGTGACTGCCGATCATCTGATGGATATGCCAGAAAATCCGGTAAAACAGGACTGCTCCTTTGCCGGCTGGTATGAAGATGAGGAATGTACGTATAAATGGGATTTTTACGGTGACAGCGTTATCCGTGACATGGTCCTCTACGCCGGATGGATAACGGATGAAGACAAAAGCTGGGGTGATCTGGATAAAGAGGGCAACGAGGAAGCCAAGGCTTATATTATGGAGACCTGCGATTCGCCTTCGGATGTAACCGAAGATCTGTGGATATTCGGTGTTTCCGACAGATATTATACGGGCTCCGAAATAACCCTTGACAGCCTGAAGGTATTTCATTCAAAGACGCTCCTTAAAGAAGGAACCGATTACAGCATAAAGTATTACAACAATATCGACGCAGGAGAGGCCAGAGCGGTGATAACCGGTAAAGGGAATTACTACGGTACATTCACCGAATACTTCAATATACTGCCCCTTAACACGGAGGGCAGGATATCGGCGGAAGATATTTCCTCCGTCTATACCGGAAGACTGCAGAAAGAGGTGACTGCCGTTGTATATACGGATGATAACGGAGATAAGATAACCTTAAGATCCGGAAAAGACTTCACCTTTGTATATCCGGGAACGGACAGGAAGATCCCGGAAGTATATGACGAAAGAGCTTTTGTCGGTTATCGGGATTCGGACACGCAGTACAGGGTTTTGATAAGGTTTAAGGGAAATTATTCCGGGGCAGATGCCTCTTTTACACATACCATTCTGAAAAAAAGCACTGAAAAGATCCCGGTAAGTTCCTTAAATATCGGTGCCATAAAGGCCCAGGGGCTTTCTTATGACGAAGCAGGCAGGCTGATCCCCGCAACCCCTGTCCCCGTAATAAAATACAAGGGTAAGATCGTTGAAAACACGGACGAAGACGGCTTCATATATGAATATATCAATAATGATACCGTTGGAACCGCCTCCGTCTTTATTACGGGAAAAGGGATCTACTGCGGCAGCAGGAAGCTTGATTTTAAGATAAATCCAAGACCCATGTCAAAGGTAAAGCTTATGACGGACATAACGCCTTCTTTTACCTATAACACTAAAGAGATAAGGCAGGAGGATCCGGTACTTAAGTATATGCCCGCGGGTTCCGCGGAGGGAACTCTGCTTGTAAAGGACAGGGACTATGAAGTTCAGTATCAGAACAACACGGATGCATCCAACAAGGGAGCGGCGGTCATATATAAAGGCATCGGGATCTATTCGGGAACGATTAAGAAAACATACAGAATAAAGACTCTGCCTCTTACCGTGAATAATGCGCAGAACCCCGACATACATGTATATATGAACCATAATGCGATGTATACAAAGGGAGGCGCCAAAGCTTCCGTAAGAATAACCTATGTCAGTGATGATGTTGATTATCAGCTGAAAGAGGGAAAGGATTATACACTTAAGTATTCAAATAACCGGTCCGTAAATGACGGGTCGGATGAAAGAAGGAGCCCCTCTGTACTGATAACCGGAAAGGGCAATTTTGCCGGCAGGCTTACTGCCTGTTTTGCCGTCACGCAGGCAGATATCGGCAGGGCTTCCATGACGGTGTCGGATGTGGTTTATAAGCCCGTTGCCGGAATATGTAAGCCTGCGGTCACAATAATCGACAAAAACGGTGAAAAGCTTGTTTCGGGTACGGATTATGAAAGGCTGATATCTTATACCTACAAAGACGATAACGGAGAGGACGTGGAGATCACAAAGGATACGCTGGTTCCTTCGGGAGCTTTGGTGACAGCTACCGTTAAGGGAAAAGGAAACTACACAGGAAGCATATCCAAAACCTTCAGATTTGTTTCCGATGACATAAAGAATGCGGCGGTAACCGTTGACAGCAAAGTATATACGGGAAAAGCCGTTACCATTGATAATAACGACATCAGATCCATAAAACTCGGAGGGATAGATCTCACGGATGAGGATTATTATATCGATCCGGAAAGCTATGTAAATAATGTCTCCTGCGGCAGCGCAAAGGTTGCGATAAGGGGAATGGGGATCTACGGAGGCTATAAGGTAATAACCTTTAAGATAGAAAAGAAACCCGTGGAATAGATGACGGGATCCGTGCGCCGATCACAGATTTGTAAAAGAGCCGGTAATTATGTATGATAAAAGTTAACCGCTAAAGATTATCTTATCCGGGCATAAGCAGGGTGGTGGACAGAGATGAAAAAGGACTTCACATTCCCGTCATCTGACGGAAGAACAAAAATACATGCCGTGAAATATACAAGCGATACCGGGGAAAGCCCGAAGGCCGTATTGCAGATAACCCACGGAATGGTGGAGTATATAGAAAGATATGATGATTTTGCCGAATATATGGTAAAACAGGGCTTTATGGTATACGGCCATGACCATGCAGGTCACGGGGAATCGGTCAATACAAAGGATGATCTCGGATATTTCGGAAAAGAGCCAGGTAAGATCCTTATAAGTGATATGCATACGCTTAGGTGCATTGCAGCCGGGGAATATCCTGACTTACCGTATTTTATGCTTGGACACAGTATGGGTTCCTATCTTTTGAGAGAATATCTGGCGGTCTATGAAACGGGAATGAAGACGGATACCGACGGAGAGGCAGGTCCGAGATCCTTAAACGGAGCTGTTATTATGGGGACCGGGTTTATCTCTCCCGGCAGAGTAAGACTTGCGGTATTTCTTACAAAGCTCGTATCTCTTGTCCGGGGTGAAAGGTACCGGTCGGCATTTTTGCAGAAACTGACATATGACAGTTCCTATGAAGGATATGACTTAACGGGCAGAGACCCTGAAAGGAGCTGGCTTACAAAGGATGTGGAGATAGTAAAGAAGTTTTACAATGATCCGAAATGCAATTTTGTTTTTACCGCAAACGGTTACAGAGGCCTGATGGAAGCGGTAAAAAGTGCATGTTCAAAGGAAGATGCCGACAGGATATCCGAGGAACTTCCCCTGCTTCTTGTATCCGGGGATAAGGACCCGGTGGGGGCTTTGGGTGAAGGAGTGAAAAGATCGGAGGCTCTCTACAGGGAGGCCGGGATAAAGGATGTTACCTGCAGGCTTTATAAAGACGACAGGCACGAGATAATAAACGAAACGGACAGGAGCACCGTATATAAGGAAATATGCGAATGGATGCAGGAGCGTATGAACTGAAAAGTACGGACATTCAGGAGAGAAAAAGAGAGATTTTTTTCATATCATAAAAAAGCGGAGGAAAGTGATGAGGTTTGATAAACTGAAAACGGTGATACCCATAGTTGCCGTTGTGCTGATAGCACTGATAATCGGAGGTGGCTCCATTTATTCGGTATCCGAACAGGAACAGGCGGTTGTTACCATGTTCGGGAAAATAACCGACATAAAGACGGCAGGCTTATATTTCAAGCTGCCTTTTATACAGAGCGTTCACAAGGTGGATACAACGACTCACGGAATGGCCATCGGTTATACGGAGTCGGTCAATAAGGATATAAATGACGAGGACAGGTATATCGAAGCGGAGGCACTCATGATCACTTCGGATTTTAACCTTGTTGATGTTGATTTTTATCTGGAATACAGGGTTTCCAATCCCGTAAGATATCTGTATGCATCAAGTGAACCCGAGACGGTCTTAAGAAACCAGGCCATGGCCAGTATCCGTTCCACAATAGTTAATTACAAGGTCGATGATGTCATTACAACCGGAAAGAGCAAGATACAGGCGGAGATAAAGGACAAGCTCATGAAGGAGCTTACCGATAATGAGATAGGCCTTGAGGTAATGAACATATCAATGCAGGATGCGGAGCCGCCCACAAGTCTTGTTTCCGCTGCCTTTAAGGCAGTTGAAACGGCCAAGCAGGGTGCGGATACCGCAGTAAACAATGCAAACAAGTATAAAAACGAGCAGGTGCCGGCAGCAGAGGCAAGCGCCGATGCGATAATCCAGCAGGCCGAGGCAAAAAAGGCATCAAGGATAGCCGAGGCGGAAGGCCAGATGGAGAGGTTCAACGAGACCTATGAGCAGTACAAGAATTATCCTTATATCACCAAAAAGAGGATGTTTTATGAGACGATAGAAGAGATACTGCCAAATGCCAAGGTGATAATCACCGACGGACAGACCCAGACCATGTATCCGCTTGAGAGTTTCACGGGAAATGACAATGAAAAAAGTTCTGACCCGGTTTCCTTTGAAAAACCGCAGCCTGTATCCGTTCCCGATACAGAGGAAGAAGAGTAGAGGAATACAGAATGGAGAAAGCTATGAAAGATACAGATACCCTGAAAAAGGGATTGATAGTGGTTGTATGTGCCCTGATAGTCATGATCCTTTTCGGCTCGGCGGTTTTCACCGTTGCCGAAGATCAGTATGCGGTAGTAATGGAATTTAACAAGATCAAAAAGGTGGTTGATACGGCCGGCCTTAATTTCAAGGTTCCTGCCATCCAGTCCGTAAGATATATATCAAAAGCCATCCAGATATACGATATCGAGCCCAGCGATGTAATGACAAGCGATAAAAAATCCATGATCGCGGATGATTATATACTGTGGAGGGTTACCGATCCGGCCGTCTTTATGAAGACCCTGAACGGATCGAGCTCAAATGCACAGTATCTTGCAGGCGTGGCCACCTACAATGCCACAAAGAGCATTATATCCTCCATGACGCAGGATGAGGTCATAGCTGCAAGAGGAGAGAAGCTGACGGGGATCATAACCGAGGATGCAAATGAGGATATGCAGAAGTACGGTGTCGAGATACTTCAGGCACAGATCAAATCCCTGGATCTTCCGGATGATAACAAGGAAGCCGTATATGAACGTATGATATCCGAAAGAAACAACATTGCCGCCTCCTATTCCGCCCAGGGTGAGGCATCGGCTCAGAAGATCAGGAACGAGACGGACAGAACGGTGTCGGTTATGAAGGCGGATGCGGAAAAACAGGCATCAATCTTAGAGGCGGAAGGCGAAGCCGAATATATGAGTATTTTAAAGGACGCATATAATAACCCGGATAAGGCGGATTTCTATAATTTTACAAGAAGTCTTGATGCTTTGAAGGAATCATTTAAAAAGGGTGACAAAATCATAATGCTTGACAAGGATTCCGAAATAGCATCACTTCTTTACGGGATCCCTTCAGAGGACTGAAAAAAGGGGCGCAGGGGTAAGGTGTTTTGTGTTGTGATCATTTAATTTACGGGAGGTTACGGTATGGATCTGGATTTATTGAAGATTGTTGAAAAAGCGGCAAAAAAAGTTGAAAAGAACCCGAAGCTTCTGACCGAGTTTACCAAGAACCCGGGAAAATCGATAAAGGCACTGACCGGCATTGAGATCCCCGATACGGTTATCGATCAGGTGACCACAATGGTGACGGGTAAAGAGCCGGAGAAGAAACCCAAAAAGAAGACAGCTTCTACCGGCAAGAAGACCTCATCCACGAGAAAGAAGACCACGTCTACAGGCAAGAAAACAGCATCTTCAGGTACAGGGAAGAAGACCACTTCCACGGGAAAGAAGACCACGTCTACAGGCAAGAAAACAGCATCTTCAGGTACAGGGAAGAAGACCACTTCCACGGGCAAGAAGACCACAGCTTCAGGCACGGGAAAGAAGACCGCAGCCACGAATAAGAAGACCACGTCAACAGGCAGGAAGACGGCTTCAGGCACAACAAAGAAGACAACCACCGGAACCGCAAAGAAGACCGCTTCTTCAGGCACAACAAGGAAGACAACCACCGGGGCCGCGAAGAAGACTTCTTCAGGCACTGCAAGGAAGACCACTTCTTCCGCTACGGGAAAAAAGAAATGAGATCGTAAAAATCCCCGCACTGACGGCTGTATTTGCATCAGGCGGGGATTTTTATTTCCTATGCAGTATCATTCATTACAGCATTTTTCTGTAGACCTCTTTTACCTCATCCTCTGAGAGTTCCACAAAGCCTCTGAGACTGCCTGTCCTTGTATCGCCATAACAGGCGGTATGAGCAAGCTTATCTATATCCGATTCTTTTCCGCCGAGTTCTCCGAGAGTAACCGGCATTCCTATACGTTTCTGATAGGCTTTGTATCTGGATATTCCCTCCTTAATGATATCCTCTTTGGAGCCTTTTTCCTCACAGCCCCATACCCTTACGGCCCACTGTACCAGTCTGTCCTCATCGTGTTTGTAAACGTGGGAGAGGTAGGCGGGGAATGTAACGGAGAGTCCTGCTCCGTGGGCGCAGTCATACAGCGCGGAAAGCTCGTGCTCTATATCGTGGCTTATCCAGTCCTGGGATCTGCCGACACCGCAGGAATTGTTATGAGCCATCATTCCTGCCCACATTATATTCGCCCTCACATCATAATCCGAAGGGTTATCGATGGCCTTGGGACCCTCTTCGATCATGGCAAGCAGCAGTCCCTCAAGAAGTCTGTCGGTGGTTGTAACATTTTTAGTGTTCGTAAGATATCTCTCCATGAGATGAGCCATGATATCGGTGATGCCGCAGGCTGTCTGATAAGGCGGGAGAGTGGTGGTAAGCGCGGGATTTAAAATTGAAAAGGTCGGCCTGATGCCTTCGCCGCTTGCACCTCTTTTAAACATACCCTCTTCCTTGGTTATGACGGAATCCCCCGAGCCCTCGCTTCCGGCTGCGGCTATGGTAAGAACGGTTCCGATCTTAAGTGCTTTTTCTATCGCCATGCCTTTGGAATAGTAATCCCAGAAATCACCGTCATAAACGGCTCCCGCCGCTATGGCTTTTGCCGAATCGATGGCTGATCCTCCGCCTACTGCGAGCACAAAGTCAACGCCCTCTTTTCTGCAAAGATCTATTCCTTCGTATACGAGACCGCTCCTGGGATTTGGCTTGACTCCGCCAAGCTCGGTAAAGGCAATTCCGGCATTCTTAAGGCTTTCCTTTACCCTGTCAAGAAGTCCCGAGCGGACGACGCTGCCTCCGCCGTAGTGTATCAAAACCTTTGTACCGCCGAACCTCTTTACCAGCTGTCCGGCCTTTTTTTCTTCATCTTTACCGAAAACAAAATATGTGGGGCTGTAAAAAGTAAAATTATCCATAAAAAACCTCCTGTCTGTCCGTTGTCCGGTCAGGATCCGATGACCGGGTCTAATATCACTATTTTAATATACGGAGGGTTGTTTTTATATGAAAAAAAACATCAATATTTGTAAAACGGTTGCAAACCCCATTAAGATCAGTCACCGAAGATCAATGAAAACCGAGGCGGATCCAAAGCCTACCAAATTGGTAGGTGATTGACATATTATTTCTTATAAGGTATTGTTTTTAGGTGTCGTTTTGAAATATCCGCGCCCTGCGCTCTCATGATCCTGTGCATATAAATATTTTGATTTAAGAAAGGAACCAGATATGATCTGTGAAAACGTACTTGAATATATAGGACATACACCGATGATAAGGCTCAACAGGATGAATGATCCCGAAGCTGCCGAGGTGCTTGTAAAATACGAAGGCCTGAATGTCGGCGGATCCATAAAGACCCGTACGGCCTACAACATGATAAAGCAGGCTCTCAAGGACGGGATCATAAAGGATGATACTATAATCGTGGAGCCCACCAGCGGGAATCAGGGTATAGGTCTTGCTCTTATCGGTGCCGTGATGGGATATGAGACGAAGATCATCATGCCTGACAGCGTCAGTGAGGAGAGAAGGCTGCTTGTAAGACATTATGGGGCGGAAGTGATCCTTATACATGATGACGGTGATATAGGAGCCTGTATGGATGAATGCTTACAGACAGCACTTCGTATGGCAGAGGAGGACCCGAGGGTATATATTCCGCAGCAGTTTGAAAACCCGGCAAATCCCAGGGTTCACAAGCATCATACCGGACTTGAGATAATGGAACAGGTGGCGGGACCGATCCACGGATTCTGCTCGGGGATAGGAACCGGCGGAACCATAAGCGGTATTGGCGAGGTTTTAAAGGCCCAGTACCCGGATATAGAGATATGGGCGGTGGAGCCGGAAAATGCGGCTATTCTTGCGGGAGGAAATATCGGCACGCATCTCCAGATGGGCATAGGTGACGGTATCATTCCAAAGAACCTGAACATGGAAATATATGACGACATATATATAGTTACCGATGAGGAAGCCATACAGACTGCCAAAGATCTTGCCCGCAAGGAGGGCATCATGTGCGGCATCAGTTCCGGGACCAATGTTGCGGCGGCTCTTAAGCTCGCAAAGAAGCTCGGAAAAGGGAAAACCGTGGTGACGGTTCTTCCGGATACGGCGGAAAGGTATTTTTCCACACCGCTTTTTGAAAATGACTGACACGGTCAAATTGAATGCAGGCCGGGCGTGAACGCGGCCGGATAAAGTAATGATAATATAGGTCATGTTATAAAAGGTCATGGTATGCATGAAAAAAAGATAAAGCTCATTGTTTCTGATATGGACGGATGTCTGCTTGACGGGGAAGGCAGGGTGCCTGCCGGATTCGGGGAAGCTGTACGTCTGATGAAGGATAAGGGGGTTATGTTTGCTGCCGCCAGCGGAAGGACCGTAGAGGGGATGAGAAAACCCTTCGGGGAACTTTCGGACCGGATTTCATATATCTCCGACAACGGTGCCAGAGTATTTCTTTTGGATAAATGCATAGTAAACAGGATTCTTCCATACGAAAAATACATTCCTGCCATAGGTGAGATGAGAAAGCACAGGGGTCTTCTTCCCGTAGCCTGCGGCACGAAGGCAGCCTACGTGGAGCATATGGACGAAATAACTCCGGTGATGAAGAAGGAGTTATCCAAATACTATCCGGTGTTAAGGGAAAACGGTTTTGACAATATACCGGATGAGATAATCAAGTTTGCACTTCTGTATTTTGATGATATAGAAAAAAACATTTATCCTTATTTCGGGAAATATGATAATGAGGATATACGGGTGCAGGTCACGGCTTTCGTCTGGATAGATATATATGAGAAGAGTGTTTCCAAGGGATCCGGGATCCGGGAGCTTCAGAAGAGCCTTGGTATAGGCAGGGAAGAGACGGTGGTATTCGGTGATTATCTAAACGATCTTCCCATGGCAGACATGGCTTTTAGATCGTTTGCACCATCAAACGCACATCCTGAGGTTAAAGAGCGGTTTACGGATATCATAGCACCAAACACCGAGGGAAGCGTTGCGGAGACCATCATAGATCTTTTATCGTGACCGGTCGGGGGGATATCAAACGAGGGCGACGGCTCTCTGATCGAACCTGTCTAAAGAAGGCATTATAAAACTTATGAAAAACATGAATTTACAGCTATACAGGCGATGCAGGCATCGGATATATAAAAACATGTTTACCAGGATTCCTATTTTTCTTTTGATGATGTCTATAATGATGAGCGGATGCTCCTCCACGTTTGGTTCCAAGGAGGATGTGAGTGCCGGTGATCATTCCGGATCCGATGATACTCATGCCGAAATGATCACGGATGAGGAGTTACTGGAAAATGTGGAGAGAGAAAGAGCCGTAAATCCGTGGGGAGAAACACAAAGCAGCTCCGTGGTTTCGGAATGGACCGGAATTGATTTTATTCCGCCGGCTGATGAGATAACTCTTGAAAATGGCCGCCTGATAAGTCTGACAACTTATCGTTATATGACCCGGATAGCAGAATCATTATATAAAGCGGATGATTATGAACTTACTGTCAGACAATCACGTGATCTGCAGGGTGCTGAGCTTTCGGGTGACAATAACACATATTCATCGGAGTGGAGTGAGGAGATTAACGGATATACCGTTCAATGCCTGGGAAACGGAGACGGAATACTTGCGGCATACTATGATGCCTCAGGGTATCATTTTTCAGTAACGTATCATTGCGGTGAAGATAATGAAGGGCTTACGAGTGCCGATCTTTACAGGATATTAGGGAGCGACATACGCAGAACGCCTGATTGACAATGGTAAGGGTGTATGATATCATCCCTATCGGTTTGTAAAACAGGCGGATATGGCGGAATTGGCAGACGCGCCAGATTTAGGTTCTGGTGGGAGACCGTGCAGGTTCAAGTCCTGTTATCCGCAGTTTTTCGGAATCCAAGGGTTTGCGGAAACATTGTAGAATAAAGGCGTTCAGAGACTTTGAATGATCTCTGAGCGTTTTTATTTTGGGAATAAATCTTCCTGTACTCTCTCCTCCGGTTATCAACGGGGCGGAGCTTTTGACAGAATATTCCATAATCATGCAGGGATACGGAAACAGGCACAGAGACAGCTGAATAACGGAGAAAAGATTCTGTCAGTTGAATCGGGAGTCTTGTTAGCAGGATACATCAATGTTAAAATGATTATAAGAACACTACGGGATCCGGTCTTATCCGGAGTCAGTATGAACCAGCAACCGACATCGGATGGGTTTTTCCGGCTGATGTATTGTAAACAGTCAATATTTACGGTCAGAGTTAACAGGATATCTCGCTGTGCTTATAAGAAAGATCTTCAAAAAATACATACTTAATACTGAGCTTGAGGTCAGTCACCGGCTGATGAACATTATCCTGGTGGCAGGTCTTTTTTTCCTGCCCGTATGCCTCATATTTGATATTATACTCGGCTCGGCTTTTGAATCCGCGCTTCCGCTCGCACTTCTGTTCATTACCTACAGCATTTCATTTTACCTGGCAAACATAAAACACCGTACGAATCTCGCCGGTATGATAATGAATGTGGTGGCAACCGATCTGATAATCCCGTATCTGTACTTCATGGACGGCGGGCGCAATTCGAGCATGCCTTCGTGGTTCATCATATCCGCGCTGTTTGGCTGGCTGCTTGTAAAGGGCTGGCAGTGCGTACTGTTATACATTATCAACATTATCGTGATGGCAGGTGTTTTTGCGGTGGAATATTATCACCCCGAGTGTGTGACGAAGCTTCCGGACGCGGGCTCCGAATACTTTGATATGGCCTGCGGGCTGTATCTTATCATACTGCTGATCGGGATGATATTTAAATTTCAGAACAGGCTTTATGAAAAAAAGAGAAAAGAGCTTGAGGAAAAAGAGAAGGAGCTTACTGAGGCAAACAAACGGCTTGAGCAGCTGAGCGAGACAAAGAGCATGTTCCTTGCGAGCATGTCGCATGAGATCCGTACCCCGATCAATTCGATAATCGGAATGAATGAGATGGTGCTGCGCGAAAGCAAAGACGACAATATCAAGGGCTATGCGGAGAATACTGAGCTTGCCTGCGCGACTCTGTTGTCACTTGTCAATGATATACTTGATTTTTCAAAGATCGAAGCAGGGCTCATGGAGATAATCCCGGAAGAATATGAACTTTTTTCCCTGCTGAATGACTGTTACACCCTGCTTGAGATGCGGGCAAAGGATAAGGGTCTGAGGTTTGAGATGATCAACGATCCCGATATTCCGTCCCGTCTGTACGGCGATGAGATACGCATAAGGCAGATACTGATAAATCTCCTGACAAATGCGGTCAAGTACACGGAAAAGGGCTCTATCACAATGAGGGTATCTTCCGAGGCGTGTCCTTCAGAGGATATGATCATCCTTTCCTTATGTGTGGCCGATACGGGCCAGGGGATATCCGAAGAGGGGCAGAAACATCTCTTTGACTCCTATGCAAGGATAGATGAAAGGAAAAACCGCAACATAGAGGGCACCGGCCTGGGGCTTGCAATTACGAAGCAGCTGGTTGATCTTATGAATGCGACGATCGCCGTGGAGAGCACTCCCGGGAAGGGGTCGGCCTTTACCGTCAGGATACCCCAGAAGATCATCGCGAAGGAACCTCTTGGTGCTTTTTATGAGAACAGAAAGAAAAAGGGCAGCCAGATCGAGGGCCACAGGGTATCCTTTACCGCGGAAAAGGCGAGGATCCTTGCGGTCGATGATGTAAAAATGAATCTGAAGGTCATCACGATGCTGCTGAAGGATACAAAGATACAGATAGACACTGCACTGAGCGGACCCGAGTGCCTTGATAAATATGAGAAGGAGCACTATGATATCCTGCTGCTCGATCATATGATGCCTGAAATGGATGGAATAGAGACTTTACAGCGTCTTAAGGAGACCGCCCGTTACGAAAAAGAGCATACTCCTGTCATTGTGCTCACGGCAAATGCGATGCTTGGCGCGGAAAAGATATATCTGGAGACAGGGTTTGACGACTACTTGACCAAACCGGTCAAAGGCGCCGACCTAGAAGCCATGATATTAAAATACCTGCCGGAAAACATCGGAGTAACCCGCACCGGTTGAGACGGAGGGGATGAGACGGAGGGGACGGTTCCTCCGTCTCATTTTTGAAATATTGAGACAAAAGAACCGTCCCTTTTTCTCACTCACCCTTTTCTCATGAGCAGATTCATTAAGCAGATTACCGCTATAGCAGTAACGGCATAAGCTGCAAGATAGCCTCCGTATCCGCCGGCATCGTAGAAACGGGCGAGCGGTGATCCGTTCGATGGCCTGTTTAGGAACATGTAGTTTGTCCCGAAATGATGATCAAATAACATGACCGGAGGGACTACGATCAGCAGAAACAGGACGCTTTTGTATGCTTCCCTGATATCCGGTCTTACGCTTCCGTCAATGATTATAAGGATCATATATATTATGATCAGAGTATGGAAGAGATAGCTTTGGATACTGATGAAATGAAGGGCGGGATAATAAGTTCCGTCGGGAAAAAGAATTGCAAGACAGGCTCCCGGAAGGCAGAGGGCATACAGAGCCTGACCGAGAAGTGAATTCATGAAAGATCCTTTCCCGGAAGTGAATTCGAAAATAAGGCAGAGTATACCTGTCATGCTGCATAAATGCAGGGGAAGCTCATACAACAGGTCACCTTTGCAGGCGATAACATATCCCCATCTGAGTATCATGAGGATAAACGGAACAATGGCTGCTATCCGTTTGATGCACCTGCTTGTTTTTTCCGGGGCTTTGATAAAAGGGATGATGATCAAAACGCCTGTGATACAGCAAAGCAGTATCATTATCACATGTGTGGTGCTAAACACCTCATATCCCACATCCGGTGGCAGATTATCCTGATATACAAAGAAAAGATCCATAGTGTCATTATATGATATTTCGATTAATGAGTCACCGGGTGAGGGCGATCTGGATTCGGGTTCGGATTCCGGGTGAGTAAAGATCCAGGAAAATCCCGGGATGATTCTCTGATCGATCCGGGAAGAGAGCTAATCCCGTTTAGGGATGGCTGGTGGAGGATGGGATCACGGTGTATAATGACAAGACAGTATTATGGTTACGGGACGGACGGGGAATCTTTCATGACCGTCCGCTCGCAGAAAGGTGGGGTTATGTTCAGGAAATTTGTAAATGCACTGAAGACAAGCAGACCGGCCAGGTTTGCACTGATCGCGATCATAGTTTTGTTTGTTTTGCTCTGTATTCCGGCGGTAATGATAGGGATCCCGATCCCGGTCGTGATCCTTGCGATGCTCGTGCTGGGATTTCCTGTGATTATCGCTGTTGGAGGGATCGGAGCCGCTGCAGGTATTGCGGGAAGCGCCATCTCCAACAAAAAATCCTATGAGGACATTTCACGGAGCGACCCTCGTCTGGCCGAACTGGAAAAAGAGCGCGGAAACAAACAGATGATCAGTATAATATTCTGGGTATCCACGATAATCCTTGCGGTCATCGCTGCCGCTCTTGCATCATGGATCGGATTTCTGTTAGTGCTTGTTGCGGGCGTGATAATCTATATAAAGAAGATCTACCCGATGAGTCACAGCTTTGACCAATCCTTCGGGGAACAGGTGGTCCGTTCCGAGATCAACAAACGCTTTGGAAATGCCGTCTATGATGCCTCCCGGGGATTCAGCCAGGAAGAGGTGGGATCGGTAAATATCGTAGGCTATGATCTGTACAGAGGCTCTCAGTATATCGAGGGAGATCAGGGCTTTGTCCATTTCAGAAGCTGTGAGCTCAACCTGCAGACAGTTGAAGAGTATGAGGATGATGACATGAACACCAGGGATGTATACACCACGGTATTTCAGGGCTATCTGTATTGCATCCCGCTTGCAAAGAAGGTATCGGAAACTGTCTATGTTGCTGACTCAAAAATGAGTACCGACTTAAACGGTCGTGTAAAGACCGGTTCGGATATCTTTGACAAGAATATGAAAGTACATGCTGCAGATCCGGAGGCTGCTAATCAGCTGCTCACTGCGCCGGTGACCGCGCAGATCCTTCGCCTTAAAGAAACCTCGAAAGAACCGTTCTGTCTTGTGTTTAATGAGGACAAGCTGTATGCCTTTATTAAGAACAGCGAGTACAGCTTTTTTACAGTTGATCTTAACAAAGATATCAATATTCTGCAGTTAAAGGACAGGCTTACAGCGTATCTGGCCGGGCAGGCCGCATTTCTGAACGGAATGGACAGCATCTCAGCCGCGATGGCACAATAATGGTTTTCCCGGAAAAGGAGGAACTATGTTAATTCAAAATGCTTCATGGATAAAGATGAAAGATGCTGCATCAACTGTCGTACCGGTCTTTCGTAAGACATTTCGTACCGACAGGGCTGTAAAGGCCGCATCGCTTGAGGTGACCTGCGATGGAGTATATGAGGCCTCCTTAAACGGTAAACGGGTGGGGGAGTTTATTCTGGCGCCCGGCTGGACACAGTACAATAAGCGTCTTCAGGTTCAGTGCTATGATATCACAGACCTGGTAAAAAAAGACAACACACTTGACATTATTGTCGGTAACGGATGGTTTCGGCGTACCAACGCACCATGGACAGGGACAAAGAATCCGGATGAATTTCTTCCGGCGATGCTTATTGCCGCGATCCATATCATATATGCTGACGGAAGTGAAAAAGTCATACCGACGGATGAAAGCTGGCAGGTATCGGAAAGCAGCATAACCTTAAGCGGCATCTTTATCGGTGAAGATATTGATATGACAAAAGAGCCTGCATTTGAGGCGGCACAGGTTACCGACTATCCCAAAAATATCCTGATCCCCCAGGAAGGACCTGAGGTAAGGGAGCAGGAGCATATATATCCGAAAAGCTCCTTCAGAACACCCAAGGATGAGTGGGTGCTTGACTTTGGGCAGAATATGACGGGATATATGTATTTTGAAATGGATGCCCATAAAGGAGAGAAGTTAAGCATATCAACCGCGGAAGTCCTTGATAAAGACGGCAATTTCTATACGGGCAATTATCGCTCTGCAAGGAGTCAGATGCATTACATATGCCGTGAGGGACACCAGGGTTATAAACCGAGACTGACTTTCTTCGGTTTCCGTTATCTTCGGATAGATGAAGCTCCAAAAGGGTTTTCGGAGGATAACATCCATGCGATAGTACTTCATTCCGAAATGACCAGGACAGGATGGCTTAAGAGCAGTGACCCTATGCTTGATCAGCTGTTCTCAAATACCCTGTGGAGCCAGAAGGGCAATTATCTTGATATTCCCACGGACTGTCCGCAGCGTGATGAGAGATACGGCTGGACAGGTGACGGACAGATATTCTGCCGGGCAGCCACTTATCAGTATGATGTCAGGAGATTCTTTAAAAAATGGCTGGCTGATATGAGGGCTGCGCAGTACGAAAACGGATGGATACCCGATGTCATTCCGAGCCTTACCGCATATAAACCCGGCGGAGCGGCCTGGTCGGATGCGGTTACCATCATCCCCTGGCAGCTTTATGAAACATATGGAGATGTGTCTTTCATCTCTGATATGTATGATGCGATGAAAAAGTGGATCGCTTATATACCGACGGTTTCCAAAACACCGGATCTCTTTACCGGATGCTTTACATACGGTGACTGGCTTGCACTGGACTGGCCCGAGGGTTATGTTCATGAAAATATAGAGCTTTCCAAGAGGGGCAGGAGCAATGATGACCTTGTAAGCAGCGCTTTTTACGCTAATTCGGTAAATATCGTGATACGCATCGGAAAGATACTCGGACAGGATGTCAGTGAATACGAAGATCTGTATGAAAGGATAAAAGCGGCATACCGGAAGGCTTTTTCAGATAAACTGGATACTCAGACGGAAAAAGTTCTTTCTCTTCATTTTGATCTTTTAGAGGATGCACAGCCCGTTGCCGATGCATTGGCAAAACAGATAAGAGACTGCGGAATGAAGCTTCAGACAGGGCTTATAGGAACTCCGTATCTGCTTCATGAGCTTACCCGCTATGGATACTCTGATATTGCATGGTCACTGTTACTTCGAAAGGAGTATCCGGGCTGGCTGTATTCGGTATCAAAGGGAGCCACCACCACCTGGGAACACTGGGACGGGATCAAGCCCGACGGCACATTCTGGGATGATGATATGAATTCCTATAATCATTACGCTTACGCATCCGTTGCGGACTGGGTCTTCGGAGCTGCATGCGGCATCAGACCGGCATCCCCCGGTTTTGCCGGAGTCCTTATAAACCCTCATCCGGATAAAAGACTTACAAGTCTCAGTGCGGTGCTCGATACGGTTCACGGCAGGATAAGATCAGCCTGGAAATATACGCAGGACGGGATCCGGTATGAGATCGAAACCCCGGTGGAAACAGAGGTAATTATAGGTAATATAAGAAAGACGTTACAGAGGGGCAGATACATTTTTGGCGAGTCCGTTTAGATTATGTATTATAAAAACTCTTTGCAGATGTTATACTTGAATCATATTCTAAATATCCATTTTAAGGATTCATTTTGAGGATTCATTTTAGGGATCAGGCATGAAACATAAATCAACATTATCAATAAAAGTCTGTGTGATCATATATTTTTGTCTGCTGCTGTCCTTTTTAGGTTATCTGGTCCTTTTTACCGATGTGAAGGACTTTATGAACGCAGGGAAAAAAGCGGAAGAGCGCGACTACTCATCGGGCTGGAAACTTGAGTCGGGAGAAGAGGTTGATCTTGATGAGATCAATGCGGGAAAATTCGGCGGACACCTACATGTATCAAAGATCCTTCCGGATGAGATAAAGGAAACGGATTCGATCTATTTTTCCACAAGCAATATGAGGTTTGGTTTATATGTGAACGGCGTCCCGATCTATTCCTTTGATACAAGAGAAAACATGACAGGTACGGGAGACGGCATCTCTTACCATATGATAGGGCTTGGTTCCAAGGATGCGGGAGCGGAGATCGTTTTTGACGGCGAGACCGTTTTTTCCGACATACACGGAGGCCGCATCAATGAGATGCAGTTCGGTTCCGAGGAACAGTACCGTTATTATATGATGAGACGAAACCTTACCAGCGTGGGCCTTTCATTGCTGATGATATTATTCGGTATAGCCCTGATAGTGTTCTATATCGGAATGGCCCACAGGAATTCCATGCTGCGCTCCCTTTGGGCACTTGGGCTTGCTTCGATCCTTTTCGGACTGTGGAGCTTATGTGATACCGGTATCCCTCAGCTTCTGACCGGCATGACCTATGCGACGAGAGATATGGTTTACGGTATCCTTCATCTGGCGGGTTTCCCGATAATCTGCTTTGTATATTATGTAACGAGATCAAAGAGAAAACCCATTCTGTATCTGTCTTTTCTGGTTTCGATCATGTCCTTCGGCGGACTTCTCTGTTCAAGGTATGTACTCGGAAGAGACCTTCATACAATGGTCGGGTTCATATATTTTTCCTATGCCGCGGAATTGCTGCTGCTTGCCGTCATGCTCATCGATAACGAATTATTCTGCCGGAAAAAGAAAATATCCTCAAACCTCAGGTTTTTCTATATTGGAGCAGGCATATTCATAGCCGCTTCCGTTGGCGATATGATCAGATATATCCTGATCGGTAAAAAAGGTTCCGTCGGCCACGGCAGTCTGTTCAGGTTCGGACTCGTGTTCTTCTTTATCCTGATGGCCTTCCAGATATTCGACTGGTGGACCTCCGAGAAAACCTCGCTTGAAAGAGACAGATTTATCAACAGGCTCTTGCAGTACGGAATGGATGCGGACGATCCCGATGTCAGGATCAACAAGGTGCTCAAATATCTTTGTCTCGAACTCCACGCCGAAAGGGCTTATATTTTCGAAGATATGCATAACGGAACCTTTGACAATACCTATGAGTTCTGTGATGAGGGAGTAACGTCTCAGATAGACAACCTGAAAGGCCTGCCTTATGAGGGTGTTATTGACGTCTGGTATCATGAATATGAGAAGGGCGGGCATATACTTATCTATGATATCGAAAAATACCGCAGCATAAGTGAGAGTATGTATAATGTGCTGAAGCCCCAGGGTATCCTGACCCTGGTGACAGGTCCTCTTGTCCTTGAAGGAGAGTATATCGGATTATTTGGCGTGGATAATCCTCCTGCCGAGATGATGGAGGAGGTATCGGAGATCATAAGGCTGTTAACGTATTTCCTGTCGGAGATGGTATCCCAGAGAAATCATCACAAGCGTCTGGTAGAATACAGCTATCACGATCCGCTGACCGGGGCGGGCAACAGGCGTGCCGTCAGTGATTTTGAAAATGAAAAGCTTGATACCTCAAGGCCTTACGGCTTTATTATGTGTGACATAAACGGGCTTAAGGATGTGAACGATTCCGAGGGACACGAAGCGGGAGACAGGCTGATAAAAACGGTTGTTTCCTGTCTCACAAAGATTTTCGGCGAAGAGAATGTCTACCGTATGGGCGGTGATGAGTTTGCCGTGTACGCATATGAAGACACGAGAGAGGGCTTTGAGAAAAAGATCGAAAAAGCCAGAGCCATGGTAAAAGAGAAGGGTATCGAGGTAGCGATCGGCTATTCCTTTGCCGAGGGCGGAAATCCCGATTACGGTGCTCTCAGGGTTCAGGCGGATAACCGTATGTATGAAGAAAAAAGGAAATTCTATAACCGTGATCAGTGATCCTCAGGGCTGTTTCGGTCTTTGGAGGAAAGACGGATCCGTGTGTTTTTCGGATATACCATCGGAAGGAAGGATAAATGAACAGAAACGATCTGCCATACAGACAGATACATCTGGATTTTCATACATCACCATATATTGAGGGTGTAGGTGAAGGGTTTGACAGCCGGGAATTCATAGACACCCTGAAAAAAGCACATGTCAGTTCCATCAATTTGTTCGCCAAGTGTCATCATGGCATGTATTATTATCCGACTAAAATCGGAACCATGCATCCGAACCTTAAGTTTGATCTTTTCGGTGAACAGGTAAAAGCATGTAAGGAAAACAATATCCGTGTAATTGCATATACCTGCGTTTCGTGGAACGAGGACTGGGCCGGCAGACATCCCGAATGGCTGACTCTTTGTGCGGACGGTGTCAGAGGCGTAAAAAAACCCTTTGAGGATTCGTTTTATTCCTGGAGGCACATATGCCATAACAACCGGGAATATCAGGCTGTTCTGCGAAAGGAGTTTAAGGAGATCTTTGATCTTTATCATCCCGACGGTTTCTGGGCGGATATCATACAAGGGAAAAAATGCATCTGCAGCACCTGTTCTGCCGATATGAAAGCCATGGGGCTTGATCCCGAGCGTGAGGAGGATGCAGAGTACTTTGACAGGATCAGCGAGATGCGGTTCTGTAAGAGCATGTATCAGTATATAAAATCACTTGATGAAGATCTGGAAGTATATTTTAACTCCCTTCCCTACAGGCTTGATGACGGGGAGGACAGAGAGGCTTCATCCGCGGAAAAAAGAAAGTATTTTGACTTTATAGATATAGAATCCCTTCCGAGTGAACAGTGGGGATATACGCATTTTCCCGTGGCAGTAAACTATCTGAATAAATATGATAAGCCTCTATGCATGATGAACGGAAAATTTCATACATCATGGGGGGATTTCGGATCCCTGAGACATAAAACCGCTCTGGAATATGAGTGTATGCGTGCCGTTTCAAACGGAGCGGGCGTATGTGTCGGTGACCAGCTCCATCCTGTGGGACGTCTCGATAAACCGGTGTATCAGAGGATAGGAGAGATCTTCGGGCAGATAGAAGCTCGGGAGCCCTGGTTATATAATACGGAAAAGATAAGCGAGATCGGGGTGCTCATTCCGCTGAAGGCAGGACACGATGAGGATACCGTATCTGTCAGGAGTATTGAAGGTGTTTACCGTATCCTTTCCGAGCTTCATTATCTGTTTGATTATGTAAATGTTGAGGACCCTCTTGAAAAATACAGTCTTCTAATACTTCCGGATCAGGCGGAACTAAGCGATGAGACGGCGATGAAGATAAACCGCTATATTGAAAACGGCGGAAAGATACTGATGACGGGGAGCTCCGGGTTAAAGGACGGAAGATCGCAGATATCTTCAATGGAGCTTGTCCACCACGGAAAAAGTGACTATACCATGCAGTATATCAGACTTGATGAAAACCTGTTTGATGATATACCGCAGATCGATCATATCCTGTATGAAGCGGGAGAAAGAGTTACGGGAAAAGGAGATATCCTTGCCCGTATCGTGGAACCTTATTTTGAAAGGACCTATGACAGATTCTGCTCACACAGACAGACACCGCCAAAGCCTACAGCCGGGGATGAGCCCGGGATCATCCGTTTAAAGGGCGGTATTTATGTAAGCTTTCCCGTCTTTCGTCTGTACAGCGAATACGCATATACCGTTTACAGGGATATCCTTAAAGATTGCCTGCGGGAGCTTATAAAGACACCCTGTATCAAAACGGACCTGCCTGCAATTACCGAACTGACTCTTCGAAAAAACGATAAAGGCTTCATACTGCATATGCTCAACTATGTTATCGAAAGAAAAGCAAAGCAGATGGATACGATCGAAGAGAGATTTACTGTCTGTGACAGGTCTGTAAAGATCTATACCGAAAAAAGCCCCCTCCGGGTGGTAAAGATACCCCGGGAGACAGAGGTACCGTTCGATCATTTCGGAGGATATACAGAAATAAAAATAGAAAAAGAGGACGGATACACGGGATACGCGATAGAGGTCGATCGGGGGCCGTATCTCCAGGTGACTTACCCGAAAAAGTTGGAACTGTAATCTTTATCGTGCTAAAATATAGATCATGAATGTTTTGATTTTTTTGATAATCCTGTTGGCTTTCATAGTGGGCATCGGGGTTTTGAACGAGAGATTTTTTCACATACAGACCGATATCGCGCTTATCATGTTTTCACTTGTGATATCGCTGCTTTTGGCCGCGGTCAGCAGAATATTTGATATCGATGTGATCGAAAAATTCACAAACAATGTCGGCGAGTTCGGGTTTGAGCGGTATCTGATGCAGGGAGTGCTGTGCTTCATGCTCTTTGCGGGAGCAAGCAAGGTAAACATGGGTAAATTCAGGCAGAATTTAAGGCCCATCTGTCTTCTTGCACTCCTTACCACGGTTCTCTCCTCTTTTATATACGGACTGCTGTTTTATCTTGTGGTACTTATATTTCATATTCCGATGGATATCTGGATGTGCATTCTGTTAGGCTGCGTTGTAAGTCCCACCGACCCCATCGCTGCCACGGGTATCCTTAATAAGATAGGCCTTTCCAAAAACGTGTGCTCGGTCATCGAAAATGAGTCTCTGTTTAATGACGGCACCGGAGTTACACTTTTCATTTTTGTAAGATCGGTGATCCTCCACAGTTCGGACGGTAACTTTTTCAGACTGATGTTCAAGGAGATCGTCGGCGCCGTGGCGGTTGCTCTGATCGTATCGTTTCTTTTATTCCTGCTTATGGAGATCAATAAAGATCCGGTAAGATACATCCTTATCTCACTCCTTGACGTGTCTTTAGTATATGTGATATGCGAGCATCTGGGATTTTCGGGCGTGATCGCATCCGTTGTATGCGGAATGTATTTTTCCTATAAAATGGACAAAATGGAGCGCCGCGTAATGGTCATTGACCCGCGTGAGTACTACAGTGATTTCTGGGAGATCCTGGAATCGATCTTAAATGCGGTACTGTTCGTGATGATAGGATTGTATGCTCTTGATATAGAGATATGCAGGTTCGCGCCGGCAGTGATACCTGCTGCGGTGGTGATCTTAATTCTGTCGAGAATGATCGGAGTACTGGCAAGCTCTGTCCTGACCGGCAGAAAGATCCCCGGAAATTACAGTCTGGGAGAATTTGTCACGCTCATGACATGGTCGGCCTTAAAAGGCGGATTGTCGCTTGCGCTCGCCATCGGGACCGAGGAATATCTGGCTCCGGACGTTTTCGGGATTTTTTTGAATGTGACCTATGTTACAATATTTTTTACGGTACTGATCCAGGGACTTACCATCAAAAAGGTCTATTTTGCACTGGAAGACCATAAAGCCAAGAGGTATGTATGAAGATAATAATCGTAGGGCTCGGGGAAACGGGATGTCTGCTCGTAAAGATGCTTGATAATACGGGGCATGACATTACGGTCATCGACAAGGACAAAGCAAAGGTTGATGATGTGACGGACAGATACACAGTAAACGGAGTGTGCGGCAGCGGTGCTTCGGCGGAGACATTAAGAAAAGCCGGTGCTCAGACCGCGGATCATCTGATCGCACTCACCCATACCGATGAGATCAATCTGTTAAGCTGCATGCAGGGAAAGGCCATCGGTGCAAAAAAGTGCATTGCGCGAATACTGATGCCTGATCTGGTAAACGAAGAGTCGGCTTTGATGGAACGCTACGGGATCGATCTGCTCATCAAACCCAAGGCAGATCTTGCGGACGAAGTCTTTTCAAATATTGGAAAATCCTGCAGCAATGTTGTACTGGTGGGCGGCGGGATAACCGGAGGATATCTTGCGGAGAAGCTCATCTCATCCGGCAGAAAACTTACTATCTTAGACGACGATTTCACCAGGTGCAGGGAGTTAATGGAGCAGTTTCCCACTGCAAATGTGGCTTATGCCGCGGGAGACATCACGGAGGTCCTTGAAGATGAAAACGTGGACAGGACCGATGCGGTCATATCCCTGACCGATAATGACGAGACGAACCTTGTCATAAGCATGTATGCATGGTCGGTCGGTGTTTCGCTGATCATAACCAGAGTCGACAGGCAGGCGCATGTGAAGCTGTTGCATAGGGTAAATATCGATATTACCGTATCGCCCACGGAACTTGCGGTAAATAATATAGTGGCTTTTATCAATTCTGCGGGAGCCTGATCAGGAAACCCTCCCCGATGGGGAACTGTCCCCCGATCCGAAAATCCCGGAAAGGAAATTATCACAATGACTATCAGAGAAAATGTACACGCTATGAAACTTATGGCTCCAAAGATGGCAGCCGTGGATGAAAAAAGCAGGAACGCGGCACTTCTTACCATCGCGGAGGCACTTTATACACACCGTGAAGAGATA
>JAIKZD010000159.1 GCA_024682555.1 Lachnospiraceae bacterium | reverse complement strand
TATCGGTAAAAACCGCGGGGATTTCAAAAAGCAGACGACATGGGTCATGATATGGGTTGCAGTATACACTGCCGTATATGCGGTCTTTATCAATCCGGTCTATGGGTTTGTCCAGCTGTTTGTATGTCTTTCATTTCCTCTTCTGAAAGCTTATAATGGTGAGCGTGGAAAGATGAAGAGCATGAAATATCTTTTCTATATTTATTATCCGGCACACCTTGTGTTATGCGGTATTATAAGAATACTGCTGCACGGGAATGTCGGAGTCATGATCGGAGGCTGAAGGGAAGTAATACTATGAAAAAATCACTCGCATTGATATTATCGGTTCTTTTTATGATCGCAGTCACAGCAGGCTGCGGAAAAAAAGAAGAAGCTGCAAAACCCCTGAATAATGCGGAGACAACAGTTACGGAAAAAGAGGACCCGTCAGATACAGGGACGGAAGCTTCTGAAGAAACCACAGAAGATGATGAGGAAGGGGTGACCGGCGTTGCAAATCCCTGGGTAGATATTACGGAGGAAGAGGCAAGAGAGATCATTCCGAGACTCTTTAAGGTTCCTGACGGGGCGGAGAGCCTTGGATGGATGAAATGTGAAGATCTCGGTGATCCGGAAAAGGGGATCAGTCCTTTGGTCCAGTTGAGCTTTTTAATGGATGATATGCCTTTTACCGCAAGAGCCCAGATGGGAGCGGCGGAAGGAACGGATATAGCGGGAAACTTTGTGGAATGGACAACCGGACCTGACGATGTGACTCTTGCAAACTGGGGCGAGGGTAATATGAAGGGGCAGCTCCGCCGTTCAATAAACGAAACGGGATATGTTGATGAACTGACCTGGTATGACGTTGAGATCGGCATAGTTTATTCGCTTTCGGTCGCTGCGAAGGATCTTGACGGATTCGATATACAGGCAGTTGCCGAGAGTATGTTTGATGCGGAAAACGAGCCGTACACAAACATGCCGGAGGATTTCCTTCAGGAGCAGTCGGGTATCACGGAGTTTGATTCCTATGACGATGTAATAGCTGCACTTAAAAAGGGACAGGGATATGCCTATATAAAGCTGACCGGGAGTGATGAAGATATCCTTGCCGTAACGGATCTTGTTTTCGAAGCGGACAGTTCGGCCTGTGACGCTGCCCTTTATCATATAAAGGACGGAAAGGCAAAGTTCATGGGACTTGTATACGGGAACGGTTCCGCATACCCCTTAAGACTTGAGGACGGGATAATCTACGGGGGAGACAACCATGATTATTCCACATTCTTTCTTTCGGAAGATACCGGCGGCGTCATGATGAAGGACTACATTCACGACGGTGTCAACGATGGAACGAATGAGATCAGCGGATTCACCCGTGAAACGAATTCATTCGAGACAGAGGATTTCACCGGCGGACAGGAAGAGTTTGACAGGCTTATCGAAGAGAGAGAAAAAAAACCGGTAATAAAATTTACGGTTGTCGGATAAAACAGGAATGCCATGAGTCAGTGGGGACGGTTCTAATTGACTTGTTTTGTTTGCAAAACAAGTCAATTAGAACCGTCCCCACTGACTCCCACTGACTCCTTTTTTATTTTACTGATACCGAAGTGACAGTTGCGGTTCCTGTATAATTACCTTTGCCCTCTATCTGGACAGTGGCATTTTCCGCATTATATGAACCGCTTGTCACTTTGAAATCCCTTTTGTATTTGAGTTTTTTTAATTTTGAGGTGCCTGTATCCACTTTCAGGTTAAATTTCCATTTTCCCGAAGACTGTTTATATACTGCACTGCCACTTATGTTTTCACTTGTCAGTGAACAGGGAGTAACGGTAAATCCAAGAGGGTTTTTCCTGAAATATGCATTGGCTTTTTTAACCGCTGACTTCGTTGATCTGTCTGCGCCGGAGGCAGCCTTGAATACAGGTATTGCGTATGCCTTCCCGGCTTTTTTGTTCTTTTTGTATTTCAGTTTCTTGAAAATCACATTTCCGCTAAGCGTAGCGCCGGCTTTTTTCCCGTCTATCGTAAAATCAGAAAGTTTAAGCTTCTTTCCGTTATAGGAGATGGTATCTGTGTATGAATAATTATAAGTTGAGGATCCTATTTTGATTGTTCCGCTTGTACTGTTTTCCGAAACAGCGGAACCGGGGGTGATTCCGCCGTCCGTTGGAAAACCCGGCTGCCCTCCGTTTTCTCCGGGAGGTAGTTTAGGCTTTTCGCCATTATTCCAGTCAGGAGGAAGTTCCGGTCTCTCGCTATTATCCCCATCAGGAGGAGGTCCGGGTCTTCCGTTATTTTCTGAGCTGCTCTCTTCTTCCTGGGAGTTTGTACCACAACCTGTTGTAAGTGTAAATCCATTCTCGTCAATGGTTCCTTCGCCGTTAACCGCGGTTACATAGGAATCTCCCGTAAGGGTCCAGGTGCTGCCTGATTCCATATTGACTGTCACATTATTGAAGCTGCTGCCTCCGTTTCCGTCATCTATCTTTCCGGTAAAGGAAGAGCCGTTTTTAAGGTTCAGCGTAAGACCCGACTTACTCGAGGATTTTGAAGATGATTCCGAGCTTATGATGATATCTCCTTCCAGAGTCTGAGATGAGGCATTTACGGTGGCCTTATTGGAGTTACCGCTCCAGCCGTCATTAACTACTGAAAGCAGGATTCCGTCACTGTCCTCGTTATTGATATCCACTCCGGTAAGATTAATGGTGGCAGATGTATTGGTCACATGGAATACATGACCATTTTTACTGTTGAGCGTACCTCCTGTCATGGAGAACTCAGATCCCGTGCCTGTGGCATCCCCGGACATGGACTGGTAGATCATTATGGAATCGTAATACTGTGCGTTACCGTTTCTCTCTGTGTTATCTGCGGTAAGGGTGCAGTCCTTAAGTTCAATGGAACCGTTTCCTTCTATGCATACACCTTCAGATTTATTGGATATCAGAGTTGCGTTTTCAACGTCCACGTCTGCTGTAGAGTAAATGGCTGGTGATCCCAGACCGTTTGAAGTATAGCTTCCGCCGTTTACTGATACCCATCCGCCGCCCCTGTCAGTACGGATCGGGGCGGATGAGCCGCCGCTGGTCTCAATTGTCAGATTTTCCGCATTTGTGGTTCCGCCATAGGTGGTCATTATGCCGCCGCTGCCGTTTCCTGTTGTTGTTATGACGGTACCGGAGATATTTACGGTTGTTCCGTCTCCGGATGAATTTGTCTGTCCGTTATTTGCACCATAGGAAAAAACACCGTTTGCTCCTTCAGCACTGGTTGTGACGGTTCCGCCGTTGATGGTAGTGGTACCGCCGCCTTTACACATAACAGCGGAATTAATTCCGTAGAAGCTGTATTTATCGCTGTTTGATGTGCCGCCTGATTTTGTTATTTCAGGATTACTGATAGTTACTTCCGTACCGGAAGAAGTGTCGATCAACAGCGCATTCTGGTCTGCAGCGGAAGAACTGTAGGCAGCCCCGCTTACAGAGGTGCTCTCTGAGATAACAGTGGAACCGCTCCATGAGAGCTGTTCACCGTAGACAGTGCCGGACTGTATCAGAAGTGAAAAAGCAGCCAGTCCGGCAGTAAATGACTTTAAGTATTTCTTAATTAATCCGTATTTCATTTTCCGCCTCCTTTGTCGTATCGGTCTTATATTTCTTAATACGAAAAGGACGGAAAGTTTTTTGGGGTGGGAGAAAATAATTATCCGGGGCCACCGGGACCGCCGTGTCCTCTGTGTTCTCCGCCATCACCATGCCTGTCATTGCCGTCGACGTGTCTTTCATCTCCGCCGTCTTGTCTTTCATCATGGGGTTCTCCCTCATGCGGATCTCTTTCGCCGGGTTCATCCGGACGGGGATTATCAGCTTCCCCTTCAGGCCGGTCCGGACGGATATTACCGGTTTCTTCTTCAGGCGAGCCGTATTCCAGAGACGGAACATTGAAATTGTTATCGTTGTCAGGCAGGGGCATTATATCAGATCCGTCCTGAGTTTCAGGTCGCGGGTTTTCAGGAACGGGATCAGACGGAATGTTCTGCTGATATGGATCTGCCGAAGGCTGCGGATCCTCATATTCAGGGTTCTTAAATTCAGGATTCTCAATTGCAGGATCCTCAGATGCAGGGGCATTCTGTGCAGGGGTATTCCGGGTATCGTACGGGACAGCCGGTGCCGGAGATTGTTTGGTATTTCTTCCTCCGTGCTGTGATTTGTCATTTGTTCCGGTATCTGTGACCGGACCATCCGGTTTTTCGGGGATGGTTTTGTCTTCCGGAGCAGGTTTAATGTTAACTTCCGAAGCTCTCCTTTCATTTAGAAGCATTTGTCCGGGAGGGAGACCCTGCTTTTCGGATCTGGAACGCAATTCATCGGTTACCGGACTGATTTCATAAGAAATAACAGGGATATCCTGTCTTGAATTCCATTCTGACATGGTGCTGTCCAGTTCCCGTGCAAGCCTGTCCTCCAGAAACCGGCGGTTATGCGTATCCACCGTTCCGATCACGGGGACGGATTCATTATCTATGTATTTGCTTTCCTTTGCCCGGTCAAGGATCTCAAAAGCAGCATACCGTATATCTTTTCCCATAAGATCGGAAGCTGCTCCCGACATCATCTTTTCGGCATCTTCATTTTTAGAAGAAAAGCCTATTATCCTGTTATATAGATTCACATCCATGCTTAAGGAAGGATTGGAACCGAAATCGAGGGTAACAGTCGAAACAGGTGCAGCATAGGATGTCACAGCACCTGTTAACAGAATAACCGTAGCTGCAGCAGCGATGGATGAGGCATGGCCGGTAATATTATTCAAAAAACCGGTATTGCCTCGCTTTATGACAGTCATTCCGGATACCGGTTCATCAACCGGCATGATCTGTCCGACGGTATATCCCCTGTCTTTGATATACTTAAGCTCACCGTTTTTCAGCATTACAGCGGCTTTTTTCTTTTTTACGGCAAGTACGACTGCTTTCATTTATATTCCTCTATGATCATGATATAAATCCGCTGATCCCCTGGTAATCCCCGTCTTTTATCAGGATGGACGCAAGGATGAACTTTCTGTGCCTGTCGATAAGCTTCCTGCTGACATTGCATCGTTCAAGCATTTCCTTTACCGGCAGTTTTCCGGTTTTCCTTAAGAGTGCTATGAGAGGAGGAGGCAGGAAAAACGACAGGATCAGATCTGTACAGCTTTTCTTTGTTCCCGAGGATTTCGGGGCACTCTTTGGCAGGTCAAAGAGATCTATGTCATATGCAGACAGTTCCTCTGAAAGGGCTTCAATTTCATATTTCAGGGTATTATCAACATACACGGCGGTTTTTCCGGATATTTCAGCCTTAATTGATATTTCAGCCATGGAATCATCATCCCGGATATTCCCGTCAAAAGAAGACGGATCAGTTAACAGCTCTGCCTCGCGTGAATGATTTCGTCTGTATTCATCAAGTATGCGGCTTTTGATGACAAGGGAAGCATAGTTCCAGAAATTGCCTTTTTCCGCCTTATACGAGTCGATCGCCTCCGAAACTGCGATCAGGGCTATACTGAATTCGTCATCACTGTCTGTAACGGTTCTTTTGAGTATCCTGGCGGTAAGATGGAGTATATGATCCCTTTCGTCAGAGATAAAGGTGTTTTTCCGCTCCCTGTTCCCTGCCGCTTCCTGAACCTTTATATTGTCATTTTTTATATTTTCTGTCATAAAGGTATTCTATCACCATTTATGATATATTACGTCAGACAGAGTTGAAAAATCGGGGTAACAAAAAATGTGTTACAATATCCAAGTGTAGTGTTTCGGATCTTGCTGTCACGAATTGTTACTGCAAGATGGGGTGGATAAAGAGATTATAAGCACAGGAGATAAAAATAAGAATGAAGAGGATCGCAGCTGTTCTGCTTACAGGGATCATAGCTGTTTCAGCCACTGCCTGTGGAACAAAACAAATTGAAAGTCCGGGCCCGGAAAAATCGGGAGCGGCAGGCCTCCCGGGGTATACCGTAAACGGGGAGACAGATCTGCCGGGGAATTTTTTCCTGTCCTTTGTATATACCAGAAATCTCATCATGCTGGATGGAAAAGGAAGGGTGGTCTGGTCAAAACATGAAGAACAGCCATCGGAAGGCATGAGGACCGGTCTTTGGGATTTTAAGAAGCATAAAGCAGGCAATAAAACCTATTA
>JAIKZD010000157.1 GCA_024682555.1 Lachnospiraceae bacterium | reverse complement strand
TTCTGTCGATTTTGTTTGATAACATGCTGTTAAAGAATGGACATATAGCGACACCCGGATAACCGAATACAGCACAAACCTCCTCTGCCTCAAGGCATTTTGCCATTGCATCTGCACCTAACATTATTAAATTACCTTTCTGGTTCTTATCTTGCTCTTGTGAATAATCTTGCTAAAGGCTCAACAGTCTCTGCTAAGCTTTCGATTCCTGCATTAAGTCCGGAAATATCGAAGTTCATGAGTCCGCCGATTGAATCATTGAGCCCTGAGAAGTCAACAGTAGCAATATCCTGGATTGCATCATTGACACCACTAACATCCACACTTGCAACCTCACCAATGGCATCGTTAAGCTGCTTAACATCTACTGCGGATACCTCATTGAGTGTATCGTTAACAGCTTCCATATCGAGCTTTGAAATCTCTGCAACGGTATCGTTTACAGCACCCATGTCGAGTGATGCGAGCTCTGAAATGGTATCGTTTACGCCTGCCATATCAAATGAATTAACCATCTTGATCGTGTCATTAACTGAATTGACATCGAACTTTAAGATCTCATCGATCGTCTGGTTAACACTTGCGATATCAAGAGCCGAAACCTGAGCGATAGTCTTGTTTACGCTTGCGATATCAAGATTAGCTACCTGATTGAGAGTCTTGTTTACGCCGGCCATATCAAGAGCTGAAACCTCAGCGATAGTCTTGTTGATGGAGTTGATGTCCAGAGCGGCTACGCTTGATAAGGTCTTGTTTACGCCTGCCATGTCGATGGCTGAAGCCTCGGCGATGGTCTTGTTGATCCCGTCAACATCGATCGTTGCAACTTCGGCAATGGTCTTGTTGATGCTTGCGATATCGATTGTTGAAGCCTCAGCTATAGTCTTGTTAACACTGTCCATGTCGAGATTTGCGATCTCGGTAAGAGCGCTGTTAACGCTGGCCATATCAAGCTGGGCAACCTGATCCGTAACCTCGATTATCTTCTGCTGTCCGGTAACTACGAGATCGTCAACATTCTTAACGATACCGTCGATGTCGATTGCAGCAACATCAGTGGAGATCTGATTCAGGTTAGCAACAACTTCATTCGCTGATGTCAGCATATCCTGTGCCTGTGCGATTGCTTCATTTGCACTTGCTACGATGCCGTTGATCTTGGGAACGATCGAACCTACAGCGATTGCCAGAACGATTACTATTACCAGTGAAATAACTGATGAAATGATAGCGATCGTTGTCTGGATCTTCATGAGCTTTAACTCATTGTCACTCCTGTTCTTGATATCAACAAGGAGAGATGCTAGGGATTTAGTGTCGCCATCGGATATTCCGTCTAAAACCTTCTGATCGGTTTCCGATGTAACAATGCTGTTTTCATCTGCCATAATGAATACCTTCCTTTTCTCTTATTTCTGAGTTTTCCCCAAACTTAAAACAACATGTCCGGTAAGAAACTTACCGTAAATTATTATAGCATTATATATATTTACGGTCAAAAATAAGTTTTTACAAAATTGTAACATTTTTGTTAACGATTCAGCGGATCATATCCATCAGTTTTTTAACGAGAATAACAGCCTCCTGAGCATCCTTTGAATAACCGTCTGCATTGATGAGTTCGCAGTATTCCTGTGTGGTAACGGCACCTCCTATTATGATCTTTGCTCTGATGTTTCTCTCACCCGCACGTTTAACCACCTTTTCCATCTCTGTCATGGTAGTGGTCATAAGGGCGGAAAGGGCTATGATATCGGCATTATGCTCCTGTGCCGCATCAAGGATCGCTTCGCAGTCAACATCCTTTCCGAGATCTATCACGTTAAACCCGTAGTTTTTAAGCATCAGTACCACAAGATTCTTTCCGATATCGTGGATGTCGCCCTTTACGGTGGCGATCACAATGGTCACAGGTGAACTGCCGCTTCCGGCCTCCTTGAGAAACGGTTCCAGGATACTGATGGAAGCAGACATCGTCTCCGCACTTTTTATAAGCTGGGGCAAAAAATATTTCCCTTTTTCAAACAGTTTTCCGACTTCATTTATGGCGGGTAAAAGGGAATCATTCAGGATCTTACCTGCTTCTGTCCCACTGTTTAGGGCTTTTTCCGTTTCCCGGATTATCCGTGATCTGTTGCCCGATAAAACGGATCTGTAGATCTCATCCGTATCTGTTTTCCCCTCTGATTCCTTTTTTGTTCCTTCATTACCTGCCGTTTCCCTGCAGGCGCTGTCTTTTCCGGAAAGAGAACCGTCTTTTTTTTCGTTTTGTGAAGATGAGGAAGCCCCGTCTTTTGCTGCTGCGGGAACGGGTTTTGTTATCTCGTGGGTATTGATATATTCTATATATCTGATGTCGGCCCCGGGTTTGTTTAAAAGAAGATCCGAAGCCAGAGCCTGGGTAACCAGGGTGACCTGTGACGGATTCATAATGGCCATGGTGAGACCGCTTAAGATCGCCATGTTCAAAAAAGCGGTATTCACATATATCCTCTCGGGAAGTCCGAAGGAAATATTTGACAGGCCGCATATGGTGGGCAGTTTCAGTTCATCATGACAATATCTGATGGTTTCAAGAGTTTCAAGACCCGCCTGCGGATTTGCCCCCACTGTCTGCACAAGCCCGTCCACAACGATATCCTCATCGCTGAATCCCAGTTCATGAGCCCTTCCTATTATCCTGTTTATTATATCTTTCTTCTCTTCAAGAGACCCCGGAAGACCTTTATCTGACAGGGGAAGAAGAAGAAACATTGCTCCGTATTTTTTTACGATGGGAAGCAGACCGTTTATCTTCTTATCCTCAAGAGATATGGAGTTTACCAGTGCTTTTCCGGGATACCGCCTTAGGGCTGCTTCCATGGCCTCCACGTCGGAGGAATCGATGACCAGGGGAAGGCTGACCGCTGAGATCACCTCTTCCATGGCCTTTATAAGAACTTTTTTCTCGTCGATCCCGCCCATTCCCACGTTTATATCAAGAAGGGAAGCACCGGCTTCATACTGTGAAACGGCAAAATCATAAACCATCCCATAGGAATCATTCCGGAGTTCTTCCTGAAGCTTCTTTTTTCCGGTGGGATTGATCCGTTCACCCACTATCATAAAGGGGGAATCAAGATCGAATATCAGGGTTTTCTGTTCGGAGGAAAGATACCTTATCCCCCTGTTATCGGGAAGTTCCGGCTTTATATCCTTAACCGCCCGCAAAAGAGCCCTGATATGATCCGGAGTGGTACCGCAGCATCCGCCTATGATGGAGGCTCCCGCCCTTACGATATCGGACATATCCTTTGCAAATTCCTCGGGTGTAACATCATAAGAGGTTGAATTGTCCTCATTGAGCACGGGAAGACCGGCATTGGGTTTTGCTATGATGGGAACACGGGCTATTTCGGCCATCTCCTTTATGACAGAGCAGAGCCTGTCCGGTCCCACGGAGCAGTTGCAGCCCACCGCATCGGCTCCGAGGCTCTGTAAAACTCCCATGGCGGTTTTGGGATCTGTCCCGTATAATGTACGTCCGGTCTCATCAAAAGTCAGGGAACAGAGCACGGGAAGGTCACAGATTTCTCTTGCGGCTATCAGGGCAGCCCTTGTCTCCGCAAGGCTCATCATGGTCTCTATGATGATAAGATCCACCCCGGACTTAAGGATCTCAAGCTGTTCCTTGTATACTTCGATGAGTTCTTCGGTATCAAGAGGTCCCAGGGGCTTTAACTGCTTTCCGGTCATGGATATATCGGCAGCCACAAAAAGCCTGTCACCGGATTCGCCGCTTTCTTTTATGTACTCTTCCCTTGCCGTTTGCGATATGGCTAAAAGTTCCCTGTTTACCTCCACAATGTCATTATCAAGCCCGTATTCCTTAAGCTTGATCCTGTTTGAGGTAAAGGTGGGTGCGAGGACTATATTACTGCCTGCGGCATAATACTCCTTCTGAAGCTCCTTCATGATATTGGGATTTTTGAGTATCCATTTTTCGGGACACACCCCCGCAGGCATGCCTCTCTTTGAAAGATTTGTGCCGGTTGCTCCGTCAAGTATCAGTATTTCTTTTGATAATTCCCTGAATTCTTCTTTAGTCATGATCAGATCTTTTTAACGATATCATCCTGATTCTTATAGATGCTTTTTTCGGGTATCACTCCCCTTACGCAGGAACAGGGATACACATTTGAACTTCTTCCGATGACCGTTCCGGGGTTTAAGACCGTATTGCAGCCTACCTCAACATTATCGCCGAGCATGGCTCCCACCTTTTTGATCCCCGTTTCTATGTGTTCTTCACCGTTCTTTATGACCACAAGTGTCTTATCGGATTTAACGTTTGAGGTGATGGATCCGGCCCCCATATGTGCCCTGAACCCGAGGATCGAATCTCCCACATAATTGTAATGCGGAACCTGGACCTTATTGAACAGGATCACATTCTTTAGTTCCGTGGAATTTCCCACTACCGCGCCTTCACCGACTATTGCACTTCCCCTTATGAAGGCGCACTGCCTGATCTCCGCATCCTTTCCGATGATGGCGGGACCGTTTATGTTTGCGCTTTGAGCAACTTTTGCGGATCTTGCGATCCAGATATCCTCTCCTCTTTTCTCATATTCATCCCCGTGAAGAGTATTTCCGAGCTTTATTATGAAGTCCTTTATGAGAGGCAGTGCCTCCCAGGGATAGGTGATCCCCTCGAAAATATCCTTTGCTATGGTTTCATTGAGATCGTAAAGATCGGTTATTTTTATGTTTTCCATGCTGTCCTCCCTGTTGTTTTTTTTATTTGTAATACTTTGCAGCATTTAAATAACAGTTCCTTAAAGCGGACTGATTGTTGAGATTTTTAACCTGAACCGTCCGCCTTGATACATAATCATTAAGCTTAGACATATATTCATCTTCGGATATGGTGCCCTCCGCAACGCCTGTGAGTCCCTTTTCCCAGCTTGCGGTAAGGGTCGGATCCAGTAAAGGCTTTATGGAATAGGCAACCACATCATAGATCATCTCTCCGAACAGCTCGGGAGTAATGGTCTGGGTCTTTTTGTTTAACTTAAGGTATCTGTTCTTAAAAAGCTTTTCCAGTATCCCGCCTCTCGTGGCGGAGGTGCCTATACCGCTTCCCTTTATCTGGGAACGCAGCTCCTCATCCTCGATAAGCTGTCCCGCATTTTCCATCGCAAGTATGATTGAACCAGAGGTATATCTTTTCGGCGGAGAGGTTTCGCCTTCTTTTATGTTAATGCCGTCAAGTCTGACCTTTGTTCCCTTTTTAAGGGAATTTATCTTATCAAGAAAATCCGAATCACATCTTATGTCTTCTTCGTCTCCGGCATTGTCCGTCTGATCGTCATCTGCCGTTTTGCCTTTTTCCGGGGAGGCTGTATCCTGAGAAGAGGTTTTCCCGGCATTTTTCGAAAATGAATAGGTGTTTACCGCCATATAACCCTCTTTGAATAAGAGCTTAAAGGAAGCATAGAATACTTCGTTGCAGACTCTTGTTTCAATAGCAGTCTTCTGATATTCCGCAGGATCTAGGAAGATTGCAAGAAAACGTCTTGCTATCACTTCATATATATTTTTCGAAAGCGTTGAAAGCTTTGATATGCCGTCGATACCCTGTCCCGTGGGAATAATTGCATAATGATCCGTTATCTGCTTGTCATTAACATATTTGGTCTTTTCTATTCCCTTATAGGAACCCCGGTTAAGTATCTCTTCGGGGATATTTCCCACCACAGAGTACCTCTTTAACCCGGCAATGTTTTTATGTATCTCCTTTGCTATGGCGGTTGAAAGCACCCTTGCATCCGTCCTTGGATAGGTCACAAGCTTTTTTTCGTAGAGCTCCTGGACAACCTTTAAGGTCTCCTCGGGACTTATCTTAAAGAGCTTTGAACAGAGGTTCTGAAGTTCCGCAAGGTTAAACAATAAAGGAGGCTTCTTTATCTCCTTCTTTTTTGTGATCTTTTCGATCACCGCCTCGCCGTTTGAACCGCTTATCAGTTTTTCCGCAAGCTTTTCCGCCTCTGCCCTGTCCTTGAATCCGTTTTCTTTGTATAAAAGAGGGCTCATGAAGTATTCTGAACCCTCAAGTGCTTTAAATTCCGCTTCATAGGAAGTGTTTTCATCGATACCGAAGGTTCCGATGAGTCTGTAGAACGGTGTTTTTTCAAAAGCCCGTATCTCCCGTTCTCTTTTTACCACCATACCGAGGACACAGGTCATTACCCGACCCACGGAAATAACGGCATATTTCATGTTGAGAAAGCCTGCGATGGTATTTCCGTACTTAAGACTTAAGGCCCTTGAAAAATTGATCCCCATCAGATAATCTTCCTTGGCCCTCAGATAGGCCGAAGCCGCAAGATGATCATAAAACGAGAGATCCTTTGCTTCCTTTATGCCCCGTCGTATCTCCTCTTCCGTCTGGGAATCGATCCAGACACGCTTTTTTACCGGGCAGGTGACACCTGCCTCCTGATCTACGAGCCTGTAAATATATTCCCCCTCCCGTCCCGAGTCGGTGCAGACATAGATAGCATCAAGATCATCTCTCGTCAGGAGTTTTTTAACGGTTTCATATTGCTTCTTAGCCGAAGGGATCACCTCATACCTGTACTGATCCGGAAGAAAAGGAAGAGTGGAAAAACTCCATTTTTTGTATTTGTCATCATAAACTTCGGGATAACTCATGGTTATCAGATGACCGACACACCAGGTGACTATTGTATTTTCGCCTTCGAGATAACCGTCCATCTTCTTTGCTTTTATTTTGAGCGCATCGCAGAACTGATTTGCCACAGACGGTTTCTCCGCTATAAATACGGTTTTTCCCATATATACTACAATACCTTTGCCAGAAATGTTTTTAATCTTTCATTTTGCGGATGGTTAAAGAAGCTTTCGGGATCGTTCTCTTCGAGTATCTCGCCGTCAGCCATGAAGATAACCCTGTTTGCTACCTCTTTTGCAAAGGCCATCTCATGAGTTACGACCACCATCGTCATCTTTTCCTTTGCCAGCTCCCTCATAACACTTAAAACTTCTCCAACCATCTCGGGATCCAGTGCCGAGGTGGGCTCGTCAAACAGCATCACCTCGGGATTCATGCAAAGAGAACGGCATATGGCTATTCTCTGCTTCTGGCCTCCGGAGAGCTGCCCGGGGTAAGCTTCCGCCCTGTCTGCAAGATCCACTCGCTTAAGCAGTTCCATGGCTTTTGCACGGGCTTCTTCCTCACTTTTGTGCTGAAGCTTAACAGGACCTATGGTCAGATTCTTCATGACGGTCATGTGCGGAAAGAGGTTAAACTGCTGAAACACCATACCCATCTTCTGCCTGTGAAGATCTATATCACAGTTCTTATCGCAGATGTCCGTTCCTTCAAAGAAGATCTGTCCCGAGGTGGGTACCTCAAGATAATTGAGGCATCTTAAAAAAGTACTCTTTCCGGATCCGGAAGGCCCTACCACAAAGGCTACGTCGCCCTTTAAGATATCAATGTTTATATTCTTTAACGCATGGATCGCATCAAATTTTTTGTTTAATCCCACAACCTTTATGAGGGCTTCTTTTTCAGTGGTCACTGTTTCTGAGCCTCCTTTCAAGGCCTTTGATAAGGCTGTCAAAGAGCATCACAAGGGCAAGGTAAATGACCGCCGCCATGACAAGAGGCATGAATGCCGAATAAGTCTGGCTCCTTATGATGTCGGCTCCCTTTGTAAGATCCTGCATCGCAATATATCCTGCCACCGAGGTTTCCTTTAAGAGCACCACAAACTCGTTTCCAAGGGCAGGAAGCACGTTCTTTAAGGCCTGGGGTAAAATAAACCATACCATGGTCTGATGATAGGAAAAGCCTAAGGACCTTCCCGCTTCAAACTGTCCTTTGTCAATGGACATGATACCGCCTCTTATGATCTCCGCAACATAGGCGCCCGAGTTTATGCCGAAGGCAATTATGGCAACAAGCATCTTGCTTACGTTCACGGAAGCAAAGATAACAAAATATGTTATCAGAAGCTGCAGCACCATTGGGGTTCCCCTGATGACGGTAAGGTAGACATTGCAGATAAAATTGGCAGCCTTAAGTTTTCCGGTGGTGTCATGATTGGCCCTTATGATGGCGATTATGAAACCGATGATGATACCGATAATGACTGCGCAGGCAGTCATTATCAGTGTATTTGAAAGGCCATGCAGAATATACTCGTACCGGTTCTTTTCTATGAAATTCTGATTAAAAGATTCTATTAATTTACTCATTGTGCTGAAATATACTTATCTATGATCTTCTGAAGTTCGCCCGATGATTTGAGCTCCTCAAGTGCCGCGTTGATCTTGTCTAGAAGCTCCGTGTTATCCTTTGCAACTGCGATGGCATATTCCTCAACCGCAAAATCCTCATCAAGGATCTTTAAGCCCTCGTTCTGTTCCACAAATACTTTTGCAGGCATCATATCGATGATAACGGCGTCAACCTTTCCCTGATTCAGGGACTGAACGGCTTCCATTCCCTTGTTGTAACGCTCAAGCGTAGCATTCTCGATATCCTCGGCAAAGATATCACCTGTGGTTCCCAGCTGAACACCGATTGTCTTTCCGGTGAGGTCTTCGACACTTGCGATATCGCTGTCTTCCTTCAGGATAACCACCTGCCTGCTCTCGGTATAAGGCGTTGAGAAGCTGACATTCTGAAGCCTGTCCTCGGTAACCGTCATTCCGGCGATACCTACGTCAGCCTTGCCTGTCTGAACAGATGCGATGATCGAATCAAAAGCCATGTCCTCTATGGTAAGCTCCATTCCGAGCTTATCGGCAATGGCCTTTGCAAGCTCTGCATCTATACCCACCACTTCGCTTCCTTCATAGTATTCATAGGGAGGAAACTCCGCATTCGTAGCCATAACAAGCTTTTTCTGAGAACCGCCGTCCTGCCCCGAGGGAGCCGTACCGGTCGTACCTGCGGCTGCACAGCCTGTCAGGATAACAGCAAGACAGACACAAAGAGAAACAATACTTAACACTTTTTTCATAATTCAGTCTCCTTTTCATTTTTTATAATGACGGGATAAGGCCTTATCCTGTATCCCGGAATTATCATGTGGGCTTTTATCATGTTATCCGGTCTTCATGATATCATGACCGGTTCATCAGAGCTTATCCGAATCGATGAGGTAGATGTTATCGGAGTTTTCGGCCTCCGAAATGAGCTGTTCGTCAAAACCGTTTGCGGAGAACAGATAATAATCGTCCGCCGAGAGCCTTGCCTGTCTCACACAGAACACAAGCCATTCATAATCCTCATATAACATCCTGCTCTTTTCCCAGTTGCAGAGCCCTATTATGGTATGACCCGCATCGTCCTGTGCGATTATGTCTATGGTCCCCACCTTTCCGATCCAGCTTCCCTTTTTGGTGTAATTGTACCGAAGCTGTCCGGCCCTGTTCATGAGCTCAAGATATTCGGAACACACGTCCTTGAAATATTTCGCCGTATAATTCTTCAGTTCCGGTGAGATATATTTTGTAAAAAATCTCTCCGGTGTATATATATCAAGCTTCGACAGATGGCTGAAAACAAAACAGAACCAGAAATCCACAAAGGGATCGCATATCCTGTATATTCCCTTCTGGGCATTTTCCCTGCCCAGCGTATCGTAGGAATCCACCTTCTCCACTATGTTAAGTGATATCAGATTCTTCAGATAAACGCTTATCTTGGCCCTGGAATAGCCGGTGTGCCTGTAGATATCATTCAGCTTTTCCCTGCCCTGGGCAAGGGTTGAAAGGATGGTATTATATACGTTCGGTTCTCTTAACTCCTCCGGCAGGATATGCATTCCGTATTCATACAGGAAACTTCCCTTTGTCAGGATATTCTTGCAGATATTGTCATTTACGGAACGGTCATCGTTAAAATGATCCCAGAGGCCTCTTTTTCCGCCGAGGATCGAATATACCTCCACATGATTCTTCAGCTTGTATTTTTTGAAATATCTGACAAGATTTAAAAACTTCAGATCGTTTATCTTTAACAGCCCATGTATCTCATAGGCATTCTTTCCGAGCTTTTCGACCATGGAATTTTCAACCCAGTATACCGATCTTGTGGCAAGGATAAACAGGGTGGGCTGGTTGTTCCATTTGTCGTTTGATACCCTTATGAGGCTTTCCATGAAATCTTCGGAATATTTGATGATATTCTGAAATTCATCGATAAAAACGATCCTTTTTTCCGTTTTTTTCTGCATCATGGCACTGAGTATCCCCAGATACCCGTGTCCCATATCCGGATTGCGCGAAAGATCTTCCTTAAGCTCCCTCTTCCACAGATCCAGCTGTTCATTCATGGAACAGGGTCTGGCTCTGTAATAGAAATAGTCGTAATCCTTTATGAAATCCTTCAGAAAATGATCGATCCCGCTGAATCTGTCGCCATATACCACAACGATCCGGTTTTCGTCTTTATTGTAAAAACCCTGCAGGTAATCATATTCAAGAGTTCTTTCCTGTAGCATTTTACACCCCTCTTACATATCCTGCATAAATATTTTTTCGTAATCCTTCATCCTGACCGGTTTTGACAGCAGATACCCCTGCACATAAGAACATTCAAGCTTTCTTGCTATATCAAGCAGCTCGATGTTTTCTATTCCCTCGGCCACAAGCTCTATATTAAAGTCCTTTGCTATCTCTTTTATGGCATTGGCAATGGTAAAGACCGACTGGTCGGAACGCATCTGCCACATGAAAGTCCTGTCGAATTTCAGGGTATTGATAGGTATGTCCTTTAAGTAAGACAGCGGCGAATAACCTATGCCATAATTGTCAAGGCAGATCTTAAAGCCTATCTTTTTAAGGGTATTAAGCTTGCTGATACTCAGGTTTATATTGTTGATGAAAGCCTCTTCCTTGCATTCAAGTTCTATGAGGGACGGATCGATATTAAGTTCATAGATGTACCTTTCCAGGGTGGTTATGATATCGTCGCTCTCAAGCTGCATGGCCGACAGATTAATGGTGAGCATTTTGGAATACCCGTATTTGTCACGCCAGGAAACATATGCCTTAAGAGCCTTGTCAAGGATCATGTCCCCGATGAGCTTGATGAGTCCGGTGTTTTCGCATCGCCTTATGATCTCGTCAGGTTCCAGGATGAGCTTTTTATTATCATCAAAGAACCGAAGAAGTGCCTCGGCTCCCCGGACCTTTTGGGATCCGATGTCAAACTGCGGCTGAAAATACAGCTCAAACCTGTCTTTTTCAAGAGCCTCCTTTATTATGGCGTCCGTCTGAAGTTCAAGATCATAATTATCCGCAAGATCCTTTGAAAAGAGCTCCAGATGGTTCTTTCCGGATGCTTTTGCATTCATGAGGGCCATCTCGGCCATATATATGAGTTCCTCCGCCGAATGGGCAGATTCCGGATAGCCTGCTATGCCCCCCGAAACGAAGATCTTCAGACTGTTTCCGTTTGAAAGACCGATGGGCCTGTAGATATCCTCGTTTACGGAATCGTACAGTGACACCGCACAGTTGTCTTTGTTGGGATCAAGGATCGCAAAGGCAAAAACATCCTTTTTAAGATGCCCCAGAATGGTATATTTGTTCTCATATTTCCTGAGGGTTATGGCAAGATCCTCTATGAGCTCGTTTTCATATAACAGCCCTATCTTTGATCCGATTCCCTTGAAATCATCAATATCAAGGATGAGAAGCTCAACGGCTTCATTGTTCTCATCTGCCTGTCTGATCAGTCCTTTAAGCTTTTCGGTAAAATAATACCCGTTGTAGAGATTGGTGAGAGGATCGTAATAGGCCAGCTTTTTAAGCTTTTTAAGCTTCTGCTCATATTCGGTGATATCCGTAAATGATATCATCCTCTGAAGGGGATTTCCGTTTTCGTCGTACTGGATATTAGTCCTGACGTCAAAAGTGTATTTTTTATCCCTGCTGCGAAGCTTCATTCCGGCAGAAGTCTCTTTTTTCTGCACAAGATTCCAGATATTGTCGAGAAACGGTTCAAGATCGTTTTTGTATATATAGTCCCTCATCATGACCCCGTTAAAGGGAAGGGTCATGATCTTTTCACCGGTATATTCATCCCAGGGACCTATGAGCTCTATCTCTCCGTCTTTGCTTAAATCCTGATAGATATACAGGGAACCGGTTGATTCGGTAATAAACCTGAAGCTTTTATCCGAATCCACAAGTTTATCGTTTATGGCTGTCAGATAATCTATCTGAAACTTTAAATCATCCATAAGCCTTCCCGTCTGTCACTTCTTTTCAATGTATCCGAGAGCCTTTAAAAGCTCTGCGCACAGCACAGCGCCACCCGCTGCTCCTCTTAAGGTATTGTGGGAGAGTCCCACAAACTTGTAATCGAATAAGCTGTCGCTCCTTAAACGGCCTATTGAGATACCCATACCGTTTTCATAATCCACGTCAAGAGACACCTGAGGCCTGTTATCCTCTTCCATATATCTGATGAAATGCTCAGGGGCACTGGGAAGCTTTAACTCCTGGGGCTTTCCGCTTAAGGATACCAGTCTGTCGATAAGCTCCTCCTTTGAGGGCTTTTTTTCAAAGTCCACAAAGCAGGTGGCTGTATGTCCGTTTAATACGGGTACGCGAATGCACTGTGAAGTGATAAGGGGACCCGCAGCCTTGACTATCTCACCGTTTTCTATATGTCCGAATATCTTTAAAGGCTCTTTCTCGCTCTTTTCTTCCTCTCCTCCGATGTAGGGGATTATATTTCCTTCCATTTCAGGCCAGTCCTTAAAGGTCTTTCCGGCTCCGGAAATAGCCTGATATGTGGAAACAACGGCTCTCACCGGATCAAATTCCTTCCAGGCAAAAAGCGCGGGTGTATAGCTCTGGATGGAACAGTTAGGCTTTACCGCAACAAAACCTCTCTTCGTTCCGAGTCTTTTTCTCTGATACTCTATAATATCCGCATGTTCCGGATTGATCTCGGGTATGATCATCGGTACATCGGGAGTCCATCTGTGGGCCGAATTATTGGACACAACAGGGGTCTCGGTCTTTGCATAGGCTTCCTCTATGGCCCTTATCTCATCCTTGGTCATGTCAACGGCACTGAACACAAGATCCACTTCCGAAGCGATCTTTTCCACGTCGCTCACATCCTCCACAATGATATCCTTAACCTTTTCGGGTATGGGTACACTCATCTTCCATCTGTCTTTTACGGCATCCTCGTATCTCTGACCCGCACTTCTTTTGGAAGCGGCTATCACGGTCACTTCAAACCAGGGATGATCCTCAAGGATAGTTATGAAACGCTGTCCTACCATTCCCGTTCCGCCAAGCACTCCTGCCTTCAATTTTTCACTCATCTTAATCCCGTATGATCCGTCTGATATGACAGGATCATTTTCCTTTCTCCCGTTTTCCGGGTTAATTACGGTAAACGGATCCGTTTCGTCTACCGCAGGTCACTCCCCGCAGCCGCTGCTGCATTTATGATAACAGATAAGATCTGTCATTCTTCCTTCAGAGCGTCAAGATATTTCCTGTTTGCTTCTATGGCCTTTTCCATGGCTGCCCGGGAGGGACCGCCCGTGGTCAGACGCTTTTCGACACAGGTCTTAAGGCTCACTGCCTCATAGATATCCTCTTCAAAGTATTCGCTTATGTTTTTGAACTCCGAAATATCAAGATCATCTATGGCTTTATCATTCTCTATGCAGTAAAGTACCAGTTTCCCGATTATCCCGTGGGCATCCCTGAAGGGAACTCCCTTTCCCACCAGATAATCGGCCGCATCTGTTGCATTCGTAAACCCGTTCATGGCACTTTTTTCCATATTGTCACGGTTGAATTTAATCTTAAGCAGCATCCCGTTAAAAAGCCTCAGGCAGTCCGTGACCGTGTCCATGGCATCGAAGCTTATTTCCTTATCCTCCTGCATATCCTTGTTATATGCAAGGGGAAGAGCCTTCATGGTCACAAGCAGTGAGTCAAGGGCTCCGTATACCCTTCCGCACTTGCCCCTGATAAGCTCCGCTATATCTGGATTCTTTTTCTGGGGCATGATGCTCGATCCGGTGGAATAGGTATCGTCTATCTCGACAAACCTGTACTCATTGGTATTAAAGATTATGAGCTCTTCACAGAATCTCGAGAGATGCATCATAATTATGGACGCAGCCGAGAGATATTCTATCAGATAATCCCTGTCGGATACCGAATCCATGCTGTTTAACGTCGGACCGTAAAAGCCTAAAAGTCCGGCGGTATATTCCCTGTCAAGGGGATAGGTGGTCCCCGCAAGAGCTCCCGCACCGAGAGGACAGTAATTCATCCGCTTATAGAGGTCATAGAGCCTTCCTTCATCCCTTTTAAACATCTCAAAATATGCACCGAGATGATGGGCAAGGGTGACAGGCTGGGCCTTCTGAAGATGGGTAAAGCCCGGCATGAAGGTATCAAGGTTTTCTTCCTCAAGCTTTATCAGGGTCTCAAGCAGATCCTTTACAAGAGCGCGGGTCTTCTTAATGATCTCCCTTGTATATAGCCGCATATCCAGAGCAACCTGATCATTGCGGCTTCTTCCTGTATGGAGTTTTTTGCCGGCATCACCGATCTTTTCAATGAGCCTGCTCTCCACCAGACTGTGAATATCCTCATATTCCCTGGTTATCTCAATGCTTCCGTTTTCTATCTCCTTAAGTATCTCCTCAAGGCCGTCTTTTATGGCATCCCGTTCCCCGGCTTTTATGATGCCCTGTTTTGCCAGCATCTTCACATGAGCGATACTGCCTTCTATATCCTGTCTGTACAGACGTTTGTCGAACATTATGGAGGAATTGAAATCATTCACAAGAGAATCTGTTTCTTTTTCAAATCTTCCGCCCCAAAGCTTAGCCATCTTAACCTCTCTGTTATATTATCCTTTAATATTTCAAGTCCGGTGTTAAAGGTGCATTTAATTTTATCACCTAAACACTTCCCGTACAAGATGATAATATGTATGAACACTTTTGAATCAATAAAACGGCAGGACAATATGAAAAATTCAAAAAATAAAAAGCTCCCAGCCGGATTCGAACCGGCGACCTACGCATTACGAATGCGTCGCTCTACCAGCTGAGCCATGGAAGCTTATTACCTAAAACATTCTAATTAAAAACTCCTGATTTTGCAACTATAAAAAATATTTATTTTCAATAATCAAAATCATCGTCAGAATAATCAAAATCCATGTCATCATCGGAGCCGTCGTCATCAAATTCCATTGGCCTTGACTGATGCTTCGCCGGAACCGGAAGGGGATTCTCAAGCATCTCGCCCTTTGCGGGTTTTCCTTTTTCCTGTCTCTGCTTTTTGTCCTGTTTATCCTTCCTGTCCTTCTTGTCCTTTTTGTCTTTTTTATCCTTTTTATCTTTATGCTTAAACAATGACACCTTTTTGGATCTTCCAGAAGCTTCACCGAAATCTTCAATCTCTTCGGTATCTTCCGTCTCTTCGGTATCTTCCGTCTCTTCGAAGTCTTCCGAAGATTCGGATCCTTCGGTTTCCCCGGTATCATCGATATCATCGATATCATCGGGATCTTCCATGCCGGAGCCTGCATATTCCTGCTCTTTCGGCTTTTCTGTCATGTCCCTGTCATCATCATGATATCCCGAAAACTCTTCATCACCGGCTTTTGTTTCATTATTTACAGCAGTTTCCTTGCCTCTGTTTCTGATCCTTTCTTCAAGCTCCTCCCGCTCTTCTTCCTTTATCATGTTATAGAGCTTATCATTCTCACCCACGAAAATAAGGGCTCTGGCTCTCAGCATGATCTCTTCCTGTTCTTCCTCGGTGAGCTCTTCCGTTTCTTCGGAAACCGTGCCTGTGTCTTCTCCAGAAAGAAGGGTTGCGGTATCAAGGTTTTCAATGACATCCGGATGGTGATTCTCATACATATACCTGAGACAGCAGATGCCTATTACGATGAGGATCTCGAAGAAATAAAAGCTGTTATAGTCTTTGGTGGACTTCACGAATACCGCATACATAATGCCGATCAAAAGCATCAAAAGCGGTACCACTCTGTCATCCGAAAGCCTGATCATGAAAAATACACAGCCTATACTCAGCACCAGGAAGAACATATACAGGAGATTGGTCCCCAAAGACATCCAGGATGCCTGTATGGCAGATATGCTGTCACCGTTTCGTTTGGTCAGAAAATAATAATTGTCGGTTATATTCTTGGTCTGATCATTTATATCATTTTTGAACTCTTCATATATGTCCGCCGCATCATATGACATTCCCGTCTCATAATTGGTGGAGGGATCAAAACGGTTGTTGAAACCCGAGAAAACATCGCTGAATTCAACACCCAGGCTCTCGGTCTTTAAGAACACCAGTAAAAAGAATACGATAAGCCCCGCAATGAAGGTGACCAGCATATGCATGAATCTGTCAAAGTTCTTTTTGAAAAAGGTGTTATGGACGATCATGGCAAAGACAAATATGACAGCAACGGGTTCGATGGTGAGAAGAACCGACATATTTATCCCCAAAAGAATATCCAAAAATATCTTTACTATCCTGTTCATTTCCGCGGAATTGCTCAGTCTTAAGTAGATATCCATGCAGATGAATATAAACAGGGCAAAGATGTATTCCGAATAATAGGAATAAACACCATAGGACTGTGACGGGATAAAGAGTGTCGCAAAATAAGTGATAAGACCTGTAAGTCTTCCCCCTATCTGTCTTACGCATCTGTAGCAGAAGAAGGAACAGAGCATAATGACCACGGCATTTAAATAGACCACCACCCCGGGATCCTCACCGCCCGCTGCGATAAACACAAGGGACAGGATCCGTGCATAGGTCATGTCTATTGGACTTCTTAAAAGCTTGTTTACGACATCAAGGCTGCCGCTTAAGGTACCTTCATACATAAAGGAGGCGGATTTATAGAAAAGCGCTTCCTCAACCGGCATGCTGGTAGTGTACTGAAATCTTATGAAAAAAAACAGAGCGCTTATCAGCACGAGTACTAGCGCCTCAACAATATTCCAGACAACACCTGATCCTTCGGTGGGAGAAATGGCGATAAGCTTGATGATAAGGCTCATTAATACGAACACCAAAACAAGGATGCCTCCAAACAGAAAAATGTAGAAGAATCCTTCGTTCTGTGCGATTATCTGACTGTACAGGGTCACAAAGAGAACGTAACCCAGCACCATTAGAGCAATCACTCCTATGACGATTGAGAGTTTATTACTCTTTTTTTCCTCCATGGTAAACCCCTTATATTTACCTCAGTTATTCATCCCAGTTGTGATATACCGCCTGTACATCATCATCTTCATCCAGAAGATCCAGGGTCTTCTGAATGCTCCTGATGGCATTTTCATCGGTCAGAGTAACATAGTTCTGAGGTATCATGGTAACCTCAGCCGAAGCCATGGGAATACCCTCTTTTTCCAAAGCTTCCCTTACAGCGGAGAAATCATCCTCGGATGTTAAGATCTCGAAACTGTCTTCTTCCTCGTTAAAATCATCCGCACCGGCATCCAAAGCGATCATCATGAGATCATCGGGTGAAAGGTCCGTTTCTTCCCTGTCAACGATGATCTGGCCTTTTTTGTCGAACATAAAAGAAACACAGCCGGTTGTACCGACAGATCCGTTGCCCTTTGTAAATGCGGAACGGACATTTGCAGCGGTACGGTTTCTGTTATCCGTAAGGGCATCCACGATTATGGCGATCCCGTTAGGTCCGTACCCCTCATAGGACACATATTCATAGTTGACGCTGTTTGCATCGCCGGCAGCCTTCTTGATGCCTCTCTCTATGGTGTCGTTAGGCATGTTATTGGCCTTGGCCTTAGCAATAACATCACGGAGTTTTGAATTATTGTTCGGATCTGCACCGCCCTCTTTTACGGCAACCGCGATCTCACGGCCGATAATGGTAAATATCTTTCCCTTGGCCGCATCATTCTTCTCTTTTTTATGTTTGATATTTGCAAATTTGGAATGTCCCGACATCTGTCACCTCATAAATTCTGTAAAATATAAAGTATACAACACATTATAATATCATCTAATGGCTTCGGTAGCAAGTCACAAAGTGATATGGAAAGCCGGGCGGGAATCTGATATGCGGATATAGAGGGCAAAATTGCCCTCTTAAGCTTTAATATTTATACACTCTTGGTACGCGTTCCGAGATATCACAGACAAATTCATAATTGAATCTTCCGGACATATCGCCGATGTCCTCGGCGGTGATAATCTCATCCCCCTGTCTTCCCAAAAGCACCGCTTCATCATATTCCGAGGCTTCCGGGATATCCGTTACATCAACCATCATCTGATCCATACAGACTCTTCCGAGGATCCCTGCCCTTTTTCCGCGGATCAGTACATAACCCTTGTTTGAAAGGCTTCTGGGATATCCGTCGGCATATCCCACAGGTATGGTGGCCACCCTTGTGGCCTTTTTTGTAATAAAGGTTCCGCCGTAGCTTACCGGAATACCTTCAGGCAGATCCTTTATATAGACTATGGAGCTTTTCAGTGTCATTGCCGGCTTAAGGCTTATCCTTTGTCTGTCCATCTCCTCTGAGGGCCACAGCCCGTAAACGGTTATTCCTGCCCGGACGATATCAAGGTTTGCCTCCTTAAGCTCAAGTATGGCAGCCGAATTGGAGGCGTGCCTGTACCTGAAACGGATCCCGTTTTTTTCGCATCTGTCCGCAAAGGCAAGGAAACTCCCAAGCTGGCCGAGAGCATTTGACTTGTCCTTTTCATCCGCTCTTGCAAAGTGGGTAAAAATCCCCTCTGTTTCAATGTTCTCAAGTTCCGAGATCCTTTTTATCTCGGAAAGACCCTTATCATCGGGCATGAACCCGATCCTTGACATTCCCGTGTCGATCTTTATATGGATCTTTGCGGTCTTTCCGAGCTTTTTTGCCGTATCGTTAAGCTGTTTTGCGGTTTCATATTTGAATACGGAGGGTCTTATGTCCTCCGCTATCATTTCTTCGTAGTTCTCCGGAAATGTATAACCGAGTATCAGGATCGCCTTCCTTATTCCATTATCCCTGAGACGGAAGGCTTCCTCCGCCGTGGCGGTTGCATATCCGAACACGTAACCGGTATCCTCAAGGCATTCCGCGATCTTTAATGCTCCATGGCCGTAACCGTTTGCCTTTATGACCGCGATCATCTTTGTCTTTTCGTCAAGCAGGGAATGCATGTTTTCCATGTTTTCCCTGATGGCTCCAAGGGATATTTCCGCATAAACCCTTTTTTTACTCATTGTCTTCTACTCCGCATAATATCTGATTTTATCAATAAGCTCCGTTGGCATCAGCGAGCTCTTTGAAGCGCCTTCGCTTATGCATCTGTCCCCGCAGGCTCCGTGGATATATGCACCAAAGGATGCGGCATCAAAGGCTTCCGCCCCCTGAGCCATGAGGGAAGTGATAATGCCAAACAGCACATCCCCCATACCGGCAACGGACATGCCGTTATTTCCGGACATATTAAGCCTTAACCTTCCCAGGCTGTCCCCGGTTACCGTGACCGCATCCTTCAGACACACGGTAATGCCGTATCTTTCGGCATATTCCCTGCATACCCCCATGGGGTCTTTTTTTATCTCATCCACAGATAAGCCGGTAAAGCGGGACATTTCTCCCACATGCGGCGTGATCACCAGATCCTTTTTAAGCTTTGGTCCTTTACGGATCTCATCCCTCAACAGTTCTATGGCATCGGCATCTGCCACAAGAGGGAGCTCATTATCATAAAGGGCCGAACGGACAAGAAACTCAGCCGTATCATCCCTGCCTGTCCCGGGACCGATGCCCGTTACCGTTGCCCAGGAATAGAGATCCTTCATCGTTTCGGGTGACGGTGGTGTATTATCATAGACCGTTACCATTGCTTCGGGAAGAGCATTTATTATCAGATCCCGGTTCGAGGAATGCGTAAGCACCCTGACCATTCCCGCCCCTGTCTTAAAACAGGAAAGGGCGGCAAGCACGGCACAGCCGGACACGGCCTTTGAACCCGCGATTATCAGGGCCTTTCCGTAGGTTCCTTTGTTCGAATCATCCCTCCTCTTAATGAGAGGAAGGTCATCCGCGGTTACGGCCTCAATATATTTTTCTTCCTGTGAAAGTCCTTTATCCGGGATACCTATGTTTTTGCATTTTAACAGTCCGGTATAGGATTTTCCGGGGTACAGAACATGCCCCGGCTTGATATGGGAAAAAGTCACCGTCATGTCAGCTCTTACGGCACAGCCGGCGATCCGGCCGCTATCGGCATATACACCTGAGGCGATGTCCACGGACACCACACGCACGGAGCCGTTACGGCTTCTGTATTCATTTACGGCTTCAAATATACCCGCAGTTTCATCATCAGCCTGCCTGTTAAGGCCGATACCGTAAAGGGCATCGATGATAAGCTCTTTTCCATCGGTCTTAAGCTCTTTTGTGACGGGAACACCGAAGGCTTTACATATATCATGGTTGAGTCTTGCTGCTTCACTCATTTTTGAGGGGCTGCCCGTAAAAAAAACGGACACCTCTTTTCCTTCTTCGGCAAAAAGTCTTGCTATACAGAAACCGTCTCCGCCGTTGTTTCCGGAGGAACATAACACCAGTATCCTGTCCGAAGGATAGTTTTCTTCTTTTATGCTTTCATAAACCGCAAGACCGGCTCTTTCCATGAGGATGCATTCCGGTATGCCGAAATCATTGACGGCTTTATGATCCAGCGCCTTCATCTGACCGGCTGTCAGTATCGTTTTCATTATTCTCCCCGCTTGTCCTGAGCTTCGGTTCATATCTCATGTCAAACAGGTCCATCACTACGGGCCCGAAGATGTCATGCATGAAGGAATAAAGCTCGGCATTATAATATTCTTTTTCCTGCTTTCTTATGATGTTCTTTTTGAGTTCTATCCTGATGTTATGGATCCAGTCGGCGATCTCTTCTATCTCATCCGTGTTTGCCGAAAGCTTTTCATAGCACAGGGCCATTGATTTGACCATAAGAGACCTGTTCACTTCATCGATCTGTTTGGGAAGTTCCAGAAGTTCATCTCCGTAGGCATCTATCTTTTCATTTGCTTCATCTATGAGTCGTTTGTTTTCCGCGATCTTTAGGTCCGCTGCTTTTTTTCCGGCGGCATCATCGCTGTCTCCCATATTGTTTACGATGCCGTCCATCAGATCGCTCTTCAGTTTTTTGAGGCCCTTGATATCCGTATTGATCTTTCCCTGTCTTTTAAGCAGGTTTGTAAGCTCCCCCTCCAGCCTGATGATATCGTCGGTAGTGCCCATCTTTTTAAACAGCTTATGCCATTTGTTATCCAGTACCAGTGTAGGGATCTTTTTGCCTTCCAGGGCTTCCCTGAACTTTTCCTCCGAGTATCCCATAAAAGATCAGCCTCCTGTCTTTTTGTCCGAAACGGATCTGTTCAGATTATAGGACAGTTCCATAAGACTCTCGGACAGATGCTCGTTCTTGACAACAATATTATCCGGAACATTCAGATCCACATGGGCGAAGTTCCATATCCCCTTTATGCCGCATCTCACAAGCATTCCCGCCACCTTTACGGCTTCGGTCTTGGGGATCGTGAGAACGGCAATGTCGATATCATTGTTTTTCATGAAAGATTCCATTTCTTCCATGGGAGATATGGGGATGTCTCTTATGAGTTTTCCGTGGATCTTCTCGTTTTTATCAAAGATGCCTTTGATGATAAAACCTCTTTTTTCAAAATTCACATAATTCGCAAGAGCCTGTCCCAGATTACCCGCACCTATAAGGATGAGATTATGCTTTTTATGAAGTCCGAGGATCTTTCCTATTTCGTCATAGAGATGACTTACATTATATCCGTAGCCCTGCTGGCCGAAGCCGCCGAACTGGTTGAGATCCTGTCTTATCTGGGAAGCGGTAACCTTCATGAGAACCGAAAGATCACCGGAAGAGATCCTCTCAACCCCCTCATCCCTCAGTTCTCCCAGATATCTGAAATATCTTGGAAGCCTCTTTATGACGGCTCCCGAAATGTTTTTTTCATCCATGTTCAAACCATGACCCTTAAATATAGGTATCCAGTGTTTTTCTTACAGCCTTGATAAAGTCAAGGCTTGAGAGGGTTATTATCTCGTCATTGTTTGTGATGTTTGCAAGGTCCTTTGTCATCCTTCCGCTCTCTATGGTCTCGATAACGGACCTTTCGAGCTTTGAAGCAAATCTGACAAGCTCGGGAATATCATCAAGCTCTCCCCGTTTTCTGAGGGCACCGGTCCAGGCAAAGATGGTAGCTACCGAATTGGTGGAAGTCTCCTCTCCCTTAAGATGTTTGTAATAATGTCTCTGAACGGTTCCGTGAGCTGCCTCATATTCATATACACCGTCGGGAGATACAAGGACCGAGGTCATCATGGCAAGCGAGCCGAATGCGGAGGAGATCATGTCACTCATGACATCCCCGTCATAATTCTTACAGGCCCAGATCATTCCGCCGTTTGATTTCATGATCCTTGCAACGATATCATCGATAAGGGAATAAAAATATTCGATGCCGGCCTCCTCAAATTTTTCCTTATATTCTTTTTCAAATATCTCACTGAAGATATCCTTGAAATGATGATCATATTTCTTGGATATGGTATCCTTTGCTCCGAACCAGAGATCTTTTTTCTGATCAAGGGCATAGTTAAAGCAGCTTCTTGCAAAGCTTTCAATGGAGGGAGTCACATTATGGATGCCCTGGATGATCCCGCCCTCATCATCAAATTCATGGATGAGTTCCCTCTGCTCATTACCGTCCTTATCGGTAAATACAAGTTCGGCCTTTCCGCTTTTTTCGATGAGCATCTCACTGTTGGAATACACGTCTCCATAGGCGTGACGGGCTATGGTTATGGGTTCCTTCCAGTTTTTGACGCAGGGCTCGATCCCTTTTACGATGATAGGTGTCCTGAAAACGGTACCGTTTAAAATGGATCTTATTGTCCCGTTGGGGCTTTTCCACATTTTCTTCAGATCATATTCGCTCATCCTTGCCGCATTGGGAGTGATGGTGGCACACTTTACGGCAACGCCGTATTTTTTCGTGGCATTTGCGGAATCCACCGTGATCCGGTCATCGGTATCGTTCCTGCTCTTTAAACCAAGGTCATAATATTCCGTATTAAGCTCGATATAAGGCAACAGCAGTTCATCCTTTATCATCTGCCACAGTATTCTTGTCATTTCATCCCCGTCCATCTCTACAAGGGGCGTTTTCATGATGATCTTATCCATTTTAAATCCTTCCGTTTTTATACTTATGATCAATATATTCCATGATCAGGGCTGCAGCTGAATCTTTAAGTCCTGACAGGCTACCTTTACCATGCTGTCAAGCTCTTCATTTGTCATTACGGTCACTCTTCCGCTTTCGTATTCGGCATCCACCTCATCCTTAAGCCGTTTAACAAGCTTTGACTGTTTGGAAACATGCTTTGATTCCGGAAGCTTGTAAAAAGTATTTATCCAGTGTGCTATTCCCGCAAGCCCGGAGGTGTTTGACACGGCACAGAGCACCGGTCTGTTCAGGAATTTGTCCGTATCAAAGATATTGTAGATCTCTTCATTCTTTAAGATACCGTCCGCATGAATACCTGCCCTGGTAACATTGAAATTCCGTCCCACGAAAGGAGTCCTGGGAGGGATCTCATATCCTATCTCCTTCTCGTAATACTCCGCAAGTTCGGTGATTATGGTGGTATCCATCCCGTTTAAGGTACCCTTAAGCTGGGCATATTCAAATACCATGGCTTCAAGAGGTGTATTACCTGTTCTCTCTCCTATACCGAACAGAGAGGTATTAACGCTTGAACAGCCATAGAGCCAGGCAGTGGTTGAATTCGATACGGCCTTGTAAAAATCGTTATGTCCGTGCCACTCAAGCAGGTGGGAACTTACTCCCGCATGCTTAAGCAGTGAATAGATTATGCCCTGAACACTTCTGGGTATTACCGCACCGGGATAATTAACACCGTATCCCATTGTATCGCAGGCCCTGATCTTAATGGGGATCTTGTATTCATCCATCAGCTTCATAAGCTCCGTACAGAAGGGAACCACATAACCGTGGATATCCGCTCTTGTTATGTCTTCAAGATGGCATCTGGGGGATATCCCTGTTTCAAGGCATTCCCTTATCACGCTGAGATAGTGTTCCATGGCCTGCTTTCTTGACATCTTAAGCTTATAGAAAATATGATAATCGGAACAGGATACCAGGATCCCGGTTTCCTTCATGCCGATCTCCTTAACCAGCTTGAAATCCTCTTTGCTGGCTCTTATCCAGCTTGTTATCTCGGGGAACTGATACCCTCTTTCCATGCACTTATATACGGCATCCCTGTCCTTTTTGGAATAGAGAAAGAATTCGCTCTGCCTGATCATTCCGTTAGGCCCGCCGAGCTTATGCAGATAATCATAGATCGCCACTATCTGTTCGGTGGTATAGGGTGCTCTCGACTGCTGTCCGTCCCTGAAGGTGGTATCGGTGATCCATATTTCCTTTGGCATATTATGGGGTACTATACGATCATTAAATGCTATTTTGGGAATTTCTTCATATGGAAAAAGATTTCTGAATACATTTGGTGTGCTTACATCCGCCAGTCTGTATATGGGCTCTTCAAGCTCCAGCAGATTATTGGATGTGTTCATCCGTACGTGACGTTCCTCGTTCATGACTGTTATGCTCCTGATATTTTATTTGGCATACCCTGCAGTTTTTGTCCTGTTCGTTTTCAGCCCCGGGGGGTATGCTTTGAATGTTTTGTTCTATCTTTCCATAAAAACAGAATAAAAGCAAGACTAAACAATATAACAATTACAAACCATTTGATCTCTATACCGCCTCCCACGCTCTTGTTAAGTGTCTGCATCACGATATTAAACTGTTCGCCGCCGGGAAGGGCATCAAAGGATGATACCTCTATAACCTTTTCTTCAATACCGTTCTGCGCACTCTGACTTTTATGCTCGCAGGTATAGACAGCATAGGGGGACAGATGGCTTATGACAAATCTGAGACTCTCCGCTCCGTTTTCGGATATCTTTTCAGCGGTGACGGATTCGCACAGACCGTTATCATTGATTGTGGCCATCCTGATGTCATATCCGGAAGACAGCCCTGAAGGGAGGGGAATGGAAACCTCCATCTTGTTCGTTGCAAGCTTTGTGATATTTATCCCGCTGATATCATCCTGCATTTCAATGGATAAGGGAATGAGGTCCTTTATGATGATGTCCCTGTCGGAAGACTGTATCGCAAGGACAAGGTCATCCCTTAAGTCTTCCTCCTCACTTATATACAGACTGTACGGGCTTCCTGCCCTCTTAAGATAGGCAGACGGCTCCCCGCCGGAAAAAGAATCTCCCGAGAGGAATACTTTTACGCCGTTTTCTTTTTCTCCCGCCTCATCGGAAGTCGCGACATTTGAAAGAAGTGCGGACAGATTATTACTCTGGTTGCCCTCTATATTAAGGCCGGTAAGCTTCCTTCCGCTCCAGTCATAAACGGAAGCATAGTCCGAAAAGGCCGAATCCTTAACACCGGCCATGACATAATCCCTGCCTCCCGCGTATACATGCGGATCTATGGTGACCCGGCCGTTTAAGTCCGGTACGGATATGGAACGCTCAAGCTGCAATAATCCGGGTTCCGCATTGTTATCTGTAATGGTATATACCTGCCCCCTGAATCCGTATTCCCCGGGTGAAAGTACCGACGGTGAAGAAAGATCCGCATTCTTTGATACAATGGCATTTTTTGTTCCGTTAAAAGCGGGAGTCCTGAAATCTTCCGCGGACAGTCTTGATGCGGTGGGCTTACATGAAACCTCCGGCAGGGAATCTCCCAGGAACACCACTGTATCTAAGGGTTTGTTATCCGTATTGTCAAAGGCACCTACTCCTATGTTCCTTACTCTTGCCGGTATGATGACCTCGGTAAGCCCCGTGTCCATGAAAGCCCGGTCCTCTATGGTCTCAAGGGAATCCGGGAGTTCAACGGTCTTAAGTTCTTCGCAGCCAAGGAAGGCCTCTTCGCAGATCTTTTCAAGACTCTGAGGAAAACGCAGGGTCTTTAGGTTATTTCTTTTCTTAAAGCACTGCGGGCCTATGGATTTCACGCCCTCCGGAATATTTATGACGGAAGCATTTCCGTTATAGGCCGTAAGGATACCGTCACCCACTATGAGGAATTCCCCGGACTGCTCATCCATAAAGCCATCAAGCCATGGTGTCCCTTCAAAGGCACCCAGTTCAATGTTTTTAACGGAATCCGGAATATTGATATCTTCAAGATAAGGGCAGTTATAAAAGGCGGCATAGCCGATATGATCAACGGATGAGGGAATGCTTATTTCGTTCAGTCCCGTCCTTGAAAAGGCAAAATCGCCGATATCCGATACGGATCCGGGAATGCTTATGGTTTCAACCCCCTCATCACGGTAAAATGCCCTGTTTCCGATCCTTGTTATATCGGAGGGAATACCCACATTACTGCTGTTTCCCGTATAATCGCAGAGAACGGAATCAACCGATACGAATCCGTCGGGGGTTGTATTCACATTGGTGGGATTGCTTTCATAAACGTCATCCTCCGCCTCCGTATCATCCATGGAAAAACCCTTTGCGGATGCATAGGTGGGCATTGCGATAAATGCATAACCGCCTACTAACTTAGTCTGCCCGTAGGTGGCTCCCGTTGCCTCTTCCCCGGTGGTTGTCATATCAAGGACCGACTCATTATATACGGGAACATCCCCGGAATAAATGGTGTTTCCGTTACCGTCGATGCTCAGAGCATTTTCACCCTCAATACCGTTATCCGACACGGAGCCGGTTTCCTCACCCGAAGGAGTTTCATCTGTATTTGTCTGCCCTGTGTTTCCGTTACCTGTATTGCCCTGTTCTGCCGGGGTAACGTTCTGCCCTTCAAAATCAAGAACGGTATTTCTGCTGCTTGCAAAGGCATTAACATCGATATAGCCTACCGAATCGGGAATGGATATCTTTCGAAGGCTTGAACAGTCCGCAAAGGAAAAAGCCATCAGTGACTCGACACCATATGGTATCACAAGATTCGTAAGTCCCGAGCAGTTGGCAAAGGCATATTCGGGGATGGTCTTAACATTCGGTGAAATGGCCAGATCGGTGAGATTATAGGCACCGTAAAAAGCATACTCCCCTATCTCCTTAATTGTGAGAGGCATGGAATAGCTGCTTTTTGCCCTTCCCGGAAGATACTCCACAAGGGTTTCCCCGTCCTTTGAATAGATCACGCCGTCGGAGCATATGTAATAGGGATTTGCGGCAGATATGTTTACATTCGACAGGGAACTGCAGCCCGCAAATACACCCGAGCCCAGGTCCGAGGTCTTTTCCGGTATGTTGATCTTTGAAAGATAATAACAACCCGAAAAAGCGCCGGAACCTATGGTTCTAACGCTTTCAGGCAATGTGACTTCGGTAAGGGCCGTGCAGTTTTCAAATGCCGAATAGTTAATGGTCCTTACGGAATCGGGTATGGTTACTTTACTTATTGTGGTACAGCCCGAAAAGGCATCCTTGCCTATTTCGGTCACCGTGTTGGGAATTGATACCCTGTCGGAGTTTCCGAGATACTTTACGATGACCGAGCCGTCCATTTCATAATCGCCCCTGACTGTTGAGGCATTCGAAACGGGCGATGGCAGAAATATCAGCAATAATGCGGTTACACACAGGAGAATCCCCACAACTCTTCTGACGATCTTGCTCATCCTATTACCTCACAGTCCTGCGATCATGCCGCAACCTGTACTTTATCACGCTCATCCCGCTTTAAGAACATGAATATGCTGGCAGCAACAAGTCCTATCACAAGGAACCACTTGGGATGGATCATATCCCCTGTTTGGGGTGTGTTGTCCATCATGCCCACATCACCGAGATTAGCCGTATCGACATAGATGACATAGGGTGATAAGTGGGTGGCCGTAAAGGTCATCATGGGAGTCCCGGTAACAACGGAAAATCTCGGATTGATATCTTCAAGTACACCCCCTATGGTGCTGGCAACCTTGGCATTTCCGCCATAGATGGCCAGATCATCGGGTATGGGTGTAGATACATTGACACTTGCCCCGGCAGGGATCGGGCTGATCTTTGTGGTGCCCGTTCCGTCATAAAGGCTTATATCCATGGGCAGATATCTGATGTTGTCAAGAGATCCGTATCTGTTCATAAGAGCCTGACGGGCAAGCTCATCGGCCTCATCCGTATGGGTTATCTTCAGTATGTAATTATCGGAGCTTCCGTTAACGGTAGCAGACATCTTGCCCGTATCGCTGATGCCCGGCGTTGTGGATACTACACTGGTCCTTCCGTTTCCTCTTATGTTGCCGCCGCCGCCGGTATTACCGGTTCCGGAAGTGCCTGCAGCACCACCTGCGGGAGGCACATAACCTGCAGCTATACCGCTTACCACAACGGGAGTCGTTGACGAATTCATGGTGCTTGAATTGGCCGAACTGGAACTCCTTGAAGAACTGGATGCAGAGCTTGATCTCGAAGATGAACCCGATGAGGATCCGCCGCCGCCACCGCCGCCGCCGGAGGAGCTTGTACGTCCGGATGAGGATGTGGACCTGCCGGTTGAACCGGAAGAACTGCTTGTATATCCTTCGGGAACGTACTGGGCAACCACGGTAATATCGCTTTTAACGGAAAGCCATCCTTCGTCGGGATTCCAGCCGGTGAACTTATATCCCAGCCTTACGGGATCCGCGGGTTTCTGGGCATTCTTTTCGTATTCGACCTTCTGCTGTGAAATGACGGTGCCGTCATAATCCAAAAAGGTTACGGTATATACATTGGTAAGGGGTTCAAAGGTAACATTGGAAATCCTTTTTGCATATCTTTCGGCTGCCGAATCCTCATAGCTGTGAAGCACAACGAAATCAGGGTCTCCGGAAAATGCGTTGTCCGATATATCAAGTTCCACAGCATAGAGGAATACATCCTCAAGCTCCGGGCAGTTTGAAAAAGCGTAATTATCTATCTGATTCACCGATTCCGGCAGATATACCTTTTCAAGATCATCACAGTTTAAGAAGCAGTCCTTGGGGATGACCTTCAGATCTTCGGATTTTGAGAAATCCACACTTCTTATGTAATCGCAGTCTTCAAAGGCACCGGGAAGTATCTTTGTCACATCCGCAACCTCGGCTGCGTTTACGTTGTAATTGTTCCCGTCTGCTCCTCTGCTCTGTAAGCACTGTACCAGTGTGGTATCTGTTCCGTCATAGGCAAAGATCAGATAATTCTCGCACCAGTAGAAAGGATCATCTGGTGTTGCCGAAGCTTTATCCCCTTCTCCCTGGAACAGAACATTTGTAAGCTTTAAGTCTCCAAGGAAGACCTTGTCCCCGAGATCTTTTATATCATCGGTAAAGATAACGGTCTGCAGATCGTAATCTTCGGAAATTCCCTGATCGGGTATCTCATGCACCGAGGTGAGCGTAAGTGTGGTAAGTCCCCTTCCGTCACCTTCACGATCGGCAGGAACGGCCGCGGGACCGTTCGCGTTTACTATGAACTGGTCAAAGGTGGTGGAGTTGACCGCTTTGTCAATGCTGTTGACACCGTAGGGAATGGTGACATGTTTTGCACCCTCTATTATATTGTTTTCATTTGTTGATATTAAGGCTCCGCCTTCCTTGTCTATCATCACATCCGAGATCGTCTTTGAACCGGTGGGGGCGATCTCCGGTGCATAGGGATAATTGGTGGGATAGGTGGTAACCTTGTCCACTATGGTATTCCTTGTGGGATAGGTTAAAAGCTCCACATTCCCGGTCTCAGCGGAATACCTTGCCGAAAGATTCTGGGGATTTCCGCTGCAGTAGGTGATGTAGCTGTTATAGGTGGGGCTTACGGTATAGGCCGAATCTATGGCCTTCAGATAAGGAAGGTAGGATTCACTCATGTCACCCTTCATTATCAAGAAGGTCTTGTTAGTGGTATCTGCGGCATCCATATACTGGGAGATAATGGAATTATCAAGATAGCTGGATCTTCCCGTCTTGAATGCGTTTTCACCGATACTCGTTATATTGGCATCCCTTATGGAATCGGATGTATAATTATCATCTCTCAGATTGATCACCGCAAGATTCGGGCACTGTGCAAAGCAGTTGTCACCGATGCTGGTGCCTCCTGTGGTACCGTCGGTCTGGAAGATCTGGACATAGGCAAGGTTGTTGCAGCCGTAGAAGGCACTGTTTCCTATGGCAGTACCCTGAGTGTCGATATACATCTCTTCTATGGAATCCACATCATTAAAGGCATTGTCTCCTATGGATGTGATGCTGTCGGGTATATATACGTATTTGGGCTTTGTCCCGTTTCTAAGTGAGATAAAGGCGGAAGCATCGGTAGAAGTAATTTCGATACCGCCGATGGTTGAAGGTATCCTTAACAGGTCTTCCGCATCATCGGTCCTCTCGCAGCTTAAGATCTTCCCGTCCGAAGAGAACTGAAATCTGTATCCGTAAAGGGTGAGCTCATAACAGGTCTTGCCATCCGCATCCACATACATATAGGTATTTCCGTTTCTCCTTGCATAGGCATATGCCTTGTGAGTAGCCGGTTTAACGTTTGGATTCGGTATCTCACCCCAGATGGCAAAGGTATCGGGAACTCCCCGGTTGGGGGCCGCACCTGCATGTATGGCCATATCTTCATTTGTGGAAGTTATGAATTCCGAATCCGTTGCATCATCCGATGCACCGTAGAATCTTACATAATTAAGACTGGGACAGAGATAGAAATTGCCGGAGCTAAGTGTTCCGCTTGTAAAATCTTCGGGGAGCTGGACTCTTTCAAGGCTCGTGCAGCCCGCAAAGGTCGCATCGGCGCTTCCCATGTTGTTTATATGCTTATACAGCTTGATCTCGGTAAGGCCTTCACATCCCGCAAAGACATAGGATCCGATCTTCATGTTTACGGTATCCATATCCACGAACATCCCGGAGGTATGTGAATCGTACCCGCCGATGGTATCATTTAAGTTCTTGCAGCCGTAAAACAGGGCCGAACCCAGCTCATTTACGGTATTGGGGAATCTTACGGATGATATGGAGGTGTTTGCAAATGCGCCGTCGCTTATGGTTTGCAGGGCGGTGGGTGTCTGCATATTGATCGATGAGAGGTTCTGGCAGTTTGCAAAAGCCATCCTTCCTATGGATTTACAGTTGACGCCTATGGCGGCGCTCTCAAGATAGGAACAGCCTTCGAAGGCATAATCGCCCACGGCCGTTATCTTGTCGGGAATGGTCATTGTGGAAATATTGGATGCACCCTGGAAGGAATAATCCGCCATACTGTAGACAGTCTGTATCTGGTCGCAGACGAAATGTGTTTCCTGGGCATCCGGCACGCCTATGAGCTCCGAAGGCCAGGTAGGGATCTCCTTTCCCTCCGAATCGAGAACCGGAGTCCCGTCGGGATTTCTCTCAATATCATCATCGGTCCTTGTATAGGTATTTACAGTGAGCTTTATGATCTCGTAATTTCCTACCTCGGGGATGCTGCTTGAAAGATCCAGCTTTGTTTCGATGTATTCCTTCTTTTCATATTTGCTGTAGGTATTTTCATATATGGTCTCGGGAACGTAGGGATTGGTGCTCATATAGCAGACATCGGCATTCAGATCGACGGATCCTCCGACAGGGGTAAAACCGGAACCTCCGTGGCCCACATATTTTTCAAGGCAGCCGTAACCAAGCTCTCCCGAGCGTTCTTTCATGATGAAGATGGGAACGGGCTGGTTCACATTATCCATTCCTGCGGTGCTGATCTCATAATAGCTTTTCTTTCCCGTCTGGGTGGTATATGTTCCAAGCAAAGGGAAAGCCTTTACCGAAGCACCGGAAGCATCCGGAAGGACCGAAGTATCTGTGGTGGAAGTATAATCCGGATCCGCAATGATATCGTCAAGCGAAGGTATCCCTGCCGTATGAGGGTCGATGGTAGCCTCGACATTTTTTACCGGCACGGCAGCTATGATGACGGCGGTCACCAAAAGCAGTGCCGCTATGGTCCTCCTTACGCTCTTCTTTAATCTGAATCTCTTTTTTGAGCTCTTCTTTTTTGCCATTCTCTGATCCCCTTATCTTTAAAAGCATTAAAAGCCTGATCTCTGAATATACCTACTACAAATATATATCGGCATTTTCCGCGATTTATTTATACTCAATGACTGGTGACTTTATCACACAACAAAATAACAGCGTAAATGCATACGCTGTTATAATTTTACTACATATTGTGGAAAATTCAAGCGTTCCGGCAGATATTGTGCTTATCTTATCCTTTTTGCAACAACGGCGAACCGTTCGGCTCCGGGTTCATAATCACAGGTAGAGAGGGTGATGAGTTCATCGCCGTAATGTGAGGTGACCCCGGTATCATACAGGGACATTTCCGCCATGGCCTGCATGTTCGAATCATATTCGGCCTCGGAATTTGCGTCTATGAACTGGTAATACTTAAAGGTTACCTCCGTTGCCTCATGTATGGTCTCGGAAAAAACATACATGACCTGATAGGTGCCCTTTTCATATATGGTATCAAAGCTTATCTGAGGATGTTTCTCAAAATAACCCTGATCTTTGTAATTTGACAGGGTCCCGAACATCTTGCCGGATTTCATGTTATGTCCGTATATTAAGAGATTCTGGCTCCTCGGCCACAGACTGCAGTCACAGTCGATAAAGATGGACCCGTTCTTGTCTTCCTTCTGGTCATAATCATGATTCAGATAATAATCATTGTTCCTTGTCTGCATCACCGGATAGTCTATGGCCGTGCCTTCGATCTTTATCCAACCCGCAAGGCTTTTATTCTTTGCATATAAAGTAGTGTACTCTTCAAGGATATCCGGGGCTTCGGTCAGAAGATCGAGATTGACCGTGGGTTTTTTATACAGTGTCGTTTCCTTTTCTTCCTTCTTGAGTCCCGAGAGTGATTCCGCCTGTACAGAGGCATTATGGGCCTTTAAACAGTACCAGGTAAAATATCCGATGATTAAAACACATACAACACCGCTTATTATGCTGACAAGGCGCCTGAGCTTTTCTGCCCTGCTCTTCTCTTTTTTTATGTTTTTTACGGTTTCCGTTTCTTCGGTCTGTGAAACCTCATCGGTATCAGGCGCCATATTCTTTATGGCAGTCCGGGGCCGTGCCGCCGCAGCATTTCTTGCGGTGACATTTCCGGGACGGACATTTCCTGCCGTCTGACGGGGAATCTGCCTGTTACCGGAAACCGGCGTTCTCTTAACCTGAGAGAGCGTCTGTTTTTTTGCCGCTTCCACTATGACCTTTTTTCCGGAACCTGTTACATTAGTATCTGCCATTTCTCTCTATACCAAAGCTTTGGATCATTTTGCCACTATATTAACGATCTTTCCGGGCACATAGATTTCCTTTACGATGGTTTTCCCTTCAAGGAAAGGCTTGACGGAGGGAACTTCCTTTGCCTTTGCTATGGCGCTGTCCTTATCCTCATCCTGATCAAGGGTTACTGTTCCCCTGAGCTTTCCGGATACCTGAACGCCAATCTCTATGGTTGCTTCCTTAATGGCACTTTCATCATAGGAAGGCCAGGTGGTATCCGCTATGGTCTTTTCAAAGCCGGCTGTCTGCCAGAGCTCTTCCGTAATATGGGGAGCAACCGGGTTTAACAGTGTCAGATAGGTCTTAAACTCGGCTTTATTTATCTTTCCTGCCTTCACGAAGTCATTTAAAAGGCTCATAAGGGCAGCTATGGCCGTGTTGTATTTCAGAGTCTCATAATCTCCGTCCACCTTTTTGATGGTCTGGTGGATCTTCGTATTGAGTTCTTCCGAATATTCATCGCCCTCCGTAAGTATATCCTGCAGTCTCCATACCCTTTCAAGGAATCTTCTGCAGCCGTTTACACCCTCATCGCTCCAGGATGCGGACAGATCAAAGGCTCCTATGAACATCTCGTAGGTCCTCAGTGTATCGGCTCCGTATTCATTGACGATATCGTCCGGGTTTACCACGTTTCCGCGGGATTTGGACATCTTTTCACCGTTTGAACCAAGGATCATTCCGTGGCTCGTACGTTTGCTGTAGGGTTCGGGACAGGGTACAACTCCCTCATCATAGAGGAATCTGTGCCAGAATCTCGAATACAGAAGATGAAGCGTGGTATGCTCCATGCCGCCGTTGTACCAGTCAACGGGAAGCCAGTATTTAAGGGCTTCCTTGCTTGCAAGTTCATTTTTGTTGTCGGGGTCCGTATATCTTAAGAAATACCAGGAAGACCCTGCCCACTGGGGCATGGTATCGGTCTCTCTCTTTGCATCCCCGCCGCATTTGGGGCACTTGCAGTTTACCCAGTCGGTGATGGCGGCAAGAGGTGATTCTCCGTTATCCGTGGGCATATAGCTCTCAACCTCGGGAAGAAGCAGAGGCAGTTCATCTTCGGACAAGGGCACGTATCCGCACTTTTCGCAGAAAACGATGGGAATGGGCTCACCCCAGTATCTCTGTCTCGAGAATACCCAGTCTCTTAATTTGTAGTTGGTCTTTGCACAGCCGATCCCCTTCTCCGTCAGGAATTCCGTGATCTTCTTCTTGGCATCGGCTACGGAGAGCCCGTCCAGGAATTCCGAATTAACAAGGGTTCCGGACTCCACATCCGTATATACCTTTTCGGTTACCGGAACATCGGACCCTGCAACTACCTCTATTATGGGAAGCCCGAATTTCTTCGCAAAATCCCAGTCTCTCTCATCATGTGCGGGTACAGCCATGATGGCACCGGTTCCGTAGCTCATGAGAACATAGTCGGATACCCAGATGGGTATTTCTTTATTGTTGACGGGATTGGTGGCCGTGATCCCTTCGATCTGAACACCGGTCTTGTCTTTTGCAAGCTCTGTCCTCTCAAAGTCGGATTTCTTTGCGGCTTCTTCACGATAAGCCATGAGCTCGTCATAGTTTTTGATCTCATCCTTATATTTTTCGATGTAGGGATGCTCCGGGCTGATCACCATGTAGGTGGCGCCGAAAAGAGTATCGGGTCTTGTTGTATAGACCCTGAGCTTGTCTTCTTTACCCGTAAGCGAAAAATCGACTTCGGCTCCCGTAGATCTTCCTATCCAATTCTTCTGGGACACCTTTACTCTTTCTATATAATCAACGGTATCGAGTCCCTCAAGGAGCTTCTCGGCATAATCGGTGATCTTAAGCATCCACTGGCTCTGAGCCTTCCTGATAACGGGAGCACCGCAGCGCTCACAGACACCGTTCACCACTTCCTCATTGGCAAGACCCACCTTACAGGAGGTACACCAGTTTATGGGCATCTTGGTCTTGTAGGCAAGTCCGGCATTAAAAAGCTTTAAGAATATCCACTGTGTCCAGTGATAATAATCGGGATCGGTGGTATTCACTTCCCTGTCCCAGTCAAAGGAATAACCGAGAGCCTTTAACTGTCCCTTAAATCTCTCGATATTGTTTTTCGTGACGATCTTCGGATGAATATGATTTTTGATGGCATAGTTTTCGGTAGGAAGTCCGAAAGCATCCCATCCCATGGGATACAGCACGTTATAACCCTGCATCCTGCGCTTTCTTGCAACCACATCAAGCGCCGTATAAGGACGGGGATGACCGACATGAAGACCCTGGCCCGAAGGATAGGGGAATTCAACCAAAGCATAATATTTCGGTTTGGAATAGTCGCCGTTTATTGTCTTAAAGGTCTTATCCTTCTCCCAATGATCCTGCCATTTCTTTTCTATCACCTTATGATTGTATTTTTCCGACATTTCAAACCTCCGAATAAACATTATTGTGTCAAAAGTCGCATTTTACGGGTTTCCCGTAAGGAAACGGGATTTAGCGCCTATATCTTGTTATTTTATCCGCATAGAATAACGGTGTCAAGATTTCATGAGATCACTGCGCCCCGTCCCGGCTTAATGCAGAGAAAATCAAAACGGGGCAGATGTCATCCGCCCCGCATGTATCATATAATAAGATCGAATGAACCGGATATATCAATCCTCCGCATTCTCTTCCGCAAGACTTGCCCTTGCAGCAACTTCCTTCTCCTGTACTTCCTGAGGCGCCTGCTCGTAACGAACGAATTCATATTCATATACGCCTCTGCCGCCGGTCATGGATCTGAGTACCGTACAGTATCCGTAAAGACCCGTCATGGGAAGTTCGGCTTCTACAACGGTCTTTCCGGAGCCGGCGGGATTCATTCCGAGCACCCTTGCCCTTCTCTTATTAAGATCACCCATTACGTCGCCGGTGAAATCATCGGGAACGGTAACCTTAAGGGAAGCTATGGGCTCTAAAAGAACGGGACTTGCTTCCATGACACCCTTCTTGAAGGCCTGGATCGTTGCCATCTTGAATGCCTGCTCCGAAGAGTCTACCGGATGATAGGATCCATCATACAGGATGGCCTTGATGCCCACAACGGGATATGCGGCAAGAGGTCCCTTCTGAACGGACTCAACGAGACCTTTTTCAACTGCGGGGAAGTAATTCTTCGGCACCGCACCGCCCACAACTATCTGCTCAAACTCATAGGCCTTCTCGGTATCGCCGAGGGGCTCGAACTTCATCTTAACATGACCGTACTGGCCGTGTCCGCCGGACTGCTTCTTATACTTGTATTCCACGTCGGAATTCTTTCTGATGGTCTCTCTGTAAGCAACCTTGGGTTCCGCAAGCTCGATATCGCACTTGTATACGTTTAAGAGCTTGCTTGCAACGATCTCAAGATGCTGGTCGCCCATTCCGTAAAGAAGGGTCTGCCTGTTCTCGGCATCGTTGACCGTCTTTAAGGTCTGATCCTCCTGCATCATCTTCTGAAGGGCACTGGAGATCTTATCGATATCACCCTTATTCTTGGCCTTGTATCTCTGGCAGGTATAAGGCTTCGAAAGTTCGGTGGCCGTATATCTGATGGGATTTGCCTTTGTGGAAAGGGTATCTCCGGTCGCTGCCGAATTAAGCTTTGCAATGGCGCCTATATCTCCCGCATGAAGCTCCGGAACCTCAAGAGGCTTATTCCCGCGCAGCACATAGAGCTTGGAGAGTTTTTCATCGGAATCCTTATCATAATTGAACAGAACATCATCGGACTTGATTATGCCCGAGCAGACCTTGATGAGTGAATACTTACCGATGAAAGGATCCACGATGGTCTTCCAGATATAGGCACTCTTGGGCTTGTTGATATCATAATCGGCTTCAAATGCTTCATCGGTCTTTGCGTTTACGCCCGAGATCTTCCTGGTGTCGGGGCTCTTGAAGTACTTGATGATATCATCTATAAGAGCGTTCATTCCCTGACAGAGAACGCTTGAACCCATGGTCACGGGTACGATGCTTCCGTCATTGATGCTCTGCTTAAGCGCATCCTTGATCTCCTGCTCCGTAAAGGTCTCTCCGCCGAAATATCTGTCCATGAAATCCTCGGAAGTCTCTGCTACAGACTCCATAAGTGACTCTTTATAGCTCTCAAGCTCGGAAGCAAGGTCACCGGGAACGGGACAGTCGGCTGTCTTTCCGTTGTCGGCCCACTTATAGCCTTTTTCCGAAACAACGTCAACATATCCGGCAAACTTCTCGTTCTCTCTGATGGGAAGTTCGAAGGGCACGATCTTCTTTCCGTATTTTGCCGTAAGGTCATCCATTACCTGCTTGAAATTTGCATTATCCACATCCATATCGGACACAAAGATAATCCTGGGAAGCTTGTATTTTTCGCAGAGCTCCCATGCCTTCTCGGCGCCCACTTCAACGCCGGCCTTTCCGGAGATGACGATGATGGCACCTGCGGCTGCTCCAACGGCTTCCTCAACCTCACCTACAAAATCGAAATAACCCGGAGTATCAAGAAAATTGATCTTACAGGAATCCCATTCGATGGGAACCACGCTGGTACCTATTGAAAACTGACGTTTCTGCTCTTCCTTATCATAATCGGATATTGTATTTCCGTCGGCGACCTTACCCATTCTCGTGGTAACCCCCGATAAGTATGCGAAAGCTTCAACGAGCGTCGTCTTTCCGCTTCCGCCGTGTCCCATAACTACAACATTCCTGATCTTGTCGCCGGTATAAACATTCATTTAAAAAATCCTCCAATACATAATTAATAGTGCGATACCTGCCACACACTATATATGATTTTACTAAATCTCGGGGACATATTCAACGATTTTATGAAAAAAGTGTACAAAAATAAGGAGGATAAAAGATATCCTCCTTATAAATGTGCACATAATATACAGATCAGGTTTATTTGGCCTTACCCTGGTTTGCTACCGCTTCCATCTTGGCCTTCAGGGCTTCCTGGTCACCGAGATAATAGTGGTTGATGGCATTGAAATTATCATCAAACTCATAAACAAGAGGCACACCCGTGGGAATGTTGACGCCGATTATATCCTCATCGGAGATATTGTCAAAATATTTAACGAGAGCTCTCAGGGAATTGCCGTGAGCGGCGATGATGACTCTCTTTCCGGCCTGCATATCCTTCTTGATAACATCATTAAAGAAAGGAACGGCTCTTTCGATGGTCGTCTCAAGACTCTCATGAAGAGGCAGAACGCTCTTGTCCACATTCCTGAACATCTCCTGATTCATGGGAGCTTCCGGGCTGTCGGGCTCAAGTGCGGGAGGCTTTACATCAAAGGAACGTCTCCAGATCTTTACCTGATCCTCACCGTATTTTTCGGCAGTTTCGGACTTGTTAAGTCCCTGAAGAGCACCGTAATGACGCTCGTTAAGCTGCCATGCCTTGTTTACCGGGATCCAGTTACGGTCCATCTCGTCAAGAATATGGTTCAGGGTGTGAATGGCTCTCTTAAGATATGAAGTATAGGCAACGTCAAAATCGTAACCCTCCTCTTTTAATATCTTTCCGCCCTGCTTTGCTTCCTCGTGGCCTTTTTCGCTCAGATCCACATCATGCCAGCCGGTAAAAAGATTGAGCTTGTTCCACTCGCTCTCACCATGTCTGACTAATACAAGTTTCATCATAGATAAATCCTCCTTGAAATATATTGGTTTGATAGAATCGGGATATAAATAACAGATCAAAAAGATCCGGTATTTTCATGATCTTTGATCAACAGGGATTTTCCCGTCATCTCCTTCGGTTTCTCATAACCCATGAAATCAATGATGGTGGGGACTATGTCTGCGAGGCATCCGCCGTTTTTAAGGGAGAACGTACCGCTTTTGTCATAGAAAATGAAGGGAATGGGATTGGTAGTATGAGCCGTGCTCTTCTCCTGCTTCCATTTTTTGTCCCTGAACTTCTCGATGTTTCCGTGTGTAGAGCAGATGAAAAGAAAAGCCTGTTCCTCATCGGCACACTTACATACCTTTTTTATCTCATTGTCTATGGTTTCCATGGCTTTGTTGCGGTTTTCCATATCCGTGGTATGTCCCGCGATATCAAGGGCCGCATAATCGCACAGAATGAAATCATAACTGTGGGAAGCCATGGCCCTGCACAGTCTGTCCGTTATCTCGACGGATGACATCTCCGGCCGGTATTCATCGGCGGAAAGCTTCGGCGACGGAAGGATCATCCTTTCCTCGCCGTCATAGACCTCATCGGTATAGCCGTTAAACGCATAGGTTACAAACAGTGCATTCTCGGACTCCGCAAGCCTCAACTGGGTAAGTTCGTTTGTCTCAAGCCATTTTCCGAAAGCATTTTCCGGAACCGGCTCGTCATATATGACCAGCTTGTCCTCTATATTAACATCATATTCCGTTAATGTCGCGAAAAAAATATCAAGTTTCTTTTCTCTTTTAAAAGACCTGAACTCATCATCGCAGAATGCGTGTGCAAGTTCCCGGGATCTGTCGGGTCTGAAGTTAAAAAATATCACCGTATCGTCATCATTTATAATACCCACGGGTACACCGCCGTTAACAATGACGGTAGGCTTGATAAATGTGTCATAATCACCGGCGGCATAGGAGTCCCTTATGGCCTCATCCGCATTTGCGGCCTTAATGCCTTCCCCTTCCGTCATGGCAAGATATACAAGCTTTATACGGTCATAATTGTTCCCGCGGTCCATGGCATAATATCTGCCGCTTACGGTTGCGATCTCCCCCACTCCGATCTCTCTCATCTTTGCCTGCAGTCTTTCAAGATAGAACGCGCCCTTATCCGGAGCGGAATCCATGCCGTCCATAAAACAGTGCACATAGACTCTGCGGATATCCTGTCTTTTTGCGAATTCAAGAAGAGCATATAAATGTGAGAGATGTGAATGTATGCCCCCGTCCGATATAAGGCCGCACAGGTGAAGGGCGGAATCTTTGTTTTTTATGTTTGAAACGGCATTTTTAAGACGTTCGTTTTCAAAAAAGGTACCGTCCTGAATATCCTTGGTGATCCTTGACAGGTCCTGGTATACTATCCTGCCGGCTCCGATATTGATATGGCCCACATAGGAATCCCCCATCTGTCCGTTGGGAAGTCCCACTGCCATTCCGGAAGCAAGACACTTTGAATAAGGACAGGTCTCCATTAAATCCTCAATGAACCTGTCCTTATCATCTCCGGAATCATTTTGCGGGCTCAGGATCCCATACCCGTTTAAAACAACCAAAACCGTGGTCTTTTTATCCATCAGCTCTTCTTTCCGGCTTCCTGAAACATATCATAGATCTGTATCTTGCATGCATCATTATCGGTAAGCCCCACAAAGGTGGCCCCGTATACGATGGTGTTTTCCCTTTGATCCATACGGGTTATATTGACAAAACACAGGATGACCTCCTTGGTCCAGATCCGCAGCTCGGCCTCATAGATCGCTCCCATTTCCAGCATCTGGTTACAGCTGAAACCGATCCCCGATTTGGAAAGGTCCAGAACATCCACCGGGATCCTTTCATTCTTTCCGGAATCAAGTCTTTTCATGATGAGATGTGCATCCAGCTCAAGTCTTTTGTTTCTTCTCTTCTCCTGCATTATACTCTCCTTAAACATCACGAAAACTTCCGCACATATACGGAAAACTCTCTGCCCTAAATATTATATAACCTGAAAATAAAGTTGAAAAGCAAAATATGAATAATGATGCTTGGATTTTCAGGGGTCTGTGGTTAATGTATGAACATGGCGTCCCCGAAGGAAAAGAACCGGTATCCGTTCTCTATGGCGACCCTGTAGGCGTTTAAAACATTCTCCCTTCCGGCGAGGGCAGAAACAAGCATGATAAGGGTACTCTTTGGAAGATGAAAATTTGTTATGAGGCCGTCGGTCAGCTTAAACCTGTATCCCGGATATATGAAGATATCCGTATCGCCCTGACAGGGGATAAGATGTCCGCTCTCATCGGCGGCGCTCTCAATGGTCCGCAGGCTGGTGGTGCCGACGGGGATCACTCTTCCGCCGTTATTCCTTGTCCCGTTTATCTTCTCGCAGGCCTCCTCATTTATGAAAAAATGCTCGCTGTGCATATGATGCATGCTGATATCTTCACATTTAACGGGCCTGAAGGTCCCGAGTCCCACATGAAGGGTGACATAGGCGGTTTTTATGCCTTTGTTCTCAATGTCGGAAAGAAGTTCCTTTGTAAAATGAAGTCCTGCGGTAGGTGCCGCGGCGGAACCGTCATACTTTGCATATACGGTCTGATATCTGTTTTTGTCCGCAAGTTTATGGGTTATATAAGGCGGAAGCGGCATCTGCCCGAGTCTGTCGAGGATCTCTTCAAATATCCCGTCATATTCAAAGCTGACTATCCTGTTGCCGTCCTCCTTCTGGCCGGTTATGACTGCGGTAAGATCGTAATCTCCGAACACGGCTTTAGCACCTGTCTTTAATTTCTTTCCCGGCCTTACCAGGCATTCCCAGTCCTTATCGGACAGTCTCTTTAACAGAAAGATCTCAACGGCCGCCCCCGTATCCGCCTTTTTCCCAAGGAGCCTTGCAGGGATCACCTTCGTATCATTAAGAACAAGACAGTCTCCCGGATCCAGGAGATCGATGATATCCTTAAAGATCCTGTGGGAGATCTCACCCGTATCTTTGTCAAGCACCATGAGTCTTGAGGATGACCTGTCAGTAAGGGGATCCTGTGCTATCAGCTCATCGGGAAGATAATAATCAAAATCAGAGGTATTCATTACCTTTTCCATCAGCTTTTTAACCGTATATCAAGTTTTGAAAGCTTTTCAAGTATTCTGTCAACGGCTTCCTGGACTTCCTCGCCCGTAAGAGTTCTGTCGGGAAGTGAAAACCCGAGACGGACGGTGATACTCTTCACAAGCTCCGCATCATATATGTCTATGATCCTGATATTCTTTAAAGAGTCTATCTTTAAGGAATCGATCTCATTTCTGATGTTTTCAAACCTTACGCCTTCGGGTATCAGTATGGAGATATCATAATCGATCCCGGGGAATTTGGAAGGTTCGTCAAATTCAAATTCCTTAGGCTCTACGGATAAAAGATCATCCATATCTATCTCGATACATACAACATATCCGTTCTTCGAAATCTTCTTAAGGGTCGTAGGATGAAGGGTGTTGATGACACCGATGTCCTTTCCCGCAACGTTAATGACCGATGTGTTTCTCGGGTGCTGCCATACATGGGAAGGCTCCGTCTTTTTGTAATGCACCGTCTCGTGCTTTAACTCCGATATCATGGAATTGATAAGCTCAACAGCCTTAAAGTAGAGAGTCTTTTCGGACATTTCCTTGCTGTACATACCGATGGCAAGCATCCTTCTTTCATCCGCAGTCTGATCCTCTTTCGTTCCGTGCACGGTACGTCCCATTTCAAAGATTGAAAAGGTGGGTCTGAAATTCCTGTTAGCGTAGATAACGGGGAGAAAGCTTTCGAACATGCTTGTTCTTAATATTCCCGTGGCCTGTTCGATCGAGCCCTGTAAAAGCATCACGTTTTCCTCGGGCGTGAGCCCGATATCCCTCAGTTCGTCGGGATCGGCCCATATCCTGGTATGCACCTCGTGCATGGAATAAGCTTTGACCAGAAGATCCTTGATGGTATTCTCCTCCCATCTTTTCCTGGTGGTCCTTGCGGGTATGATGGGAGAAAGGGTTGTCTTTATCTCAAAATTGTCATATCCGTATATCCTTGTTATTTCCTCGACGATATCCGCTTTCATGCTGATATCCTTGGTGGCACGGAAGCTTGGAACCACAACGGAAAAATCATCACCCCTCCGGGTAACGGCAAAGCCCAGGGCTTTTAGGGTATCCTCTATCCTGTCCGAGGAGATGTCTATGCCCGTGTATCTGTCTATGAAGGCCTTGTCAAAATCAACGGTTATCTCATCGTAATGCTTAACATATACATCGCTTATCCTTGATGTACACTCAGCTGAGGGATCGATCTGCGAAACAAGCTTTATGAACCTCTTTGCCGCGGACATGGTCATCTCGGGATCAAGAGTCTTTTCGTATCTTGCGGAAGCATCGGTACGAAGAGCAAGTCTCGAAGCGGATTTTCTGACGGATACCGGATCGAAATTCGCACACTCAAGCACAACGGAATCCGTATCATCCACTATCTCGGAATCCAGTCCTCCCATGATGCCCGCGATGGCAACAGGCGTATCATTATCATAGATCATCAGGGTATCTGTGGTTATATCCCTTTCATTTCCGTCCAGGG
>JAIKZD010000156.1 GCA_024682555.1 Lachnospiraceae bacterium | reverse complement strand
CCTCCTCTATCGGCGACATATCCTTTTCATATTTTTGATTGAACAAATTGAGCTTTCCTTCATTGGTATATACATGACCGTGCCTTCCGTTCCTTGATGGATATACGCAGTCAAAGAAATCCACCCCTCTGTCAACGGCCTCGAGGATGTTTTCGGGAGTTCCCACTCCCATCAGATACACCGGCTTATCAGCAGGAAGGTAAGGGACCGTCTCTTCGATGATATGATACATTTCCTCATGAGTCTCACCGACGGCCAGGCCTCCGATGGCATAGCCCGGCAGATCAAGTTCGCTTATGGTTTTTGCATGCTCTATCCTGATATCATCATAAACAGCTCCCTGATTGATCCCGAATAACAGTTGGTCTCTGTTCAGGGTATCATCGAGACCGTTAAGTCTGTTCATTTCATCCCTGCACCTTACAAGCCATCTGGTGGTCCTGTCGACCGAGGCCTGTACATATGACCTTTCTGCCTTTGAGGAGGGACATTCGTCAAAAGCCATGGCTATGGTGGAGGCAAGATTTGACTGGATACGCATGCTCTCCTCGGGACCCATGAAGATCTTTCTGCCGTCAATATGGGAGTTGAAAAAAACACCCTCTTCCCTTATCTTTCTTAAGGAACTCAGGGAAAAAACCTGAAACCCGCCGGAATCCGTAAGGACAGGCCTGTCCCATACCATGAATTTCCTGATCCCGCCGACTTCCCTTATGAGTTCATCACCGGGCCTTACATGCAGATGATATGTATTTGACAGCTGTACCTGACATCCTATGGTCTTCAGGTCCTCTGTTGATACCGCTCCCTTTATCGCAGCCACAGTCCCCACATTCATAAAGACCGGTGTTTCGATGGTTCCGTGAACCGTGGTCATCCGGGCTCTTTTGGCCATTCCGTCTCTGTTTAATACTTTGTACATGATACTCCTTTATGTCCTTTCCCGGACAAAATGATATGTATAACAAAGGCTAAAGACCCTTTTTAAAGGCTTTAGCCCTGATGATCGTCAATACTTTATTCCCGGCCCCGTTTTCGAAGGGACAGGTTCTGTATCAGCTTTCAAGCTTCATGATGACCACACAGTTGCCCTTTGGGGCTTTGATCTCCGGTCCGTTCATCACTATGGTATTGTTTTTCAGATTCAGATTGAAAAAAGTGATCGTATCCGATTCATGATTAATGCTTATTATATGCTTCATATCCGGGAAACATGCGATATCCTTGGGATAATCACCGCTTATCGGCAGTACGAAGAGCTTTTTGAGCATGCCGGTCTTTTGATCTATCGAAAAAGCACCGACACTGTTATCCCCGGCATTTGATGCAAAAAGATATTTATGATCGGGCGAAAACTCGATGGCACAGGCTGCGGATCCTCCGGCATGATAATCATTCAGAGTCGGTACCTTCTGTATCCTGTTAAATACCGGCATGTTTCCGCCGTCCTTATATTCGTAAACATCTATCGTATTGCTGAGTTCATGAACAACATAGGCAAATTTCCCGTCTCTTCTGAATTTGATATATTTAGGAGCACTCTCCTGCTCGCATCTGACTATATCGGAAAGCTTAAGGGTACCCTTATCATGATCAAGAGCGTATATCATCACATGATCAAGACCTATGGCGCAGGCACACAGATACTTGTTGTCCCTTGTCATCTTGACGCAGCTCACATGAGGTCTGAAATTCCGCTCTGCTATGCTTCCCATTCCCTTTAAGTACACTTCGTCCGTTATATGATCGAGCCCGCCGTCCTTATCCAGTTTCAGCACGGTGATCTTTCCGTCATGATAGCCTGCCACAAACAGGAATTCATCGGCATAATCCGTGGAAAGATAGCAGCCTCTCATCCCGTTGATCGAAATGATATTGATGACTTTGAGATCCCCGTTCTTTTCGATCTCAAACGCCTCTACTCCCATGTCGGTAATGGAATACAGGCGTTTTCCGTGATGGGACACGGTGATGTAAGAAGAATTGGTGATCGACACCTGTTCTCTTTCCGTCATCCTTCCCGCCTTAACATCCACATCATATATCCTTATGCCCTTGTCACTAATTCTTGTGTAACTGGATATGTATGCCACATACTTGTCTTCCATCGGATCACTCCCTGATTCTTTTATCCTGTCTGTATACCATTTAAGTTTACTTATCGTTTTAGTTTATACTATCGTATCTTTTCCGGATAGCCTATCTTTTTCTTCACCTTTCTCAGGGTCTTTTCCGCGGTACGGGCTGCCCGCTCCGCATTGTCCTTTATTATCCCGTCGATATAATCCTTATTGCTCTCAAGATCCTTCATCCTGTCCTGGAGAGGCTTAAGAACAGATACCACGGTCTCTCCCACAGCTGTCTTGAAATCACCGTAGCCCTTTCCGTAAAATTCCTTTTCCACATCCTCGGGCTTAAGTCCCGTACAGGCAGAGTAGATATCTATGAGGTTTTTAATTCCCGGCTGTTCATCCCTGTATTTTATCACTGCCTCCGAATCGGTAACGGCACGCTTGAACTTCCGCATTATCGTATCGGGATCATCCATAAGATAAACACTTGCATTGGGATTCTCGTCCGACTTTGACATTTTTTTCGAAGGATCCTGAAGGCTCATTATCTTTGCCCCCACCTTTCCGATATAAGGCTCCGGAATGGTGAAAACATCCCCATAGATCGAATTGAACCTCTGGGCCAGGTCCCTTGTAAGCTCCAGATGCTGCATCTGATCGACTCCCACCGGAACCACATCGGCCTGGTACAGCAGGATATCCGCTGCCATGAGCACCGGATACGTAAAAAGTCCCGCATTTATATTGTCCGCATGTTTGGCCGACTTATCCTTGAACTGGGTCATCCTGTTTAACTCGCCCATATAGGTGAAGCAGTTTAAGATCCATGCAAGCTCCGCATGTGCGGATACATGAGACTGATAGTAAAGAATGCTCTTCTTTGGATCGATGCCTGCAGCTATATATAAGGTCAGAAGCTTTCTTGCCCTTTTTCGAAGCTCGGTCGGATCCTGTCTTACGGTTATTGAATGCATATCAACAACGGAATAATAGCACTCATATTCATCCGTAAGTTTTACCCAGTTTTTCAGTGCACCGAGATAATTGCCGATTGTAAGGTTTCCGGTGGCCTGCATTCCCGAAAATAATATCTTTCTGTCATCTATCATGTTGTCTCCTCCAGGTTTTTTCCCGTTTCTTTTTTCTTTCCCGGTTTTTTTGCCGTATCCTTTATGCTCATAAGAAGCAGCACGGATCTCGGACCTGCGGTTATGGATTCACTGTTCTCCCTAAGCTTTTCCTCATATACCGAAACATCCTCTTCGCTTGTAAGGACCGCCTTCCATTTAAGTCCGTCGGGAAGCCTCGGAAGTGCATACTCGTGCTCCTCCCAGTGCATGTTGTAGGCGATATAGAAGAAATCATCATCGCTTCCGTCGCTTCTTTTTGCATAAAGCCCACAGTACATCATCCCGATATTTCTCACATAATTGTAGAATTTCGGGTACCAGGCGGCCTCCGCATGGTAGGAAAGGTCAGGATATCCGCAGGACAGAGTATCAAGAAGCCCCGGCTCATGGCACATATGCAGGATCGGATGATCCTTCCTGAGTCTTATGAGTTTTTTTACAAACTCCCGGAATTCACCGGTTTCTTTGTTGTTTTTCCACTTGAGGTAACTTATGGCATTATCCTGACAGTAGGGATTGTTATTGCCGTTTCTCGTGTTCATGAATTCGTCGCCTCCAAGGATCACGGGTATTCCCCTTGAAAACATGAGCATCATCATGGCATTCTTCATCTGTTTGAGACGAAGCTGCTTTACCGCTTTTTTCCTGGACATTCCCTCCTGTCCGCAGTTCCAGCTGTAATTATAATCCGTTCCGTCAATATTGTTTTCGTTATTGTCCTCATTATGCTTGTAGTCATAGGATACAAGATCGTTGAGCGAGAATCCTTCATAGGTGGTAACAAAATTAAGCTGTCTGATATCCGCAGGGTTTTTCCTGTTAAGCTCGGTAAACACGGGAAGCATATCCTCATCGCTCTTTAAAAAGCGCCTTGTTACCGTCATGAAATCCCTGCCGGCATCCGCAAGATTTTTGTTGTATATGCCTTTTTTGTTATTTATCCTGCCCGCCTCAAACCCGTCATAATAGATCTTTGTCTGAAAAAGCAGAGGCTCCGTGATGATGAGTTCCACCGGGATATCCTCACCCATCAGCAGAAATCCGTCAATATGGTAATCCGTGACCCAGTATTTAAGGCAGGGGATGATCATATTCCGGTTTACACATCCCGGGAAATAAAACCGCATGATCACCTCAATTCCGGCCCGATGCATGGATAAAACCATGTCCTTGAACTCATTCACAAAATCATCCGAATATGAGTATTCCGGTTTCGGCATGAAATAACATGCTTTTTTGAATCCCCAGTAATTAATCCGTATATCCTCTTCGCCCTCGCGAAGGAACGCCCTGTCGGTTCTTTCGTCTATCTCATCAAAGTCATAAGACGGCATCAGTATGATCTGATTGATACCCAGATCATTTAAGTAATCTGTCTTTTCTTTCAGTCCCAGATATGTACCCTTGTGTCTGACCCCCGAAGAAGGATGCTTTGTAAATCCCCGCACATGAAGGTCATAGGCTGTTATATCCACAAGATCGGTCTTAAGAGGCTCATCCCCTTTCCAGTCAAAATCCGGTATGCAGACCTTATTGGGATTGATGCCTCCGTTTTGCCTGCTCTCTCCCCATTTTCTAAGGCGTTTTGCATTTTTCGCATACAGATCCGGCGATATCTTTCCGTCTTCCTCATAGGTATAGCTTAAATCTTCCGGGTCCATCCCGGAAACAAGGACAGAAAACACATTTCCGAAGGCTCTGTACGGAAGCAGATCGATCTTTTCCGCAAGACGGTCATTCTTATCATATATGCATAAAAAAAGTGTCCTTGAACATGAAGAAGCGAAGCAGAAGTTTATTCCGGCTTCACTTATCTTTGCTCCATATTCATAGTTGACACCTTTACTTACCGTTAACTGATACATAATATATTAATACTGCCCTAATAAACTACCATCGGCAGGATATCCTCCACCTTTCCGTGTATGCAGATGTCAGCATTGCTGTCACTGTGATGTTCATGCAGAGTAATGAGGACCATGTGGCTGCCCTCATAATACTGTAATAATGAATTTACCATCGGCTGACTGAGATTTGTGCCTAATACCAGTATGATATTTGCATTGACGACAGCATTCGAAGCTGCGGTCATAACGTCATTTCTTACCATCTCGCCATGAAGCTGTATCATGGGTCTAATGGGTGCCTGGCATTCATCGCACAGAGGTATGCCCTTATGCTCTCTCATAAAGGAAAGGTCGAAGAGCCTGTGGCACTTGGGACAGCGGTTTACATGCCTGTTCCCGTGAAGCCTTATGACATTGTAAATACCGGCATCCTCGGGAAGCCCCAGAACATCATGGGTAACAACGGCTGAAAGCTTGCCCAGATCCTGCAGGTGTTTAATGGCATAATAACCCGGGCCCGGCTTTATATCCACATCCATTATCTCTTTTCTGTAGAACTGATAAAATTTCTGTTTTTTTGTGGCATAAAAAGATCCGGAATAGATCTCTTCGGGCGAAAGACCGTATTCCTCTTCTATCCGGTATGCTTCATCGTTGCTCCAGAGGTTCTTGCCTCCGCACTCGATCTCCATGCCGACACCGCACAGACAGAGTATCTGTCCGTTATCTCTTATCATACTTCTGAGATGATTGATCTTTTCTTCCTGCGCTTCAGATGAGATAGCCATTTTTCACCCCGAGTCCTCCTCTGACTATATATTATCAGTTATTATTTCTTTTTTCAAGGAAGTATGATAGATTGATGACAGGGAGAGACGGGGTTTTGAGACTTTTATCCGACTTCCCCCATACAGGATACTCTGAACCGGATCAGTTTAAGAAAAAGGAGCTGTAATATGGCATTTATCAATGAAAATATCGACCCCGAAGAAGAAATGACCGTCGAGCTCACGCTCACCGACGGCAAGGTTGTAAACTGCGGTATCATAACGATCTTTGATGTGGATGATAACGAATACATCGCACTTACGCCCTTAAATGACAAGGGCGAAGCTGACCGCGATGAGATATGGTTTTACAGATACAGTGAAAATCCCGATGACACAAATGAGGAACCAATCCTCGGATACATCGAGGATGATGACGAATATGAAGCGGTTGCCGATGCTTTTGATGAGCTGCTTGACGAAGAGGAATTCGAGGATTTTGAAGGATAACTCCCCGGGGGGAGGTTTCACAGCATCATTTTCCCCTCAAGCGAGCCGATCCTTATGCGGACGCACCTTCCGTCATTATGCTCGATCGACAGTTCACCGGCAAGGCCGGGATTCCGGGTTTTTGATATATCAGTATCGGCTTTGATCATTCTTATGGGAAACAGCTCTTCGTTTTTGAATTCCCTGTCTTCATTAATTGTGATGAGCTGTGAGATATAAACGGTGCACTCGCTTCCGTCGTACTGTCTGTACAGGCCGCCCTTTGCAAGTATCATCACGGAGTTCTCTGCTTCGGGATTCTTTCCGTGATTTCTGACCGTCTCGATGTCGGAAAAACCCGTATATACGGTCATGGCCATACCGCGTTTCCTTCCCTCATGGTCCGTTCCGTATATCACGTAAGAAACCGGCGTGATCTCCGTTTTCTCCTTCTCTCCTTCACAACAAAGAGGAACAGTATTTCCGGTGATCTTAACCGTCTTAAGATTTCCTCTGTCGGCAAATCCGTAAGATCCAAGATATATTTCCTTGGGACGCTTTGCTACCCTTAACCTGTCAGCCCTCATGATCCCCAGAGGCACTGCATAATCGCACAGATCCGCTGCTTCCAGCCAGTGACATTCATTTGTGAGATCATAATCAAAAAACTGTCTTCTGTATAAAACTCCATCCGATACACCGCTGTAAAAGGTTACATTGGCAGACTCACGATGTCCGTCAACAAGGCTTACAAGCTCGTACTGGCAGGATCTTGCATCCGCCTCCCAGGGGAATGCCGTATTGTAACAGAGCTTTGAATAATTGAGCATTCCATGCATATCGCCCTTATTCTTGACTACTTTTCCGGTTCTTAATATGGTTGTCCCGTTGGCTTTATGGTTGGTAAAAACAAGGGCAGGCCCGTCAAGCACCGTTTCTTTTGTTTCAAGAGGCCCCAGTTTTTCCCATGTTCCGTTATTCTCTTTTTCGGTCCAGAAAGGATGATCTTTGGGTAACTTAAGACAAAGAAAGGACTTAAAGATCCAGAATACCGATTCGGCGCAGGAATAACCCTGGATAAGGGGGGCAAACTGTCCGTAGAATCCCAATGAGGGAACACCTTCTTTCAGGAATTCTTCCCTCTTAATAAACTGCAGCATGGCGCCCGATGCTATCCTTCTTGCAATCCCCGCATCAAGAGCCGGATCCTTAAGGAACAGGTTTCCGTCAAAGGCCGATGTCACTGCATTTCTGTAGATACAGCTCCTGCCCCACATGTTCATATGACCTTCCTCATCGAACATATCGGGAAAGGTCTCCATCAGTTTATTTGAGTTTTCTTCAAATCTCTTTGCAATGTCCGGCATATGCTCATAGCCGTACCAGAGATTCCACAGAGGTGCGTAAAAACTGAAAGCCCAGCAGGAATAATAATCAAAGGAATGACCGTCACGATACCAGCCGTCACCCACATAATAATTCAGGCATTCCTTGGCATGATCGGCCATTATGTATTCATCGATCTCATATCCGTTCATATACAGGAATGCAAGGTCCAGAAGGTTAAAAAACCTCCAGTTCTGGGGCACGGTATTTGCATGGGCAAAGCCTGAAAGAAAGGCTGCTATCCCATCCTTTTCGTCTTTTTCGTATGTATCCCATAAAACGTCCTTACACACATACAGTCCGATCACAAGGGCGGCTGTCTCAACCGTCTGCTGAAAAGGCCTGAAGGAATCCGTCGAGCCTGTGTTTTTCAGCATCTCTTCATAGGATCCCGCATACTCCCGGCTGCTTTTATCCGTACAGCTCCGCAAGATATGCAGCTTATAATAATCCCTGACATTTATCCCGTTAAGTGTGAGATCCGGATCTTCATAGATCAGAACCGAAGCAAGAAAAAGAGACCTTGTCAGTCCCTCAAACATCTCGGCCCTGTTTTCCGCATCCAGAACCCCGCCTTTTGCATCCTTATGCGGATAGGTTATCTCCGTCTCGGATCTTTTTACTATAACGGGATCTTCAATACTTTTTATGTGATCAAAGATCCCGGAGAGGAGCTTTCTTCCGATGGCTTTATAGCTCTCCCTTGTAAGCCCCGTATACGGGCTCAGCTCATGATCCGTGTATTCCAGGTCAATGAAATTTCCGCTCATTTTAATCCCCCATATAGATCTCAGGTTACCCCTACCAGTAGATATTCCAGTCCGGATTTAACAGTCTGTTAAGAGCCTCCATATAGTAGTAATCACCCCACAGCACGCATTCATCCACGCCTTCCGGAGTACAGGTATTATAGGGACTCTTCTTTGAATAGGTCCCGTGTAACAGGCGTCCGTTGCTTGTGTTCACATCCCTTACGGCGTAACCGTCAATAACGGATTTTAATATTCTCTTTGCCACAGCGGTAAAATATCCGCTGTCTTCCTCATTCATGTATTTGCTCATCTCAAGCATCCCGCAGCAGGCGATCACCGCTGAGGAAGAATCCCTGGGTTCCGTATCCTTATCGGTCTCTCCAAAGCTTAAATCCCACATCGGAACAAGATCCGAAGGCAGATGCTTAAGGAAATACATGCAGACTCTTTTAAAGTAATCTATGTATTCTGATCTTTTCGTGTATTTATAGGCTACGGCACAGCCGTATATACCCCATGCCTGTCCTCTGGCCCAGGCCGACCCGTCTTTATAACCCTGACAGGTTGCCCCGTGGTGAAAGGCTCCTGTTTTCTGATCCATGAATACGGTATGCCAGGTGGAATCATCCTCCCTTATGACATTGTTCATTGCGGTATGTATGTGTTTTTCGGCAATGTCCCTGTATTTTTCATCTCCGGTCTCCATACTTGCCCAGTAAAGAAGAGGAAGGTTTAACAGACAATCGATAATGAACCTGTAATTATCTTCAGCGCCCATCTTTCCCCAGGCCTGTATGAACTCACCAACACTCTGGAATCTTCTTATGAGCATGTCTGCTGCCTTTATGGCCGCTTTTTTACCCGTCTCACTGCCCGTAAGCTTATAGGCGGCAACACAGGATGGGCTATATAGAAATCCCATGTCATGATGATCCACATCGATCTCTTTTTCCACCCTGTCATAAAAGGACCTGACATGGGCTTCAGCGACTTCCAGTATTCTTTTCTTATCGGCATCATTCTGCGCATTCTCATAGGAAAGCCACAGCTCTCCGGTATAGAATCCGGTGGTCCAGCCTTTGTTTTCACAGGGTCTGTAAAAATTGTCAACGCTTGCGGCATAGGGAAACTTATCCGTAAAATCGTCAAGGTATTTAAGCACCCCCGAAATACAGACGGAAAGAGCCTTTTTTATCTCCTCCTCCGTAACTTCCGGATATTGCATTATCACATCTGTTTTGATCCATTTTTCCATGTAAACACATCCTTCCGTATCCGGCTAGCCTTTCACCGCACCCGTGGTTATTCCCGCAACAAAGTATTTCTGCAATGACATGAACACGATGAGGACCGGGATCAGGGACAGCACCGAGGCCGCCATGATGAGACCGTACTCTGCCGAATACTGGGATATGAACATTTTAATACCTATCTGCAGGGTTTTCTTTGAATCCGAGGTCAGATAGATAAGGGGGCCCAGGAAATCATTCCAGGTATTTACAAACGTAAATATCACAAGAGTTGAAAGAGCCGGTTTTGACAGCGGGAGCATGATCGAGGCATATATCTTATACTCGCTCATGCCGTCTATCCTTGCCGCTTCGCAGAGCGAATCGGGTATCCCCTCATAGAACTGTCTCATGAGAAAAACACCGAAGGCTGAAAACGCCTGCAGGATTATGATGGCAAGATGCGTATCCGCAAGTCCCAGCTTTCTCATGAAAATAAACTGCGGAACCATGTATACCTGCCAGGGAACCGCTATCGTTGCGATATATGCAAGAAACAGCAGGTTTCTGCCCTTAAACTCAAGTTTCGCAAACGCGTAGGCGGCAAAGCTCGATGTAAGGATCTGCAGAAGCGTGACTATCACGGTAAGCTTGACAGTATTCAATGCATATTTTGCAAGAGGTATTTTGGTCCATATGTCCACATAGTTCTGCCATCTGGCTTCAAATCCCACCCAGGCGTAAGGGATCATAAATACATCCTTATTAAGCTTCAGCGAGGCTGTTATCATCCATGCAAAGGGAACCAGCATTATGGCCGCAAGAAGGATTAGGAAAAAATAGGTTATACAGTTTTTAATGATTTTGTTAGCCGATCTTGATTCCATCTCCGTCACCTCCTTAATCGTTCGCATAATTCTTCTCACCCCTGAACTGTATAAGGGTGATGACAAGAACTATAACAAACAGTACAAGCGCTGCCGCCGAAGCACTTCCGAGCTTCCAGTTTCTGAACGCTTCCTCATAGATATAGTATACAAGCACCATCGCGCTTTTATTAACCACGCCGTTGGATCCTCCGGCAAGCATATACACGATGTCGTATATCTTGAAGCAGCTTATTGTTAACATCACGCTGACAAAGAAGGTGGTGGGTTTCAGCTGCGGAAGGGTCACATACAGGAATTTCTGCCAGGATCCCGCTCCGTCAAGGGCTGCCGCCTCATAGAGGTCCTCACTTATACCCTGTAACCCCGCAAGGTATATCACCATATAGTACCCCATGTTCTTCCAGATCGAAAAAAGTATGATGGTGAGCATTACGGTATTGGGAGCTGCCGCCCATTTTAAGGGATCCGTGTGAAAAACATTCATGAGAAGCTGATTCATAAGACCCGCCTTATTGGGTGTGAATAACATGTTCCATACGGCAGCTACCGCAACCAGGGAGGCAACATACGGAAAGAATACTACTGTTCTGAAGAAGGTACGTCCTTTTATCTTCTGGTTTAAAAGGATCGCAAGTCCCAAAGCACACACAAGGGTGAGCGGAACCGTAAACAGACTGTATACTATGGTGTTTCTAAGGGATGCCATAAACCTGTCGTTTGTGAAGAGCTCTTTAAAATTTTCTCCTCCGACAAACTGCATGGGATTTGACCCGTCCCACTGCGTAAATGCCATTATAAAAGCCAGTATAATGGGACCCAGTGTGAACACGGCAAAGCCCACGAAATTCGGTGCGATAAATGAATACGCCACCAGGGTTCTCTTTTTTTCTCTCTTTGACATGCCCCTCTTTACGGGCATTTTAACTGCTCTGTCGTTACCGCTCATCTTCTTCTCCGTCCGGTTATGTATTATTCTTCCTTTTTAACAAACAGGGTACCTGTAACCTTAACAGGTACCCTGTATATCTTTCGTTTTACCGGATATTTCCGGTATATCCTTTATTACTGGGCTAAAATAGCCTGAACGCCTTCGTTCATTGCCTCGATAGCTTCATCAACTGTTGATATCTCGTTCATGATGTTATCATGCTGCTCGTTGAGAACTGTCTCGATCTCCGAAGACTTCTCGTTTGCAGGCATCTCAAGATATGCATTTGCTGCCGAAAGAGCGTCCTTTGAATTTGCATCCTCAGGGAAGCCGTCCATCTCAGCGATCTTAGCGTTGATGGCATCATTGCTCATTGCAGGTGTGTTACCTGTTCCGGCCATGATCTCTGCGCCTTCCGCGCCGCTTACGAACTTAACGAAATCCCAGGCAACTTCCTTGTTGGGTGCCGATGTGGGGATCGCAAGTGCTGTGATAGTTGCAAGTGTTGAGCCGGGCTCTACTCCCTCGGCATGAGGATACTTAACGATTCCCCAGTTGGCAGCTGCTGCGCCTTCACCCTCTTTGATCTTCTGGATGAGTGTAGGAATGAACCATGAACCCATGTTGAGCATTCCGACATTGCCCTGATAGAATGCTGCCGAATAATGAAGTCCCTGTGTCTTAAGAGTTGCATAATCCATGCATACTCCGTCCTTCTGCTGTGCAAGGACCATGTCATAATAAGGCTTTGTGAAATCATAGGTTCCGTCTACGATGGTATGCTTTCCGTCAAGGATTCCCATAAGCTGGATCGTGGATCTCCATGTATGATAGTGAGCACCGTATACTTCCGAACCGGGTGTTGTATCCGTGATCTTTCTTGCAAGCTCGTCATACTCTTCCCATGTCATATCATTTGTGGGATAGTCAACCCCTGCCTTGTCAAATACGTCCTTGTTGTAGAAAAGAACCCATATGTCACGACGGAAAGGAAGCTCATAAAGAGTATCGTTAACCTTAACCTGATCCGTGATTCCGCTGTATACGGAAAGATCGATGCCGTCCTGAGCGATAAGGTCATCGAGGGGCTCTAAAACACCCTTGTTTGCAAGTGTTACAAGTCCGGGAACGTCCTTTATCGTAACTACGTCAAAGCTTGCATCCGAGCCTGAAAGCTGTGTTCCTAATACTGTCTGGTAATCCGTGGAGCCAAGATCTACCATCTCGATGGTTACATTGGGATGAGCTGCGGTATAGCCTTCGATAAGGGGCTCATAATAAACAGTAGCATCCTTGTCCCATAATGCCCACTTAATGGTAACGGGTTCATCCGATGCCTCGGCAGGAGCCTCTGCTTCCGTTGCAGTTTCTTCAGCGGGAGCTGCTTCTTCCGTTGTCTCTGCAGGAGCACTCTCTGCGGGTGCAGTTGCTGCGGGAGCGCCTGCGCAGGCCGTAAGTGTTACTGCAAGCATTGCTGTTGCGAGTAATGTGCTGATGATCTTCTTTTTCATTATTACCTCCTGTTTTTCCGGTATGCCTGTTACGACCGGCTCTTAATTCTTTGGGCAATGTCCGCATTTATAAGTCGGCAATCTCCGTGTTATAAAACTCAGCGCTGTCCGCATTATATAGCCTGACGATGTCCTCATTTTAAACTGTCGGACCGTAATATGCTCCGGTGTCAAATTGTTTTTTCAACGACTATAGATTATAATTTTCAGGGCAATACCTAAATGGCATTTTTTTTGTTAATCTTGTAAAAAATCACGGCCGGAATATGATTATTGTCTTTTTTTTGGAAAAAGATGTAAATTTTTATTATTTCAGATCACCCCGGTCGTTTCAGAATACCATGACAGCGCAATCTATGAAAAACAGGATAAAAAGCTTAAGATTCAGGATAATACTTATAGTTATGTGCTTCTCAAGTGCCATCGCACTTTTAGTGGCATTGCTGAGTTTTTATGCATCGAGACGGTACTTAAGAGAGAGTATCAGACAGTCCGCCTATATAAATGTCCAGCTCCTCGGAAACGAGATCAATTATGACTTAAATCTGGTGCTTTCCTTTATTGGAAGACTCACCCTCGATCCGGAGATCGAGGATTATTTAAACAGGATCGACGGATTTGAAGATAATGATATCGTCTCATACAGGCAGAAAGCCACGGACACCTGGGCTCATCTCAATGAGGAATATACGGTAACTCCCTCCCATGATCTGATCAACAGGTTCCTCGTATCTACTCCGGACGGTTCCAATTATCTGCATATCATGAGGGTCATCGGCACCTCCGGCCCCGAGGCCATAAACGATCTGATATCGGCTCCTTTTTTTTCCATACTGCTCAAGGACCCGGGGCATCCCTGCAGCGGGCTCTATAACAGTCCGTTCCAAAAGGCGGGCACCCCGATCCTTCCCCTGATACGTCCGGTAAAAAACTATAATACCCCGGAAATGACGGGTTTCATCTATGCGGAGATATCATCGGATGTGATAACAAAACACATCGATAATCTGGAGCTGCCGAAAGACAGCAGCATTTTCATAACCTTCGGGGATAACAACACTCTCTTATACGAAAACGGAGCCTTCAGGCCCGCCTCACTTCCTTCGGACAAAGCAGATATCCTTGCTGTATACACTCTTCCCGACAAAGACATCACGCTCTGCATGCTCCCGTCGGAAAGCGAACTCAGATCACGTTCAAGGAACCAGTTTCTGGCGATACTGCTGGTACTGCTCTTCATCTTTATTACGGGCGTCATCGTATATTTCATGCTGAGCCGCATGATAAACGCCCCGGTGGAAAAACTTACCGGCAAGCTTAACAGGGTCGGGGAAGGCGACTTTACAAGAGATAATTCGATAGAATGGGATAATGAGCTGGGAAACATAGGAAAAGGAATAAATGACCTCTCCGTAAGGGTCGAGGCCCTGATAAATGACAGGGTCAAAATGGAAAAAGACAGACAGGAACTTGAGTACCGCATGCTCCAGTCCCAGATCAATCCCCATTTTATGTATAATACATTAAATACCATCAAGTGGATGGCTACGATCCAGGGTGCAGACGGAATAGCCGATATGTCCACCTCCCTCTCAAGGCTTTTAAAGAATGTATCCAAGAGTACCGGATCACTTATATCCTTAAAAGAGGAAAAGGCTCTGCTTGATGATTATTATACGATAATGAAATACCGTTACGGCGGAACCATCGACTTAAGCTATGATATCGATAATGAGGAGCTGCTCGGACAGGATGTCAACAGATTCTGTCTGCAGCCCATAGTTGAAAATGCGATCTTCCACGGGATCGAGCCCAAAGGAAGCGCCGGTAAGATAAGGATACATATATATGACCGGCTTGAGGACAGATTTTTCATAGATGTGACGGATAACGGTATCGGCATGGATGAACAGACCATCGAGAAGATAATGAACGGTGATGATAAGGATGCAAACGACTTCTTCACCGATATAGGGGTATATAACGTAGATAAACGGATCAAACTCACCTTCGGAAACGAATATGGCCTGACCATATCAAGCATACCCGGGGAATCCACGACGGTGCACTATACCTTCCCAAAGGGAAATGAAATAAAGAGGTTATGAAATGAAAAATAGATACAGGGTACTGATCGTCGATGACGAACCTCTGGTACAGATAGGACTCAAATCCATCTTCGACAGGGATCTGAATGAAAGCTTTGAAGTTGCCGCCTCTGCCGGAAACGGCAGGGATGCCTATGAGATCATAATAAATGATCCGGACATCGATATTGTAATATCCGATATCAAAATGCCCATCATGACCGGACTGGAGCTGATAGATAAGGTAAGAAATGAGATCGGAAAAAAGCCTGTTTTTATAATGCTCACCGCCTATGATGATTTTGAGATGGTAAGATCCGCAATGGCCGGAGAAGCCGTGGATTATCTGATAAAGATAGAGCTTTCCGCCGATACTCTCAGAGAAGCTCTTAACAGATGTACAAAACGGCTGTCCGAGATGCCCCCTTTGCCTTCCGCAGCAGCAGGATCCGACAACACAAGCCTGTCCGGGGCTCCCGGTGCCGATACCTCATCAGGGACCACTGCCTCATCTTTGGAGGAATTCAGACAGAGCTTCCTGATAAAGCTTCTGTGTGATCTTATACCCGACAGACCAACCTTTGACAGACTTTCATCGGAAAACCGGATGGATTTTTCCTACAACAGATATATCACCGTCTACTGTTCGCTGAAAACCGACGGGATAACGGATAATGACAGGCTCCGTTCCCTCTGTCTCTCCGTAAGGAAGATGACCACCGATATACTCGGCAAGTATTCCCCCTGCTATACCATTGCAAATGATATAAGGCATTTCACCTTCATCTTCTATTTTAACGAGGATGAGGCAATTGCCGATGTAATGAAGCAGATAAATGATGCCCTTGAAAATGCCATCGAAATGATAGACGGATATTTTAATGTCAGTCTGTACTTCGGAATAGGAACGGCCGTTTCCGATCCGATGGAGATACATACATCTTTTGAGGAATCAAAGATCGCAGAGGGAAAAGCTGACGTTCCCTCCCCCATCAGGGTCTTTTCCCATATAGTCGGCACAAACAGGCGTTCCGGCAAAGACAGGCTTATCTCTTCGATACAGGATTACATAGATGAAAATCTGAACGGAAAATTACAGCTTACGGAGGTGGCGGAGCACTTCGGACTCTCTCCCGCTTACCTCTCTTCCATCTTCAAAAAAAATACGGAGATCGGTTTTTCCGAATATGTTTACACAAAAAAAATAGAGAAGGCAAAAGAGCTTCTCTTAAATGATGATATGAAGATCTATGAGGTGGCTGATGCCTTAAGCTTTGAATCCGCCTACTATTTTTCCAAGGTATTTAAACGTGTCGAGGGAGTAAGTCCCCGAGACTGGCTTGCGGGAAAGCTCGGAGGATGATCCGAAAAAAAATGGAGCATACGGGATTCGAACCCGTGGCCTTGACATTGCGGATGTCACGCGCTCCCAACTGCGCTAATGCCCCTTTCCGGGTATTATATCATTACCTGTAATATTTTTGCAATCAGGGGAAGGTTCCATTGCAATTAAGATACGATCAGGATCTGCTGTTTGTTTTCCATACAATTTTATATTTCAAAACCTTCTTAGGGCATGCATCCACGCAAGCTCCACACTGTATGCATTCCGTACAGCTTTGATTTTTTTCTTCCGCAACCATCTGTTTTACATCAAGCCCCATCGGACAGACTTTAGAACATCTTCCGCAGGAAACGCAGTCGGTTTTTTCCGCCTCAATATGCAGCTGCGGCAGATGCAGCACTCTCCCCAGAGAACTCCCTATAACCATAAACGGAGCCATCCAGCAGATATAATGACAGGTTGCCCTTTTGCCATGGATCAGGGCCGGCAGTACAAGTATCAATACAACTCCATAATAAATCACATAATCATAAATCTGCGAAACCGATATCCCGCGATCGGTCATATAGAACGGATTGACAGTTACTTTGCCTTTGCCGAGAATAAATGTAACGATCACGGCGATGATCCAGATGACCCAGATAACATATTTAATCCGGTTTCTCCGGCCGCCTTTTACCGGATTGTCATTGCACATTGCCAGACATTCCTGAAGCCCTCCGGCCGGACATAGATATCCGCACCATGCCCTTCCGAAAAACATTGACAGAACAAGCATTAATACAAATACAATAAAGCTTCCGTTCATTATATGTTCAGATGCCGCCCGTATAATAAGATACGGAGAAAAATACCATATGGTGACCGGGAACAAAAGAAACGATATGATCAATATGGTTTTTCTTATCTTTTGTCTCATAATATTTCTCCTTCTTTAATCTTTTCCTTCAGCATTTTCTTTGCTTTTACACACCATTTCAGATAGGCTTCATAAGTATCGATCCCAAAGGATACCGTCAGATAGTAGTAAACATGATCATTATTGTCTAAATTCTTTTCCAGTGTGTCTGCATAACCTTTAAGTAAAGTCAGGTTACTCCGGATCTGATCCTCAAATAATTCAATATTCCTTATGGAGATATCCTTGCCCTGTACTCCTCCGAAGAATAACTTCAAAAGCGTCTCATATCGTAGCTCATTACCTGCCTGTTCCTCCCTGAGCCATTTAACAAGCTGTTCTTTCCCCTTTTCCAGAATATGATAAGAGACGCGTTCCCGCCCTCCAACCGAGGTATCTTTTTTTCCTATCAGGCCCATGCTCTCCATATCTTTAAGTGCAGGATAAATATTCCCGAAACTGCCCTTCCAGAAGAAACTGACAGCTCCGTCGATCCTTTTCTTGATATCATATCCCGTTAGATCCTCGTGACTGAGCAGCCCCAGGATGACCATATCTATCTTTTTATCCTTTGCCATAAGCTCTCCTTATAAATCTTTACAATATATCTATTTGATATATCTGTTTGATATATTATCGCTCAAGAATTCATTATGCAAGGATTATTATCAATAAAATGACCCTGCTGAGACATAATCCTTCCGTTTTACCGTGAGAAACGCTCCCGAGACGGACGGTTTTGTGTTCGTACGATCACTATATGCACAATAAAGAGCTGATTCTATGATCGATACAATTTCTATAGACACAATAAAGGACGGATTCTCTGGTCGAGACGATGCTATAGACACAACAAAGGGAGGATTTTCTGATCGAGACGATCACCGGATTTTATCCTCCCACAAATAGAAAAATACGAAGATTCCGAACGATTATATATATTTTTGAATGATAAAATATGCGATAATCCTTTAAGAATGATTTACTGACAAGAATTCCCGGAGGTTTGTATGAATAAAAGAAAACTGGTTATATCTTTTCCGCCTTTAAACGAGGAGCAGAGAAAATACATTGACGAACTGGCTGCCGGATACGGATTTGAGACAATATTCTGCAACGATCGTGCTGAAGCCGTTAAAGAGGCCGAGAAAGCCGAGATCGTGTTCGGGTTTGACAGTAATCTGGTCAGACCGGGAAGCAGCATAAAATGGGTGTGTACGCCTTCCGCCGGTGTTGATCATTTTCTGGATAAAGTCAGGGGCACCGGTATTATGCTGACCAGTTCATCGGGTGCCTACGGTGTTACGATCGCTGAACACATTGTTATGATGATCCTTGAGGTCATGCGGAGACGCCCCGAATATATAAAGCTTAAAGAAGACCGGATATGGGAAAATCAGCTCCCCGTTCGATCACTTTATGGTGCAAGGGTCACCTTTGTCGGAACCGGAGACATCGGAAATGAAGCCGCAATGAGGATCAGAGGTTTTAAACCCGCCTGCATGACCGGAATAAACCGCAGAGGCTCAAACCCCGAAAATATCTATGACAGGATCGCTTCGTTACATGAGATAGATGAGATACTTCCCGAAACGGATGTTCTTATTCTAAGCCTTCCTTCAACTCCGGATACCATAGGTCTCTTAAACGAGGACAGAATAAGACTGTTGCCTGAAGATGCATATATCGTAAACGTAGGGAGAGGAAATGTGCTCGATGAAAAGGCACTTGAAAGGATCCTCAGAGAGGGAAGCCTCGGCGGCGCAGCACTTGATGTATTTGAAAAAGAACCCCTTGATAAAGACAATACCTTATGGGATTGTCCGCGCCTGATCCTTACGACCCATGCGGCAGGAAACTGGACTCTTCCCCATACGGTCGAGAAGATAGTAAGCCTTTTTGCGGAGGATTTTGTTAACTATTGTGAAAATCGTCCCTTAAAGCAGATCGTGGATCTTGAGTCAGGTTACAACCGGGGGACGGTCCTGTGATTACCCTCCTCCCGGATTTTCGCGTCAATCAAAAGGGCAATCAGGAAACAGTTCTGTGATCGATTGCGATGACCTGCGGTTTTCATTTTTTTGCACAGCATAATAAGTCATTACCGTCAGGCGATATTTGTCCGATGGAAACGCCTGATTTCTTAAGTTCTCTTACACACTCATTGATCAGGCGAGGCAGTATCTTTTTATCTTTTTCTCCACTTCTTTTACATTAAGCGGCTCTGTCTCGGATTCCATTGAAAAGACTAAATTCTTTCCAATCTCTAATCCGCTCCTTTCATACTTGTTCAGCTTTTGCAGGTTCTTCCTGGCATACTCTCCATCCGTTATAAGTCCGAAATGCTCCCAATATATCGTTTTTCTTCTTTTAACATTCAGCACAACAAAATCGGGATATAGACTGATATGATCTTCTGTTATAAATTCAGGTTCGTAGCTGTAAGGTATACCATGTTTAAGGAATAGATCCGCCAGGATTTTTTCTGATTTTGAACGCACATACTCTCCTTTGTTGGTAAGAAACATCCCCTGTTCCGGAAATGTATTCTTTCCTCCCTTGTTCCTTTCCATCCATTCAATAATATACTCTTCATCCGATGGCAAGATGGGTCTGATCAGTTCCCTTCTCGCCTCACTCATGGAATCGTAAACCTTCAGGATAGAGTCGATGTCATATGTCTTGAGAAATCTTCTGAGACTTCCGCTCAAATTCGAGAGTTTCTTACTTACTTCAATATAGTAATCCCTTTGAAGTATTTTTTGCACGATCCCTTCATCTTTCTTCCTGACATACACTCTTTTTCCAGTATTATCCACTAAATAGTATTGATTGACATGCTTCCTTTTTATGATTTTGACTTTTCTGTCCTCCTTAATTCTGATAGTCCTAAGGTGTTTTTCTGTCTGGACTAATAACTCATTCACAAGCTTTTCCTGCTGAATAAGTAATTCTCTATAGTTTTCCACTGATCAAACTCTCCTTTCCAACCGTATCAACTCTTGTATTCAGTTCTAATATGGGATATAGAAATTTCTGCACCTCCGCTTTCTTTTGCATGCCTGGAGCCCACCGGGCATTCTACACTGTGCATTCGTTACTGTGCATGCCTATCATCACTTTTCCCCATTTGACCTGTACAGAATCCGCTGGTCACTCTGCGTTGTGCATGCCTATCACCACTTTTCCCCATTTGGCCTGCACAGAATCCGCTGCTCATTCTGCGTTGTGCATGCCTATTACCACTTTTCCTCATTTGGTCTGCACAGAATCCCCCGGGCATTCTGTTGCTGTGCATGCCTATCACCACTTTTCCCAATTTGGCTTGCATGGAGTCCAACAGGCGTCCTTTTGCTGTGCATACCTATCACCACTTTTCCCCCATTTGGCTTGCATGGAGTCCAGCAGGCGTCCTTTTGCTGTGCATGCCTATTACCACTTTTCCCAATTTGGCTTGCATGGAGTCCAACAGGCATCCTTTTGCTATGCATGCCTATCACCACTTTTCCACATTTGGCTGGCACAGAACTCTCCAGGTAATTTATAAGTGCGTGCGAAAAGCTGCTTCATCTCATATGGCATGCACAAAAGCCTTCGAAAGAATATCTGCTTATACATAAACAGCTTCCCGCCCTCCTATGTATCGTGTCATACACCCGCAAACAACCCACAAACATTCCGACAGAACCTATAACGCTGCTATAGGGTGCATATCCCGCTGCATAGATATAACCTCACAAACAGAACCGATCCAATAACAGCGGTGAAAACTACAACAGGGAAATTCCAACGAAGTAAATCATAGCAAGATAAATCGCAGCAAAGTAAATCTCAGCAAGTCAAATCCCATTAAGGCAAATCGCAGCAAAGTATATCTCAGCAAGATAAATCACAGCGTGGTAAATCACAAAACTGTCCTCTGATTACCTCCCTGATTGATTTGATTAACCACAAGCCCTGTTTCATGAAGGAAGCGGGATTCCCGCTTCCCGAAACCGTCAAGCTTTCTGCCGCAAAGATAAAGCTCACTTTTAGCTCTGGTTAAGGCTACATAGAAAAGCCTTCGTTCCTCTTCTATATCAGATTCCGATCTGGCCTTTTTATGAGGAAAAAATCCTTCCTCAAGTCCTATTATGAAAACGGCGTCATACTCAAGCCCTTTTGATGCGTGAACGGTCTGCATTACCGGAATTCCCTTATGATCGCTTTTCTCGGTGACGAATCCCTTTTTGCCCAGGTCTTCGAGATATTCCTCATACATAAAGATAAATGATCCTATAGATCTGCAGTTTCTGCAAAGTGCGATGAATTCTTCAACGCACCTGTATCCATCGCTTATAAGGGAATTCCCACCATCGGATAATTCAGGGGCACAGGACAATTCCCGTCCATCGGCCATTCCCTGTCTGCCAGATGCCATTTCCGGCTTTGACAGAATATTTGTCTCGTGCCTTCCCATATATTTTTCATATCCGATGCCTTTGAGGATATATCTTACCGCGGCCTGCGGCGGCAGATCCTTAATAAAGATGATATCCCTGTGCAGCTTTTCTATAACCTTAAGTTTATCCTCATCATCCCCGTAATAATCTTTCAAAAGGTCAAAGGATGAAGCCTCCGTATCATAGGCAAAAGCCTCTCTCGACAGTCCTCTTTCCGGTCTGTTCAATATCCTCAGAAGATGCTTCCTGTCCCCCGGATCCCAGGTCAGATAAAAATATGCAATTATATCTTTTATGTTTTCCTGATCATAAAAATTCCTGTCGGACTCCCTTCTTTCATAGGTAATACCCCGGTTACGGAGCACAGATTCGAGATGATCCGCACACCTTGCGGTCCTGTAAAGGATCCCTATCGTCATCTCCTTATTGCCCTCAAGCAGTTTAGCTATGTGTTCTGCCACATATTCGGCCTCTTTAATATGATCCGGAAAAATCTCCGCGTAAACAGACCCTTTTTCATCGGACACCGGAAACTGCTCCTTGGTATATCTTGTCCTGTTATGCGATATTACCGCCCGGGCAGTCTCTATGACCGAAGATGCGGAGCGGTAATTAAGCTTAAGATTCACCGTTATCAGATCTTCAAAATCTTCCTTAAGCCTCAGCATTATCGAAGGATCAGCTCCCCGGAAACCGTATATGCTCTGGTCATCATCCCCTACCATGAAAAGGTTCCTTTTTGTCCCTGCAAGAAGCTTTAATATTTCATACTGCATATTGTCGATGTCCTGAAATTCATCGACCAGTATGTAGTCATATTTATCCTGCCATTTCTTAAGCACTTTGGGGACTGCCTTCAAAAGCTTTATGCATTCGATCATCATGTCATCAAAGTCGATCTTTTTTTCACTCCTGCATCTGCTTTCATAGATGTCATAAAGCTTTTCAAAAAACATGCTCTCTTCACCGGCCTCTTCGCAGGCATCCAAAGCATCTGCTGATCCGGGCATAGATGATCCGCTTCCGGTCATATATTTCTTTTTCCTGACCGTGATCCTTGAAAGCATTTCCTCCTGCCAGGTTTCTTCCCCGGCTTCTTTAATGCCTAAGCGCTTTCCCGCATACCTTATAAATTCCGTTTTTTCTTTGTGAGTTAAAATACTGCCGTCGTTGTAAAGCTTCTGCTTTTTCAATATGTGATAGAATACGGCATGAAATGTTCCGAAATGAACTGACTGATCTTTGCTTTCAGATCTGCTTAAATATCTGTTTCTCATTTCATATGCTGCCTCCTTGGAGAAGGTCAGCGTCAGGATCTTATCCGGCGGTACCCCGTATACCTGTGTAAGATAGCATATTCTGCTCACAAGCGTATGGGTCTTTCCCGAACCGGGTCCTGCAAGTAAGAGCATCGGGCCATCCTTATGCCGGATGGCCATTTGCTGTTCAGTATTTGTTTTTTTCAATATGCGTTATTTCCTTTCGATTGCCCCTCTTTCTTTTTCTGTGACCGGTCCCAATCGGGGACGGTTTTGTGACAGCTGTGCCGATCAGGGATCCGTCCCCCTCATATTGATGCTGACTAAGCCTCAGGACAGTCTCTGTATCCCGTCCTCAATACGGCGCAGGGACTCTTCCTTACCGAATATCTCCATGAGTTCGGTAGCGCCGCCCGGTGTCATCTGTTTTCCCGAAAGGGATGTCCTTAACGGCCACATTACAAATCCGGTCTTGTATTCGTTTGAGGCTGCATATTCCGACAGGAGCTTAAAGAGATTGTCATTTGAATAATCATCACATTCCGCCAAAACAGGCAGGACTTCCTTAAGTACCTTAATCGACGAAGCGCTGTCCGTCTTCATCTTCTTGTGCGTATACATCGAAATGTCATAGTCCGGAAGCTCTTCAAAGAAGTCTATATGCTCCTTTATGTCCGGAAAAATCTCTATCCTTGTCTTTACCATGCCTGCAATCTTTTTCAGATCATAATCCTTAGTTATCACTTCTTTGATATACGGAAGCGCCATCTCATAGAACCTGTCAAAGTCCATGGCTTTTAAGTATTCACCGTTCATCCATTTAAGCTTTGTGTAATCAAAAACCGCCGGCGATTTGCTCATCTTCGTATAATCAAACTTCTGTATGAGCTCTTCAAGAGACATGATCTCCACATTATCCTCGGGCGACCAGCCAAGCAGTGCCACAAAATTAACAACAGCTTCCGACACAAAACCTGCCTCGATAAGATCCTCATAGGAGGAATGCCCACTCCTCTTTGACAGCTTTTTATGCTCCTCATCGGTAATAAGAGGGCAGTGAACATAGACGGGTATCTCCCATCCGAAAGCCTCATAAAGCCTGTTATACTTGGGTGTAGAGGAAAGATACTCATTGCCCCTTACAACGTGGGTTATTCCCATAAGATGATCATCTATGACGTTGGCAAAATTATAGGTGGGATATCCGTCGGACTTTATAAGGATCATATCATCAAGCTCCGCATTATCAACCGTAATATCACCATATATCTCATCATGAAATGTTGTGGTACCGGTATTGGGATTGTTCTGGCGGATAACATAGGGAAGCCCGGCATCAAGCTTTTCCTGAACCTCCTCTTTGGTCAGGCTCAGGCAGTGCTTGTCATATACATTGATCTCCTTATCCCCCACCTTCTGCGACAGGCCTTCAAGTCTTTCTTTGGTACAAAAACAGTAGTATGCCTTTCCTTCGTCGATGAGCTGCTTTGCATACTTAAGATATATTCCCGCTTCCTGACGTTTGCTCTGAACATAAGGGCCTACGCCGCCGTCTTTGTCGGGCCCTTCGTCATGTATCAGACCTGTTTTTGCAAGAGTCCTGTATATTATGTCAACCGCACCTTCAACATATCTTTCCTGATCCGTATCCTCGATACGCAGCAGAAACTTCCCGTTTTCATGCTTTGCTATCAGATATGCGTACAATGCTGTCCTCAGATTTCCCACATGCATCCTTCCCGTCGGGCTTGGTGCAAATCTTGTTCTTATTTCTTTCATGATCTTCCGTTCCTTTTTGTTAATATTATTACGCCTTTTTTGTTTTTCAGCCGTTTCAGGCCGGTCGGATCGCCTGATGAAACTCTGCCCTTTGTTTTGCATTGTTATAAATCTATCATAAACACCCGTTCAAATCAACAAACGTTCAGCGGTATAATTTGTGAGACAAAGGAACCGTCCCCAAGTCTCAAACGTTCAACGGTACAATTTGTGATACAAAGGAACCGTCCCCAAGTCTCAACCGGGTTCGGGGTTTCTTGACGCGGTCTGTTCCTTAGAGTATTATTGACAGGTGAAAGGTCTTATGAATAAGAATACACAGATCGGAGCCTTACGAATGACTGCTTCAATTGAACCGAAAACATATGAGCTTCTTGAATCAAAGATCCCGGTTGCACCCTTAAAGATCGTCTGTCATGAGAGCTGCAAGGACCTTGGCAATCTGGTCAATTATCATCTGAAAGAATACCGGAGGATGACCAATACATCTCACAGAGACTCACCTGCCTTTCTTGAATATGAGCCCAATACCTTTCTGCTGGACTTCGACTGTCCGAGATTCAGTTCCGGCGAGGGAAAAAGCATCCTTAACGAGTCCATAAGGGGAAAAGATCTCTTCATCCTGGCAGATATCACTAACCATTCTCTGACATATAAGATAAACGGCTTTGAGAATCACATGTCGCCGGATGACATATATCAGGATGTAAAGAGGATCATCGCCGCAATAGCGGGAAAGGCTCACAGGGTCACGGTGGTCATGCCTTTTCTGTATGAGAGCAGGCAGCATAAAAGACATTACAGAGAGTCCCTGGACTGCGCTCTGGCACTTGAAGAGCTGATGAACATGGGTGTCAGCAATGTCATAACCTTTGATGCACACGACCCCAAGGTTCAGAATTCAACGCCCCTTAACGGTTTTGATAACTTCATGCCGCCCTACCAGTTTATCAAGTCCCTGATCCATTACGAAAAGGACCTTATCATCGACAAGGACCACCTTATTGTCATCTCCCCCGATGAGGGTGCCCTTAACAGGGCAGTTTATTTTGCGGGCGTTCTGGGAGTCAATACAGGTACGTTCTATAAGAGGCGTGACTATTCAAAGATCGTAAACGGTAAAAATCCGATAGTTGCCCATGAATTCCTGGGGGATGAAATAGACGGCAAGGATATAATAATCATCGACGATATGATATCTTCCGGCGGAAGCATGATCGATACCGCCAAGCAGCTCAAGGAAATGAATGCCAAGAGAGTTTTCATCTGCTGTACTTTCGGACTCTTTACGGAAGGTCTCGATGCTTTTGACAAAGCCTATGAGAACTGTTATTTTGATAAAATTATAACGACCAATCTCACTTATCATCCCATAGAGCTTTCGAGAAGGCCCTATTACATCGAGGCGGACATGAGCAAATTCCTGGCTTCCATAATTGATTTTTCAAATCATGACATGGCGCTCTCCAAGGTTCATACACCTACCAATAAGATCAGGTCGATCCTTGACAAGTACAACCGCAGAGTCGATGATGAGTGATGATCAGCAGAAACCGCAGTAATCGAAGGCATTTTTGTACCACTTTATCTCACTGCCCATTATGGATATGACATCGAACCGGTATGAAGTATCTGATGAAAGCTTATATCTGACGCGATAAAAATCGGCAACCTTTGAAATGGTTGCCTGTTTTTTTCTGTCCACGGCCTCGGAGGGGAAACCCATACTGCTGCTCCTTCTGTATTTCACCTCAACAAAAACATAGGTCTCCTTATCCTTTGCTATGATATCTATCTCCCCGGACCTGCATCTGAAATTTCTCTCAAGTATCAAAAGACCTTCCGATGCAAGATATCCGCAGGCCATTTCCTCGTATCTTCCGCCTGTTTTCCGCTTATTTGAGTCTGTTCTTATCAAGCTTACCTCTTATCTTTTCCATTTCGTCAACAAAAACAAGGATCTCAGCAACCACTTCATAAAGCTCCGGCGGAATGTAATCCCCTATCTCAAGCTTTGAAAGCGTATTCGCAAGCTTTGAATCCTCATGGAGCGGAACATCCGCTTCCTTAGCCTTCTCGATGATCTTTTCCGCCAGGGCGCCCTTACCCGTTGCAACTATCTTAGGAGCCGTATCATTGGGATCATACTCCAGGGCGACCGCGGTTTTTATCTTTTTTTTATCCTTATCGTTTTCTGCCATGGTTCATGCCCTCACATCAAATGCAAACTCCGACACGATACGGCTGACGGAACCGTCCTCCGAGACATTTTCAAGGAATCTGTCAACGATCCCCCTGTCTTCCCTTATATCCTTTGTGGTAACGGAAGTGTGCATATCATAACCCTTCGCCTTAAGTCTCTCATCCAGCCGTTCGATATTCTGCATCACAAAATCAAGGGTATCGTCATCCTGCATGTAAAAATGCGTATTGACCCTGTTATTCTGCATCGCAACATAAACATCCATGGGCCCGAGGTTTTCCATATCAAGATGGAGAAGAGCGCTCACATTTCCGTCCTTATTCATCAGATTCTTCTTTTTTGTATATACATACAGCTCACCGTGAGCATTTTCCTGCGCCATCTTAAGCGGAAGCTGTACATACTGTACCATCTGATTGAGATCGTTCATAAAATTAACATTGTCGCGGATATTCTGTGCATTGTTAAGTAATGCGGCATCATTCCTCCCGCTGTTACTCAGTATGGACATGATCTTTTCGGACTGGTTTAACAGACGTTTATAAAGTTCATTCACGTTTCCGTCTCCCGATACATCCTTCGGGTTTATGGTGAATTTTCCCATTAGAGCATCTTTGAAAGACGATCTGAATTCATCGGATGATAAAAGCTTTCCCAGAGCTCCCTTAAGCGGGTTAAGCTTATGATTTCCGGCTGCGATCTCCTTTGCTATCTCCCCCGCAAGATGCATCACATCCTTTGCAGGCAGTTTATCAGCCGAAAGATCTCTTACGATATTATCATCAAAACCGAGGTCCTTCAGTTTATCCGCCATTTCCTTAAGGGCACCTTCATAGGTGTCGGGATAGGTGATCTGTCCGTTATCCGGGACACTTATATCCGAAGAGAGATTTTCCGGTCCGGAAACCGTCCCCTGTCCGTCACCCGCATTCTGCAAAAGCTCTGCTTCCGCCGGGGTCCTGCCCGAAATTGCGGCTTCCGAAAGATCCGCATTCACGGAACCGTCCTGTTTACCGTTCATAAGGCTCTTTAACTGTTCAAGAAAGTTTTCCCCTGCGTTTGCTCCCTCCGGGGATACATCCCCCGCTTCCTTCGGGTCGGCCTGAGACAGCTCTGCCATAGGCGCACCGGCATTCACTGTAGACTGCGCACCTTCGGCATTTCCAGCTTCATTAAAGGATGAAAGGGCATCACTCAGAGCTTTTGAAAAATCGCTGTCATCGGATGAAACAAGGGAAAGGATATCGGCGGTCACCTTCTCCGAAATATCGCTCCGAAGCATTTCGGAAATTCCATCGGACAGTTCTTTTGCATCATCGACTATCTGATATTCAAGATTCCTGTAATTTTCAAGCTGTGAGATATTGGTCTCATTGACCGGAAGATTTAATTTATTAAGCTGTACTATGGTCTCGGGCGAAGCAGCCGGATATGCGGATACATCCTTAAGCATCGCATACAAAGCTTCCTTTCCGACGCTCATCCCCTCTTTCATCATCTCACCGACCATCGAAAGATTGGATTCCGTTGCGGGGATCCCCGCATTGTCAAGGGCCTGATAAGCCTGGGGAGTTCTTGAGAGAAGATTTGCATAAAGAGGCCTCAGTGCAGTCTGTCCGCCTTCGCTCTTTACCTCGAAAGACATGCTCTGGCCCTTGCCGACATCAACGCCTCCGTCGAGCCTGGCGTCGATATATCTGTCACCGGAAAGCTTAAGCTTTACATTTTTTCCGTCCACATCCACCACTTCACCGCTTATGATATCACCGCCCTTTAAGGACGATGCCGCGGATGAAGATGAAGAGCCGTCATTTCTTGCCGCTCTCCCTGTTAAAGTTTCCTGATCGACTCCGGAAGTATTCCTTCTGCCGAAGCCGGTATGGATTATGCTGCCTATATCGGGTATGTTATCAAACAAACTCATTCTGTCACCCTTTCGGATCAAAGGCCGTCGGGAATAAAGGTCTTTCTGTGTATCGGGGTTATTCCCAGTCTCTTTACGGCCTGCATATGCTCTTTGGACCCGTATCCCTTGTTTGAAGCAAAATTATATCCGGGATATACACTGTCATACTCTTCCATCAGCCTGTCCCTCGTTACCTTTGCAACTATACTGGCCGCCGCTATGGATATGCTCTTCGCATCCCCCTTTATGATGGGCACCTGCTTAATATCTACTCCGGGTATGGTAACCGCATCATTTAATAATATATCGGGTTTTATCTTAAGATTCTGAATAGCCTGCCTCATTGCCTCATAAGTGGCCTGTAAAATATTGATCTCATCGATCCGCGTATTCTCCACCTGTCCGATCCCAACCGCGAGAGCTTCCGCCATGATCTTTTCATAAAGCTCTTCTCTTTTCCGGGCTGAGATTTTTTTGGAATCATTGATATAAAGTATGTTACAGTCTTTTTTCAAAATGACGGCACAGGCCACTACCGGTCCGGCCAGGGGCCCTCTTCCCACCTCATCTATGCCGCAGATCAGATCATACTGCGAATACTGCTTTTCATACTTTTTCATTTCTTCCGTTCTGACAAGTTCGGCTTCATAGTCCGAAAGCTTTTTTTTCGCCTGCCTGACAAGGGCTTCTGCCCCGGTCCGGTCATCATTTTCATAAGATGCGATAAACCCGGAAAGGCCTGAGATCTCACAGGCTTTATATTCGTTTTTTATCTCCGTAATGCTCTTCATCTACTTCACCACCCTCACTCTGTTAAAGGGATAAAAAAGCAAAAATGCCCTTCCAAGGATCCGCTTTCCATCCACATTTCCTATCTCATCATATCTTGAATCCACGCTGTCGGTCCTGTTGTCTCCGAGAACAAAAAATTCATCCCTTCCAAGCACTATATCCTGTGCCGCCCTTCCGGCATAGTTCATGCCTCCTATATGATCGTTAAAGATCTCACCGTCGATATAAATATCTCCGTTTTCAATCCTCACGGTCTCACCGGGCAGACCGATCACCCTCTTTATCAATATTTCTTTTGAACCGTATGGAACAAAGCAGATGATCTCCTTTCTCTTAGGAGACCTGAAATGATACGACAGCTTATCCATCATGATATTATCGCCGTCATAAAGCGTGGGTTCCATTGAAATACCGTCGACCCTTGTTCTCTGCGTGACAAAAGTGACTAACAGATAGGCAGTCGCCAGTACTATCAGAATAAAGATGCTCAGATCGGTTATTTTCTTCAGAGATGTGTTTTTCTTCCCCTTTTTCATCTGTCCCCGCAATTCCCGCCGTTTTCCTTAATTGACAGGCGGCCTGTCAAGAGTGATCCTTCCGAGCCTTCCGGATCTGAAGTCATCAAGCAAGAGCCTGGCGGCCCTGTTCAGATCATACTCACCGCCCTTTAAAAGAGCTCCCCTGCTCTTTGCAACCGCAGTCAGTATTTCCACGGGATCCTGTGATGCAAGGACACCCTCGCCGTATCTGTCCTTCAGAATATCCTCATTTAAGGCCCTGCATATATCTATGAGCTTTACGGCAAGCTCTTCATGATCTATGATATCATCATTTATGGTTCCTATCAAAGCAAGTTTAATCCCGGTTTCCCGGTCTTCAAACTTCGGCCAGAGTATCCCGGGCGTATCAAGAAGCTCCACCTGTTTATTAAGCTTTATCCACTGTTTTCCCCTGGTAACTCCGGGTTTGTTGCCCGTCTTTGCACTGGCTTTTTTTGCAAGGGAATTAATAAGGGTGGATTTTCCGACATTGGGTATCCCGCAGACCATTGCCCGGACAGGCCGGTTTAATATCCCCTTTTTTCTGTCCCTTTCAAATTTCTCATTACCTGCGGCCATTACGGCTTCGCTTATCTTCTTAACGCTTTGAGAGTCCCTCGAGTCAGTCTTTACTACCACATACCCCTTCTTTTCGAAGTACCGTTCAAAATCCGCGCTGAGCCTCTCGTCCGCCAGGTCATATTTGTTGAGCACCACCAGTCTTCCCTTGCCTGAGGCAAGAGTATCTATATCAGGATTGATGCTACTCAGGGGTATCCTTGCATCCAGAAGCTCTATAACGATATCCACAAGCCTGATCTCTTCCCGCATCATACGAACAGCCTTGGTCATATGTCCGGGATACCATTGATAATTCATGTTTTCCTACTTTATCAGGCCGGTCTTAGCCCTTGAGGTCTTAAGACCCAGCCATGCCCTTCCGACTATCATGTCTTTTGATATATTACCGATATTCGCACTCCTCGAGTCCTCGGAATTGTCCCGGTTATCACCCAGTACAAAATATTCGTTTTCCGAAAGGATGACCGGATTAGCCGCAACACCGCCCTCATAGGTGTAATCGGATTTGTCCATGAAATACCTGGTGTCATTTATATATACATAATAATCCTTTATCACTATGGTCTCACCCGGAAGACCGATAACGCGTTTGATATATAAATGGGATTTTTCGTTTCCGTTAGGATAAAATGCGACGACGTCACCCCTTTGCGGTGACCTGAACTGATAGGATAATCTGTCAAGAAGCACTCCCTGTCCGTTGCTTAAGACAGGCTCCATCGAACTTCCCACCATGGATGTCCTCAGTCCGAACAGATAGACAAGGGTGACCCCGACAAAAGCCGCAGCCACGATACCGACGATCCAGAAGGTGATCTCATATACGGTGCTCATCTTAATCTTTTTCCGGTCCCTCCGTCTGAAGGTCAGACCGGCACTGTCCTTTTTTCTCTTTAAGAGCATGCTTATCCTTTATCTGTTACCTGCCCCGTGCACATCCGGACAGCAGGTCATGTTATTCCTTATCTATTCCGCGGGATCCGCATTTCCGTCCTACCGAAGCTCCGCAAGCTCCAGCACAAGACGTTCCGTCTTCTCCCAGCCAAGGCATGGATCGGTAATGGATTTCCCGTATTCTCCCCCGTCCGGTTTCTGGCAGCCGTCTACAAGATAGGATTCTATCATCAGGCCCTTTACCAGCTTGTTGATGTCCTCCGAATGTCTGGCGCTGTGAAGAACTTCCTTGGCTATCCTCGGCTGTTCGTCAAACTGCTTTCCGGAGTTATTGTGATTTGTATCCACTATGACCGCGGGATTCGAGAATCCGCCTTTTTCATAGGCCTCCTTTAAAAGCATAAGATCCTCATAGTGGTAATTGGGTATATTCTTCCCGTATTTATCCACGGATCCCCTTAATATCGCATGAGCAAGGGAATTTCCGTGTGTGTGGACCTCCCAGCCGGTATACACAAAGGTGTGGGGATGCTGTGCCGCAAAGATCGAATTCATCATTACATTTATATCCCCACTGGTAGGATTCTTCATTCCCACAGGAATGTTAAGACCGCTGGCGGTAAGTCTGTGCTGCTGATCCTCAACCGATCTTGCGCCCACCGCAACATAGGAAAGGACATCATCCAGATAATTATGGTTTTCGGGGTAGAGCATCTCATCCGCACAGGAAAAACCGGTCTTCTCTATCGCCCTTATATGGAGTTTTCTGATGGCTATTATACCCCTGAGCATATCAGGCCTCTGGTTGGGATCAGGCTGATGGAGCATTCCCTTATATCCCTCACCCGTTGTTCTGGGTTTATTGGTATATATCCTCGGAACGATGAGGATCTTTTCCTTGACCCTCTCGCTGAGATTTTTAAGTCTGGAAAGATATTCAAGCACAGAATCCTCCCTGTCAGCCGAGCAGGGTCCTATAACAAGCAGCAGCCTGTCATCCGCCCCCATGAATATCCTTTTGATCTCTTCATCGTTAAAGGCCTTTTTTTCCGCAAGATCCTCCGATAAAGGGTACATTGCCTTAACCTCTGTAGTCGCCGGAAGTCTTCTTTTAAACTCCATTTTGTTTTCTCCTGTTTATGTCTCTTACTGTGATCCTGAACCGGGATTCCCGGAAATTCCGGTAAAAATATATCATGTTTCTCAGTCGAAATACCCCCTGCGGATGGTGGAAAGTCTCATCATTTCCCTCATCCCGGAAACATCGTCATTTTCAATAAAACCCTTAAGCTCGTTAAATTTGTCAAGGAAAAGATCCATCTGCCGAAGCAGTTCTTCCTTGTTGAGCAGGAAAAGCTCGCTCCACATTTCGTCATTTATCCTTGCTATCCTTGTAAGATCCCTGAAGGAATCCCCGGTATAATCCGATAAATGTCTTGAATCCTTGCACACCATCAGGGAAACCGCTATGCAGTGTGTAAGCTGTGACAGAAAACCTATCATCTCATCATGGGCCCCGGGTGTCAGTGTTCTGATCTTACCGCATCCGAGGGCTTTCCCAAGCTCCTTACAGGTCTCTATCGCTTCCTCCGAATTCTTTTCCGTGGGAGTGACTATATAATTTGCACCTTTAAATATATCTCCCGTCGCATATTCGATCCCGCTCATTTCACGGCCTGCCATGGGATGTGCACCGATGAATTCCACATCCCCCCTAAGCATCTCCTGGATCTTATATACTATGCTTCCCTTAACACCTGTGACATCGGTAAGCAGGGCGCCCGGTTTAAAATAATCCTGATACTTTTCTATCCACTCCGTAAAAATATGAGGATACAATGCAAATACTATTATATCAAATTTCTCAACATATTCCTTTTTAATCTCTGTGGAGCCATGACGGATCAGACCCCTCTCAAGGGCAAGATCGATGGTTGACTGTTTTCTTGTTATGGCCCCGACTTCAAAGCCTTTTGACGTAAGTGCATCCGCATAGCTTCCGCCCATAAGCCCCAGTCCGACTATAAGTATACGGCATTCATTAAGTGGTTTCATCAAAAACCTCCATTCCGAGATCTCTCATAACATCATAAAAATCGGGATAACTCTTTTTAACGGCTTCCGCGTTCTTAAGGACTCCCCCGGTAACACTCATCATGACCGAAAGAGCCATGGCGATCCTGTGATCATTATGGGAATCAAGCTCAGTTTCCGGACTGCTTATCCCGCCCTTAAACCTGCCCGAGGCAACCGTGAGTGTGTTTTCGGTGCTCTCCGTTTTTATCCCGAATTTAAGAAGCTCTTTCTGCATACAGAGGACCCTGTCGCTTTCCTTTATCCTGAGCCGTTTTGTGCCGGTAAAGATCCCGCCGTGAAACAGAGCGGAATAAGCAAACAGCACCGGACCAAGGTCGGGACAGTCCGAAATATCCACTGTCTTACACCCGTCTCTTAACGCCTCAAACATTCCGATGCAGGCCTTATCTCCCTGCCTGCTTGCATCATTTAATCCAAGGATCTCAATTTCGTTCCCGAGATATTTAAGGGCATACAAAAAGGCGGCATTTGACCAGTCTCCCTCTGCCTCGGCCTTTCTGCTCCTATACCTCCCGGATCCCTTTAAATGATATTCATTATCAGCCTTCTCATCAACGGATACGCCGAATTGCCTCATGGTATCAAGAGTGATGTTTACATACGGCCTGCTTTCGAATTCACCGTTTATCTTTATGATACTGTCTCCGTCAAGGATCGGAAGCGCCATTAAAAGACCCGTGATAAACTGAGAGCTCACGTCTCCCCTGACATCGTATTCCCCGGGAAGGAGCCGTCCGCTAAGCTCTATTGAATGATCCGTTTTTTTTACCGATATTCCCTTTTTCGAAAAGAGTTCTTCGTAAACGGCTATCCCTCTTTCAAGAAGTCTGCCGCTTCCGGTAAAGGAAACGGAATCGTACAGGGCAAGTGCGACAGGGATCATAAACCTGAGGGTGGATCCGCTTTCTCTGCAGTCAAATATCCCCGGGGTCTTTACGGTCTGTCCGATCCCCGTAATATATGCGGTCCTGCCTTCATGTTCTGCCATGGCACCAAGTGTATTGATGCAGTCAAGTGTCGCATTCATGTCCTCGCTGTCCGATATACCTTCGATAATGCTCATCCCCTCCGCCAGTGCGCTGCAGATCATCATCCTGTGCGCATAACTCTTTGACGGAGGTGCAGAGACCCTGCCTTTTAAAACCGATGGCTCTATCCTTAATCTCATTGATCTCTCCGTTTTCAAGAAGGTTGTGATGCCTCAGACTCTGTCAGATGATCGATGGCCTCAATATACCCTTTAAGTCCCCTGCCGATGATCCGCTTTACGACTGCATGGCTTACATAGCTCACCTGTCTGAAATCCTCGCGCTCATCAACTTTAGATATGTGAACCTCCACGGCAGGAATAGCCACTGCTTTCAGCGCATCTAAAAGAGCCACCGAAGTATGGGTGTATCCACCCGGATTTATCACGATACCGTCGACTCCGTCAAAATAAGCCTGCTGGATCTTATCCACCAGATCCCCCTCATGGTTGGACTGGTAGCATTCGACACTGACCCCTAAGTTCCTGCAATGGTCTTCTATCATGCCCAGAAGAGTCTTATAATCCTCTCTTCCGTATATATCAGGTTCCCTGATACCGAGCATGTTTATGTTCGGGCCGTTTATGACAAGTATCTTCATGCTTTCTGTCCCTCATTATCATAACCGAGATATGTGCCAACAAGCTTAAGCTTTGCACATATCGCCGAAAGCTCCTTAAGCATTTCCTTCCCGTTTACCGTGTTGACATTTCCTTCAGCCTCAACATAGAAATAATAACTCCATAACAGATCCTTCATGGGTCTGCTCCTTAAGCTTCTCATGTTGAAGCCGTGGGCTCCGATTATGTTAAGCGTCTGGGCAAGTGCCCCCGCTTCGTTCCTTACGGTATATACAAGGATGAAATGCTCGTTATCCCTTTTCTTTGTTGCGGCCGGTTTATTCTGGCTTCTGGAAAAAGCAGCAAATCTGGTGGTATTGTTTCTGCTTGTATTGATATGGCTGTCGAGTATTTTTAACGAGAAAAGCTCCGCCGTCTCCGCGGATGCAATTGCTGCTATGGTTGGATCGTTCTGTTCCTTCACATATTTTGCCGCCAGGGCGGTATTTGAGTATGCAATGGTTTCATAGCCGTGGCTGTTTATGAATTCATCGCTCTGTTCAAGTGCCTGTGGATGGCTCAGTACCTTTTTTACGGATTCAACGGTCGCATTCTCCGAGGCGATCAGATTCTGGACGATATCGACATCTATTACCTGATTGATGTAAAGATCGCCGGAAAACATCAGATCCATTACCGTGCCAACATCACCCGCAAAACTGTTCTCTATGGGAAGCACACAACAGTCGCTCTCCCCGGTTTCCACCGATCTGTAGGCCTTGGTAAAATCAGGGCACGGTATAAGCTCGGCCTGGGGAAAAAGCCTTTTTGCGGCGATATGGGAAAACGCTCCTTCCACACCGCTGTATGACACCTTCAGACCCTCAAGCAGCCTTGTCTGGTACGCGCAGGAAAGGTTTATGATGTTCTTAAGGAAATCGACATAATAGCCCTCAACGGACTTGTTCTCTATCATATTCCTGTTTTTCTTGATCATTTCCTCTTCTCTTTCGGGATCCTTTATGGGGAGAGCATGTTCTTTTTTATAGTCAGCTATCTCCATGCTAAGAAGCATCCTTTCCTCAAAGAGCTTCGCCATCTGTTCATCGATCTGATTGATCTTTTTTCTTGCTTCAGCCAATTCTTTCATAATCATCTCCGCTCCCGTTCCTGTAAAAAGGCGGCTTCCATTCGGAAAGCCGCCTTTTGATAATCCTTACAAGTTCCTTATGAAATCTACTTAACCCGCTCTTTAATCTTTGCTCTCTTACCGACTCTGTCTCTTAAGTAGAATAACTTAGCTCTTCTTACCTTACCGTGCTTCACCACTTCGATCTTATCAACATGGGGTGAGTGCAGGGGCCATGTCTTTTCAACGCCCACACCGTTTGATGTCTTTCTTACGGTAAAGGTCTCTCTGTTAGAGCCACCCTGTCTTTTAAGGACAGTTCCCTCGAAGATCTGGATCCTCTCGCGGTTTCCTTCCTTGATCTTTGCGTGTACCCTTACGGTATCACCTACGTTGAACTCAGGAATGCTTTCCTTTAACTGTTCGGCTTCAATGTTTTTAATAATGTCGTTCATTGCGACCTCCTTCTGTATCGGACGTTCTTGATCATCTGTCTGAACAGCGGACCGTCTCTTTATCTTACGTGCACTAACTGCAACTATAATAATATAACACCTGAAAGTTATGTTTGCAAGAAAAATATTAACTTTTGCCCTTATATTTATCCCAGAGATCGGGCCGTCTTTCCATGGTTCTTATAATTGCCTGCTCCCTGCGCCATTTTTCAATGTTTTCATGATGTCCCGATAAAAGGACTGCCGGAACGGGCCTGTCATGCCATATTTCCGGCCTTGAATACTGGGGATACTCCAACAGTCCGTCATAAAATGATTCATATTCCGGAGAGAGGTCATTATTGAGAACCCCCGGCACAAGCCTTGACACGGCGTCGATAAGCACCATCGCCGGTATCTCTCCTCCCGTCAGAACATAATCCCCTATGGAGATATTGTCGGTAACTATCTCCTCAAGTACTCTTTCATCTATGCCCTCATAATGTCCGCACAGTAGTATAAGATCCTCTTCCTTTGACAGTTCCCCGGCGGTCTCCTGATCAAATACCCTGCCCTGGGGGGTAAGATAGATGCATCTTATACGGGTGGAACCATCCTTTCCCGCATGTCCGGCATCCGGCCTTATCCCGTCAACGACAGACCTGTAGCAGAGATATACGGGTTCTGCCTGCATTAGCATCCCCGCCCCGCCGCCATAGGTATAATCATCTACCTTGGAGTGTTTGTTAAAAGCATAATCCCTTATGTTGACGGTATCGATATTTATCAGCCCGCTCTTTACAGCCCGCCCGATAATACTGGTATTAAGGACCGGATCGATCATTTCGGGAAAAAGCGTCATAACATGAAAATTCATCAGATCAGCCCTTCCATGATGTGTACTTTCATTATCCTTTCATTTACATCCACGGAGAGGATGCATTCTTTAATGGCGGGGATCAGCAGATCCCTGCCGTCCTCCTGTCTTACGGAATAAACATCGTTTGCACCTGTCTGGATAACATCCCAAAGCTCACCTATCATCCGGTCGTCTTCGTCGACCACCTTCATCCCTATAAGATCGGCAATAAAGTACTCATCTTTTTCAAGCTTCACGGCATTTTTTCTGTCGACAAAAAGCTCTGTTTTCTTCAGTCTGTCCGCCGCATCTCTGTCATCCGTGCCCTCAAGCTTAAGTATCACCATCGAAGCATTAAGCTTGACGGATACGATCTTTACGGTTCTTTCTCCGCCCTTTCCGCAAAGAATGACCTCCTTAAGCTTCTTAAAGCGGCGCGGATCATCCGTTGTCGGGAACACTTTTACCTCGCCGTGTACCCCGTGTGCACCGGTGATTATCCCTACCTTGAATCGTTCTTCCATCGGACTCCTCCTGAGACAGTCTGATCATCCCCTGCCCGTAAAGGAGGGGCCATAACCTTTGGGGTATAACTTAGGACACCGCAAAGCGATGTCCTAAACTCCGTTTTAATCCTGAACAATATCAACTATAACCTTTTTTGTCTCGCCGGCTGCAGCTGCTTTTACTACAGCTCTGATCGCCTTGGCAATACGACCCTGTTTACCTATGACCTTACCCATATCAGCCGGAGCAACTCTAAGCTCTACGACTATGGATCTGTCATCCTCAGTCTGTGTCACCTTAACTTCATCAGGATTGTCAACCAGAGATTTTGCAATTACTTCAACAAGTTCCTTCATCTCTGCCCTCCATATCCTTTATTTTTCTATTCCGGCAATCTTTAAAAGCTTGGCAACGACTTCCGTGGGCTGTGCGCCTGTACCAAGCCATTTCTTTGCAAGCTCCTCATCGATCCTGACGGTTGCGGGATCCGTGTTGGGATCATAGATACCTATCTCCTCAATACATCTTCCGTCACGGGGAGATCTTGCATCCGCAACAATGACTCTATAGTAAGGAGCCTTCTTCTTTCCCATCCTTCTTAATCTGATCTTTACCATTTTTGATTACCTCCGTAAAATATTTGGATGTCATGTTTCTATGCTAAAAAGGCAGTCTGAACTTACCCTTTTTACCACCAAAGCCGCCCATCATACCGGGGATCTGCTTCATCATCTTCTTGGACTGATTGAACTGTTTCACAAGTCTGTTGACCTCCGAAACATCAACTCCCGCTCCCTTTGCTATCCTGAATTTTCTCGACGGGTTCAAAAGTTCGGGATCTCTTCTCTCTTCCTTTGTCATGGAAAGGATTATGGCCTCTATCCTTGACATCTTTTTATCATCTAACTGGGATTCCAGATCATCGGCCTTTATTCCTCCCATCATACCGCCCATTCCGGGCATCATGGAAAGGATACTTGAAAGGCCGCCCATTTTCTTCATCTGGGTCATGCTTTCCAGATAATCCTCAAAGTCAAACTGTCCCTTCTTAAGCTTTCTAAGCTTTTCCTTATCTCTCTCCTCATCTATATCAAGGTTCTCCTGGGCTTTTTCGATAAGGGTAAGCACATCACCCATCCCCAGGATCCTGTTTGCCATACGGTCGGGATAGAACTGCTCAAGATCGGAAAGCTTTTCTCCCATACCCACATAGAGTATCGGTTTGCCGGTAACAGCCTTTATCGAAAGGGCGGCTCCGCCTCTGGCATCGCCATCAAGCTTTGAGAGGACGACGCCGTCAACACCCACCTTTTCATCAAAGGTTTTTGCAACATTGACAGCCTCCTGTCCGGTCATTGCGTCAACCACCAGAATGGTCTGGTGAACCCCCGTCTTTTCCTTTATCTCGGTCAGTTCATCCATCATCTCTTCATCGATCTGCAGTCTTCCCGCGGTATCAATGATGACGACATTGTGTCCGTTCTTTGCCGCATGCTCAATGGCAGCCTTTGCAATGTCCGAAGCCTTGTGGGAGGTCCCCATGGAAAAAACATCGACTTCCTGTTTCTGTGCATTTATTTCAAGCTGTTTGACGGCAGCGGGCCTGTATATGTCACAGGCGACGAGCAGGCACTTCTTGCCCTTTAACTTGAGCTTTCCGGCAATCTTAGCCGCGGTTGTGGTCTTACCTGCACCCTGAAGTCCGCACATCATGATGACGGTCATGGCTTTACCTGGCTGCATGGCAATCTCCGTGGTCTCAGACCCCATCAGGTTTATCATTTCCTCATTGACGATCTTAATGACCATCTGCCCGGGATTTAATCCGTTCATGACATCCGCGCCGACCGCACGTTCTTCAACGGATCTGACAAACTGTTTTACGACCTTGAAATTTACGTCCGCCTCTAAAAGAGCAAGCTTTACCTCCTTAAGAGCAGTCTTAACATCCTCTTCGGTAAGCCGTCCCTTGCTCCTCAGACCTTTAAAGACCTTCTGCAGTTTATCGGTTAAGCTCTCAAATGCCATTCTGTATTATCAGTCCTCTAAAGAGTTTCCTTTATCTTTTCCGTAAGTGCCCTGATCTTCTTAAACTCGGCACCCATCCCCGGATCCGCGATATCCTCGATCTGCGAGATACAGTCCCTTATCACGGAAAATCTGTGAAGGAGTTTCAGCTTCTCCTCATAACCGGAAAGGATCCTGTCACATCTTTTGATCATATCGTGTGCGCCCTGTCTCGTTATCCCGTAGTTCTCGGATATCTCGGTGACGGACATATCGTTGAATACGGCATCCTCATAGACCTGTCTCTGATGTTCGTTTAACAGTTCACCGTAAAAATCATATAAAAGGCTCTGCTTAACTATTTTTTCCATCCAGGCAACTCCGGCAGGGTTTGATCAGCTGCAAAAAACAGGTTCGTACACTCAGACTCACATGCATGTCAAATACTATATGACAAAAAAAGAAAGGTGTCAAGCAAAAAATCTTGACACCCGTCGGTTCGGAAAAATCCTGATATCCGGTCCGTTTGTTTATATCACTGTCCTTACTATCTTCGGCCTGTAATGATCTTTTTCGAGAGCATCCAGTATCTCCTGCTTATGCTCACTGCCGAAGGCTTCAAGGGTTATCCTGAGTTCAACGGCGGCGCTTCTGTTAGTCGAAACAAACTGGTTATGTTCGAGCTTTATCACATTGCCGTTCTGTGCCGCGATGGTTGCGGCCACTCTGGAAAGCTCACCCGGCTTGTCGGGAAGCAGTACTGAGACGGTGAATATCCTGTCGCGCATTATGAGACCCTGCTGGACCACGGAAGACATGGTGATCACATCCATGTTTCCGCCGCTTAAGATCGCAACGATCTTCCTGTTCTTTACATCCAGTTTTTTCAGGGCCGCAACGGTCAGAAGTCCCGAATTCTCCACGATCATCTTATGATTCTCCACCATATCCAGGAAGGAGACTATGAGGTCTTCATCCGGAACGGTAATGATATCGTCAATGTTTTCTTTGATATAGGGAAAAATAGCCGCACCGGGGGTTTTTACCGCTGTACCGTCGGCTATGGTATTTACACTTTTTAAGGTGACGACCTTTCCGGCCTCAAGGGAAGCCTTCATACAGGCGGCCCCCTCAGGTTCCACTCCTATCACCCTGATCTTCGGGTTCAAAAGCTTTGCCAGGGTGGAAACTCCCGTGGCAAGTCCGCCGCCTCCGATAGGCACCAGAATATAATCCACAAGAGGCAGTTCCTTAAATATCTCCATGGCTATGGTGCCCTGACCGGTAGCTACCGCAGGATCATCGAAAGGATGGATAAAGGTATATCCGTTTTCTTTGGAAAGCTCCACTGCTTTTTTATATGCCCACCACCACACCTCTCATAAAGGTAAACCGTACCAAGAGCTACGGAGCCGAAGTAGTCCTTTACGGGGACGTGTATGATGATGCATATAAAAAAGCAGT
>JAIKZD010000096.1 GCA_024682555.1 Lachnospiraceae bacterium | reverse complement strand
AGATAAAGGCGAGCTTGTTATGGATAGAAGAAAGACTCTTGATGACTATTTTTTTAAAATGTTCTAGAGTCTAAAATTGTTTTAAGGCATTAATAAATTGAAAATCAAAATCGAAGGAACAAATATAATGCAGGTACGTAGTGTTTATTAGTAAGAGGTCAACATATTTATGGTATAGGTTTATTTATTGCAACCTTTCTGATACAAGGGATAGTTCATGGAATCAGTGTGGGGAAGAATAAACCAGAGAATATTTTACGGAAAAACTGTTAAGTGGTTATGGAATGTAGGATGTAACAGATATTATATTGCTTTATAAAAAGAGATATTTATGAAAATCGACTTATCTAATGAATTTTTAAACCATATCGAATCAAACCGGAGGAGATTTGTGTCAAAATATACTCGTGAGTTTTTGTCGACCATGACTGTTGATCAGTACGCTATGGGTGCATGTGATAGGGATAATTATTGTTACCGTATAGAAGTTGAGCAGGCAGAAATGGGTAATATCCGTGGTACAATGGCAGGAGTTCGTCGATATGGCGTTTGGTACAATAAAAAATCAAATGATTATGAATGTACAAAAAAATACGGAAATGATCCTCAAGAGGCTTTTTTCGTTGTAAAAACAGAAATATTAAATCTTTTGGATTCCGGGGAAACGGATAAATATGTTGCCATTCAGAAAAATAGACTTGCTCCACTATTCAAGTATAAATTGCTTGCAATGTATTATCCGCATAAATTTTTGACTATTTATTCTAAGGATCATTTGTCATATTTCTGTTACAAAGCAGGAATACCAGCTGTTGATGGCGATGATGAGCTTGTTATGCAAAGAAAACTTCTACAATGGAAGGAAACGCAGGCAGAGGCAAGAGAGATGTCGCTTATTAAGTTTTCGAGGTATCTATATAAACAGTTTGATCATCCGCCTAAGCGCGTATGGGCGAGCAAGACCAGACCTAAACTAAAGGAACTGAAGGATGATCTTCAAGATTTCGACGCAAAACATCCTAAAAAGACCTTGACCGAAGTAGAACGTGTACAGAGATCAGAAAAGGTTGCTGCATATGTAAAAGAACGTGCTGCGGGAATATGTGAACTATGCGGAAAACTAACACCTTTTTATAATAAGTCCGGGGAACCCTATCTTGAATGCCACCATATTGTTTGGATTGCTCGTGATGGAGCAGATGAGATTAATAATGCGGTTGCCTTATGCCCTAATTGTCATAGAAAAATGCATATATTAGATGAATCATCAGATGTTGAAATACTGAAATAATCATCTCCCTGTCAGTCAGACAAAAGAACCGTCCCCCTGTCTGTCAAAAATCATGACTCCATGGTATAGTATATTATGAGATCACAGCAAAATATGCAATTTGCTGCTGATACGAAAACCGATATCATAAATGATCTGAACGACGGGGGATAGAATTTATGAAAAGCAAAATATCAAAAACTCGGAAAAACGCATTTCGGCTGATACCTGCCTTCATCCTTGCAGCGGTATTGATGTCAGTAACGGGCTGTGTTTATTATGTGCCGGTTGAGACGGGAAACGGTACAGGGCTTTCCGACATCCCGTATACCGAAAGGGAAGCGGATCTGTTATCTTCTTCGGGGGAGGAGAACGGAAAGATCCTCTTAAGGTTTTATGAAAACATGCCGGATATACCCTATATAGGGATCGCAGAATATAAAAAACTGGTCAATCATGAGAATATCACCGTTGAAGCAAAGGACGGATATACGGTGCTTACCGCGGAGGACGGATCTGTTATTACGGCGGATCCTGAGGCAGGAACCCTTACATCGGAACAGTTTGCACAATTCAGAAATGATGAAAAGGGCATGCTGGAAGGAAAAGAAATAAGCTTCAGCGACTTTAATACACCATTTATAAGGATCGAATCAATAGATTATGAACCGGCTGATAAACCGACTGTTCTTGCTCCGGGTGCATATGGAATTCCTCTGTACGCTGATGAAAATGACGCGTATCTTCCTCTTTGCACCGTATCGAATCTTATGGTGGATGCAGCATATAATATTCTTCTGTATAACGGGGAAAATGTCTGCCTGAGACGGGGCTTTTTTGACAGGACAGAGGGTATCGATCCGGATTATTATAAGCAATTCTATGATAATACACCCCGAAACAAGGAAACGATAGACTTTGATTATGCCCAGCTTTGTTTTGTGATGGATAATACCTACGGCTGTCCGGAAAAGACATATATTGACCGGATCCTTAAGGAAAAGGGCTTTGACAGGACGCTTACGGAGACCGATGAGATAACCGCAGAGATAAAGGAAATGCTGCTTTCCGCGGATCAGAACGAATATCTTGCAGGTCTTATTGTCTTACAGGCTTACTTTTTTGATGGCCATACAATGCTGCTTGACAATGATCTGTGTAATGGTCTGATGGATGAAGGACTTTTGGCAGGGCCTTTGGAGACTGCACAGGAACTTATAGATAAAATGAGGGGCAAAGAATATTATGAGAGCTTAAAGGAGGCCCTTTATTCCGATCCCTCTGTGGCCCGGACCAGAGAAGAGATATTCGGGGATACGGAGACTTATCATTCGAAGGGTGATACGGCTGTTATCACGATCAATGATTTCATGAGCTATGATGAAGAAGGGTGGCTTGATCATTATGAGAATGGCGGCGATCTTCCCGATCCGGAAAAAACCGGTGATATAGTCATGACCCTGATGTCAGGTCTTGAAAGGGCGAAGGCTGATCCTGAGATAAAGAATGTGATCCTTGATCTTTCGGACAACACCGGGGGTTCCAGCAACATTTTAATGTTTGTGATGTCCGTGATCACGGGGAAGGCCGATTTCAACTGTGTTGACAAGGTTACCGGACAGTATTATACGATACACTATGCTGCGGACACACTTTTTGACGGAAGCTTTGATACGGCTGCGGCCTTTGAATCAATGGATTATAATTTCGCAATGCTTATCACGAGAAATTCCTTTTCCTGCGGAAATGCGGCTCCGGAGCTCGCAAAGGAAGCAGGAATACCGCTGTTTGGGGAACGTTCCGGAGGCGGATCCTGTATGATATCAGCACTTGTACTTTCTGACGGAGAGATATTTACGATCTCCACCGGATTCGGCGGTATGATCGACCAAAACAGAGAGTCGGTCGAATCCGGTATCCCCGTGGATATGGAGCTGGTGCATAAAGATGATAATGGTGAAAAAGATTATTCAAAGCTTTATGATATCGACGGTCTTTCCGGTCTGATGGAGGAATGGGAGGAATTCGCTCTGCCTGCAGCCGCATGATCATAAGCAAAAACGGGATTATGGAAATGCTTTCAAGACAGGGAGCATGATAATGAATATAGCAGTAATATCGGATATTCACGGTAATCACACTGCGCTTGAAGCATGCCTGGATTATCTGAGTGACAGAAAAATAGATATATATTGCTTTTTGGGAGATTACTGCGGTGAATTTCCCGGAGTGGAGCAGACCATGAAGACCCTGTATGATCTGCGAAACGAGTATTCCTGCTTTTTTTTGAGAGGAAACAAGGAAAACTATCAGCTTGACGGGCTTGGGAAAGACAGGCCGGAATGGGACGATTATCCCTCTACGGTGGGGATGTTAAGGTATGCATACAGGCATCTTGGTAAGAACGATATTGCCTTTTTTGACAGCCTTCCGATTTCAATGACCGTTAAGAATGAGGGGCTGCCGGACATAGAGATCTGTCACGGATCACCGGTGAATGTTAATGAAAAATTTACAGAGCATGAAGACAGCCTTGAGAGGGTTGTCCGGGAGACGGAAGCAGGATATATAATCTGCGGGCATACTCATTTAGTGTTTAACGGGAAACACGGCGGAAAACATATCTGGAACCCCGGCTCTGCGGGAGCCTCGTTTGATCTGCCATACAGCTACCGTTTCATGGTCCTTCATGACAGGAACGGAGGATGGGAACCCGAATTCATTTCGTTAGAGGCAGATGTGAAAAGACTGGTGCGTGAAATGAGAGAAGCCGGTCTGTATGAAACAGCACCCTATTGGACACGATTTACGGAACTGCTGGTCACCGGTGAATGCGGAAAGTACACTCATGGTCATCTTTTGAACAGGGCCATGGAAATCTGCCGGGACAGATACGGAGAGTGCATATGGCCCAAAGTGAACGAAGAGTGCTTTGCCGAAGCGTTTAGAAGTCTTTTTCCGGCATATAAAGCGGGTTGAGCGGACGTAGATCTAAAGGGAAAAAACCGACTTTGACGGATATGAATAAAACAGACGGATCATTATATTCCGATAATGAGTTATATCAGCAATACCGTAACGGGGACCTTAAGGCCTTAGGTCATATCATGACAGGAACAAAGAACAGGATAATGATGAATAGGTTTCAAAAAAGGAGGAAAAGCTATGAAGACACATTGGAAGCTACTTATAACACTTTTACTTGCCGGCATGGTGTTTACCATGGTGCCCGGAGTTCCGGATCCGGTTTCGGCTGCGGTAAGCGATGATACTTCCGGATATTTTGTTTCCGGCGACCCTGTCGTCTGGACATGCTATAACCTCTCGGGGGTCAGCAGCTGGCCGGAAATGACAACGAAATTTACCATCGATGAGGCCTGTCACATTTCATCCATCATGACTTATCACTGGAATAACGGTAAGGGTGAGGAACCGGGAAAGATAAGCCTGAGAAAGGACAGGACCGTTATAGGTACCTGGGATGCGGAAGGCTATGATGGCATGGGAGAAGTTAAAAACGCAAACTGGGTCGCTGCCGTCGATCTTGATCTGGAACCCGGTACATATCAGGTACTTGATTCCGACACGGAGACATGGAGCTTCAACGGAGGCTCGGAGGGAATGGGCTTTGCGGAGCTTCGCGGCGTTGTGAAAAACGGCTCCAAAGAAGATCCTGCCGGATATTTTGTTACCGACGATCCCATTCTCTGGACGTGCTATAACCTTTGCGGAGTCGGTAACTATCCCGACGAAGCCACAAAGTTTACGCTGGATGAAGCCTGCCATGTAACGTATATCATGGATTATCACTGGAACAACGGCAAAGGTAAAAAGCCCGGAGAGATAAGCCTTAAGAAGGACGGCCGCATCATAGGTACCTGGGATGCGGAAGGCTATGACGGCATGGGGCATGTTAAAAACGCCAACTGGGTGGCTCCAGCCGACATCGATCTGGAACCCGGTGAATATGAAGTCATTGATTCCGATGATGAAACCTGGAGCCATAACAGCAGCTCGGGCAAAAGAGGCTTTGTACAGATCTACGGTTATTCCGAAGGCGATGGAAGCGGAAGCTATGATGATTTCGACTTTTCTTCCTATGACAACCTCCTTGTAAACGGCGACGCAGAGAAAGGTTCGATCAAAGGCTGGGAAACCGAGGGAGCCGACTGGGAAGCGGCAGAGACAGTAAGCGGAGTTGAGCCGCATGCCGGATCATATTTCTTCTGGCCCACCCAGACCGAGGGAGGCTATCTTATCCAGGATGTTGATATAAGCAAGGCAAAAACAGGAGATGTATTCGTGGCGGGAGCTTATATGCGCGACTACGTAGACGGTCACGGAGACGAAAGCGAACTCATTATCCAACTCCTGGATTCAAAAGAGAAGGTTCTTGAAGAGGCAAAAACCGAAACGATCACGCAGACCGAAGAATGGACTAAAAAGGTTGTATCGCTTAAAAAGACCGATTCCGCCAGATATATCCGTGTGCTTCTTCACGCAACGAGAAATGTCGGAAGCGACTGCGATTCCTATTTCGATGATGTCGTTTTAGTAAATGCCGGCGAAAACGGAGCTGTAAAGCCAGGTAAAAACGGAGGAAAGGACAAGGGCGGAACTCTGCCGAAGAAGATACAGGGCGAGGACTTTGACGAAAAATTAAGTGACGGCGTTGCGGGAGCCAGCGAGGGTGAAAACGGAAATCTCGGATATATCGTTGACGGAGGATATGCAGGCTATCCTGACATCGATTTCGGAAACGGCGCAGATACATTTGTCATGCACGCTTCAAAGCCCAATGCCTTAGCCTATACAATGGAGATCCGGCTGGACAGCCCCAAGGGCACCCTCATAGGAAAATATGATTCTCCCGAGTCGGAAAAAACCGATTCATGGAGCGACTTTGTGGATATCGAGGTTCCCATCTCAAAGAGCCCAACCGGAGTACATGATCTCTATTTTGTGTTTAAGAGCGACAGCAGCAGCTATCTTATGGATATCGATTATTTTGGGTTCAGATAATAAACCTGTACGTATACGGGGCCCGGCATATTAAAGGCCGGGCCCCGGTTTTTTTCGGATGATCCGGACAGTTATCATGACAGGATTATTGATGATGGAGCCCTTGTAAAGATATTGAGAATTTGCCTGTTTTATGGTAAAATTTATGTCACTCGCAAGTGAAAAAGTGACGATTAATCCGGGAATTCGAAATATAGATTTTTAAGATCTACAGGAGGTAAACATGGGTACAATGAAAAGACTTGTTGCAGGTTTTTTGAGTTTTGTGATGATCGCAACATATATGCCCGCCGCGCAGGTATACGGATCTGATCCTGGAACCGTAACGGAATATTATGCGGCCGGGGATATCGCTGTTACGGCATCCGGTGAAGCCGGAGAAGAGGATAATGTTGCAAAACCGGATACGGATAACGGAGAGGATAATGCCGCAACACCTGACACGGATGACGGAGAGGATGCCGTTATGATATCCGAGACAGCAGGTGAAGACGGTATCGTTTCCGAACCGGGTACAGACAGCGAAGAAGCTGCTGTCACGGATCCTGCAGACAGCGAAGATGTGACTGAATCCTCTGATGAAACACCGGACGTTTTATCCTACGATGAATTACAGGGGGATCCGGTCGAGGAGAGCTTTGAACTGTCATGGACAAACGACAGCAGTAACGACGGTTATAACCATGCTCAGATCTATCTCCTTGATGAACACTTCGGGGAGGAATATGTGGAAGCGGTCACCGGATATAAGGCCTGGGAGAAGAAGAGACAGATTTATATGACTGGGCATGGCGGATCAGATGAAGGATTTGAGCCTTCATCCTATGACTGGCCTGTCATGGATCCGGCAGCGTATCGAATCAATGAAACCTCAGCTACACTTACAGTGGGTGAAACATACTATATCGAAGTAGTGCCTGATTACGGTTATCAGATCGGCGGAACTTATGGAGCTGAGGGCACGGCCATAAAAGGTACGATATTTAAGCCCACCGCAGGCAGCACTGCATATGGGACCTGGAGCTTTACTGCCGTTGATGGGCAGTTTCTTGGTTTAATAGTAAAAAAAGTAACTGATGACGTTTTTTATGAAGGATATGATGAATACGGAAATGTCATTCATATCAATCATGACAGAGAATATGATCCCGAAACAGGAGATTCCGGTGACGATATAGTAAAGATCGCGGATGCAGAAGTCACCACAACGGCCGGAGGCCGGGATCTTTCCGCTATAGCGGTAAAGGGCGGTACCCTGCGTACTGTCATAGAAGATGACCGGGAAGATCATCTGGGTTATGAAAATGAATATGCGGCTTTCGGTTTTTCGATAAACGGGGAAAGATATAAGGGAGTTAACAATGATCAGGGGGAATATAACCAACCCTGGGGGCTCTATTTTACAGACAGTCCCAATGGATATCTTGCGGCACCCGTAAAGGTTACGCTTACCCTTAATGATGATGCGGCGGCTGAAAATTACAAGCTCGTCCGCCAGGTAAATGTAAACGGAGAGTACAGAGCGATCCCCTGGAATTCCGGGTATGATAAGGAAAATAAACAACTGACATTTAATACCGAGGTTAACGGAGAGTTCTTAATAATTCCCGAGGATGTAAGCGAAGATACGTACACGGTTACTTTTGAGACTTCACCAAACACTGATAAGATAGGCTGTGATCCTTACGGTGGTGATTTCATTCCTCAGGCCTCATGGAACGGCAGCGTTCCCGTGACAAAGAACGGAAGCTTCTCATTCCGGTTTAGTGTTAATGACGGATACAGGATCACAAAAGTTACTACACTAACCGGTGAGGGTGAAAGCGGCGCGCTGCTGCCCTATGGTAACGAAACCTCCTATATAGGTTCGGATGGAAAAAAATACCTGAGGACCGGGATATATTCGATCGAAAATGTATCTGCCGATACAACGATCAGAGTCTACAGCACTTCCACAGTTAAAGTAACGTTTAATACGCGCCCCGTAACCGGGATAAACCCGGATGCAGTAAAGAATATCGGCTGCGTACCCTGCGGCGGAGACTATACTCCTCAGGATCCATGGGAAGGCAGCGTTCCCGTGGCAAAGGACGGAAGCTTCTCATTCCGGTTTAATGTTAACGAAGGCTATAAGATCACAAAGGTAACGACAAAGACAGGAAACAAAGAAAGCGACCCTTTAATACCGGAAGGAAATGAAACGGTAATCAAGGGAAACGGGAAAACATACACAAGAACCGGTGTATATACCCTGGAAAATGTTACGGCAGCTACCGAGATCCGGGTATACAGTACGGAAACCTTCTGGGTATCGTTCAATACACGTCCGGATGAATCCATAGATGCTGAAGCAGTGGAAAACATAGGCTGTGTTCCCTGCGATGGAGACTTTATTCCTCAGGATCCCTGGGAAGGCAGGGTTCCCGTTATAAAGAACGGCAG
>JAIKZD010000067.1 GCA_024682555.1 Lachnospiraceae bacterium | reverse complement strand
GAATGATCGCCGTGGGAGGCAAATCAGGCGCTATAGACAAAGCCCTTGAAAAAATCTCCAGGAACTACGAGATCGAGATAGATGACAAGATAAGCAATATCATTGCCATAATAGAGCCTACTCTCGTGATCGTATTTTCGGTCATTGTCTGTCTGATACTTTTATCGGTAATGATGCCCTTAATGAGCATAATGTCAAGCATAGGCTGAGGCCCTCCCTGAATGCCTGATATGATTTCACGGGATCCATACACTAAAAAAGGCATGTTTTACGGGACTTTTATATGAAATAACATGGAGGATAAGGTTTATGAACAGATTCAGCAAACCGGATCTTGCCAAAAGAATATTTACTTCCGCAAATCTTTCCATTCTCATTTTTTTACTGATAATCGGATTGTTTGTGGCAGGAGTAAACATGATCTCCAACACCTCGGTAAACAACGAAAGATCCATGCTCGAGAATGCGATCAACAAGGATATCGTCCACTGCTATGCCATCGAGGGGATATATCCGCCGTCCTTAAAATACATCGAGGATCATTACGGACTGACCTACGATCATGAAAAATATCTGATAAGCTATGAATCAATAGGTTCGAATATCATGCCTACGGTAATGATCGTGGAAAGGAAGAGCCAATGAGTTTCGGAAAAAGAGACAGATCCATAGTGGACCTTTTATTCATACTTGCATTGTTTGCGGTGTTCATGCTCTGTTCAATGTTCATCGTGCTGTTCGGCGCCAAGATCTATAAAAAGGTCGTAGCCGACTCGGATGTTAATTTCAGCGCAAGGACCACCCAGGCATATATCACGGAAAAAATACACCAACACGATCACGACGGCGGTATCGAGGTGATCTATGAAGAGGATAAACCGGTCCTCAAGCTGAACGAGGTCTATGACGGTGTTACCTACTGTACCTATTTATATGAAAATGACGGATATATCAAGGAAATAACCAGTGCCGAGGAACATGAGCCATACTATTCCACCGGACAGAAGATCCTTGAGGTACACAGCTTTGATGTGGATATGATAAGTCCGTCTTTACTGAAATTTTACATTACCGATTCTTTTGATGAAGAATACGTTTTCTTCTCAGCTGTTAATTCGGGGGCATTCTGAGCCCGGAGGATATTTTTAATGAAAAGAAGAACATCCGGAACCTCTCTGTTTTTGATGGAGCTGATAATCACCATAATGTTCTTTTCCGTTGCCTGTGCGGTCTGCGTACAGAGCTTCGTCACGTCAAAGATCCTTGATGACAGGACTAAGGAACTGAACTCGTCGGTAAACATCGCCCAGGGACTCTGCGATGCCATGCGGGGAACCGAAGGTTCCATCTACAGCATCACGGCCGTTTACAGAGGTGCGGTGGTCGGTGAGGATGACAGCTATTTTCAGCTGTATTTTGACAAAAATTTCAAATCCGTGGGACCCATGGATCAGAGCGCCGTTTATGTCTGCGATGTTTCGCTTGATAACAGGCCGGGATCTTCCATTGAAAAAATGGATGTGGTCATTTCCGATCTGAAGGAATTCAGGGAGATCTATACACTTTCCGCAACCAAATATATTGCGGATAACTGACAGGAGATTTGCAAATGAAAAAGGTGACAGGCGGGATGAACATCGGTACTTCATCCGTGCTCTCTGCTTTCGTTATACTGTGTCTGGTGACCTTTTCGGCACTGGCGTTTTTAAGCGCCAGTACGGATAATCTGCTGAGCAAACAGGCCGCCGCCAAGACGAAGGAATACTATAACACCTGCGCCGAAGCGGATGAACACCTCTCATCCCTGGAAAAGGAATTAAAGCAGATGGCGGCAGACAGTAAAGACGAGGCAGACTTTTACAAAACAGTATCCGGCAAATACGGTGCCGACCATTTTTATGACTACCATGAAGAGGATGATGAAAAACAGATAGGCTTCATGCTCTCCGTCAATGAGAGGCAGAACCTGCATGTTGTTATCGATCTCAACTATCCCAAAGAAGGTAACCGGTCGGTATTCAACATAAACACCTACAAGGTTGAAGCAAATCCCGGCTGGCATGACACCTCGGATGACGATAACGCAAACAGGCTTATGACTTTCGACTGAAATAAAACATCCGGACATCGGAAAGATCACTTTATACACACAGATAGGAGAACCCAAATGTCAATAACAGATATCTTATCGAGAGTTACACTTGAAGGAAAGGCTTCCGACATCTTCATAGTTGCGGGACGTCCCCTCACTTACCGGGCAAACGGAAGGATGGAACAGGATGACGAGACCAAGCTCATGCCCGCACAGTGCGCCGAGTATATCACGGCAATATACGAGCTTGCCGGCGGACGTACCATGGAAAAGCTCACGGAAACCGGAGACGACGATTTTTCCTTTGCCTTAAAGGGCGTGGCAAGATACAGGGTTTCGGCCTATAAGCAGCGTGGATCCCTCTCTGCGGTAATAAGGGTCATCACCTTCCATATTCCCAAACCCGATGAACTGGATATTCCAAACGGTGTTGTGGAACTCTCCGATAAAAAGAAGGGGCTCGTCCTTGTTACGGGACCTGCCGGATCGGGAAAATCCACTACCCTTGCCTGCATGATCGATCATATCAACAATACGAGACAGGCCCATATAATAACTCTTGAGGATCCGCTTGAGTATCTGCACATGCATAAGATGAGCATAGTATCCCAGCGTGAGGTATCCTCCGATACGGACAGCTACCTGACCGCTCTGAGGGCATCCTTAAGACAGAGTCCGGACGTAATACTCCTTGGTGAGATGCGTGATTCGGAGACTATAAGCGTTGCCATGACCGCAGCGGAAACAGGTCATCTGGTGCTGTCGACACTGCATACCATCGGTGCAGCCAATACCATAGAGCGAATAATCGATGCATTTCCGCCCAACCAGCAGCATCAGATATACATCCAGCTCTCCATGGTCCTTCAGGCCGTTGTATCACAGCAGCTGATACCCACCATAGACGGCGGCATCGTACCCGCATTTGAGATAATGACCCTGAATCCCGCCATCCGTACAAACATCAGGGATCAGAAGGTCCAGAGCATAGATTCCATTATCGACACTTCCTCTTCCGAGGGTATGGTATCCATGAACACAAGCCTCCTGAATCTCATAAAAGCAGGCAGGATCTCCGAAAAGACGGCTTATTCCTTTACCACTAATCCGGAGAATCTTTCAAACAAGCTCTATTATGCATCAAAGACCGGGGCTCTCGGTCCTCAGGGAGGCGCATCAACTGCACAGGCAGCCCAGCCTTCGGCGGGTTCGCAGACCGCAACGGCATCGGACAATAACTCCGGATCCGGCGAAAAGAGAGGCTTCTTCGGAAGACGCTGACTCTTCGAAAAAAGCTGCCGCACCTGCATATCATGGTGCGGCAGCTTTTTTATTGCTTATTTGTTTAATACAGTCTTTTTATTCTTCTGTTCCTACGGTCTCTTCCTCGGGAACCTCCTCATCCTCGTAATTCTCGTTATCTTCTTCAGCCCTGGCTTTTGCTGCGGCCTCTGCGGCAGCCTTTTCAGCGGCGAGCTGTTCCCTGAGATAATCCGTTGCGGAAGTATCGATAACAACATCACGATATCTCTTCATGCCTGTTCCGGCAGGGATCGGCTTACCGATGATAACGTTCTCCTTGAGTCCGATAAGAGGATCTACCTTACCCTTGATGGCGGCTTCGGTAAGAACCTTGGTGGTTTCCTGGAAGGATGCTGCTGACAGGAAGGAATTGGTCGCAAGGGCAGCCTTTGTGATACCTAACATTATCTGTTTGCCGTCCATGGGTGTCTTTCCTTCCGCCTCCAGTGCGGCATTTTCATCCTCATAATCCAGCAGATCGAGAAGGGTACCGGGAAGATGGGCGGAATCACCGCTCTCCTCTATCCTTACCTTCTTTAACATCTGGCGCACGATGACCTCAATGTGTTTATCATTAATATCAACACCCTGAAGTCTGTAAACCTTCTGAACCTCGGATAACATATAGTTCATAACGGAATCAACGCCCTTGATCTTTAGGATATCATGAGGGTTCACCGAACCGTCCGTAAGCGGATCACCGGCAAGGACATCGATGCCCTCCGGGCTGTCCGTGATCTGTGCGGTTATCCTTGAGCCGAAGGGGATAAGATATCTCTTGATCTCACCGGTTTCCTCATTGGTGACAACCACTTCTTTTTTCTTCTTGGTATCTTCGATAACGGCATGTCCGGCTATCTCGGATATAATGGCAAGTCCCTTGGGTTTTCTTGCCTCGAAAAGCTCCTCTACTCTGGGAAGACCCTGGGTGATATCATCACCGGCCACACCAGCGGTGTGGAAGGTTCTCATGGTAAGCTGTGTACCGGGCTCACCGATTGACTGGGCTGCTATGATACCAACGGCTTCACCGACCTGAACCATTTCTCCGGTAGCCATGTTTGCACCGTAGCACTTGGAGCAGATTCCGGTATGGCAGCGGCAGGTAAGGATCGTACGTATCTTTACGCCCTTTGATTTCATGTTATCAACCTTTGATCCGTCGTCCCCTTCGATCTGGAAAGGAGCACCATCCTCGTCGACACCCTTTGCAAGAACAAGGTCGGCTCGTCTGGGCGTGATCATATGATTCTTCTTTACAAGTACATTTCCCTCGGCATCCGTTATATCAACGCAGGCATATCTTCCAAGGATACGGTCACGCAGGGATTCTATCTTTGCCAATCCGTTCATGAAAGCCTTTACATACATTCCGGGAAGCTCATCCACTCCCTCGGAGCAGTCGCTCTCACGGATGATAAGTTCCTGGGATACATCCACAAGTCTTCTTGTAAGATAACCCGAGTCGGCGGTTCTTAAAGCCGTATCCGAAAGTCCCTTTCTGGCACCGTGTGCCGAAATGAAATATTCCAGAACGTCAAGACCTTCACGGAAATTGGACTTGATGGGCAGCTCAATGGTTTTACCGGTCGTATCAGCCATAAGACCTCTCATACCGGAAAGCTGTTTGATCTGTGCATCGGATCCACGGGCTCCGGAATTTGCCATCATGTAAATGTTATTGTATTTATCAAGTCCGTCCAGAAGAACGGTGGTAAGATTCTTATCCGTCTCCTGCCAGGTCTCTATTACGCCCTTGTATCTTTCCTCTTCCGTAACAAGACCTCTGCGGTAGTTACGGCCTATCTGGTCAACCGTCTCCTGAGCCTTTGCAAGAAGCTCAGCCTTCTTTGCGGGCACCGTCATATCCGATATGGAAACCGTCATGGCCGCCTGGGTAGAATACTTGTAACCCATTGCCTTGATATCATCAAGAACCTCTGCGGTCTTTGTTGCTCCGTGTATATTGATGACCTTCTCAAGGATCTGCTTTAAGTGCTTTTTGCCCACATGGAAGTCGATCTCAAGCTTTAAGAAATTCTCGGGATCCTCACGGTCCACAAAGCCAAGATCCTGGGGAAGTATCTCGTTAAAGATCAGTCTTCCCAGTGTTGTATTTATGATACCGCTGTGAACATTACCCTCCGCATCCGTCTTGTCAACCCTGACATTTATTCTCTGGTGCAGCGTTATATCCTTGTTTTCATAGGCAAGAAGAGCCTGGTTCATGGAATGATAATATCTTCCGAGCAGGTCGATCATCTGACAGGTTACCCATCTGTTACGATCCGCATCCACGCATACTCTTACAAAGCTGTTCTCATCAATTGGATCACCCTTTGCCTTGCCCTTTGCGGCAGAATCATTATATTTTTTGAATGCATCCACAGCCTCATCGATAGATCCGAACTCGAAACGCACTTCTTCGTTAAAGTCGGGATCTTCCGAAAGGTCCTTATATTTATTCATCGTAAGGTAATAGATACCAAGGACCATATCCTGGGAAGGAACCGCAACGGGACCTCCGTCCGAAGGCTTAAGGAGGTTATTTGGCGATAACAGAAGGAATCTGCACTCTGCCTGTGCCTCTACGGATAAGGGAAGATGCACTGCCATCTGGTCTCCGTCGAAGTCCGCATTGTAAGCCGTACATACCAGGGGATGAAGCTTGATCGCCTTACCTTCCACAAGGATGGGCTCAAATGCCTGGATACCCAGTCTGTGAAGAGTAGGCGCACGGTTGAGCATAACGGGATGTTCCTTGATGACATCCTCAAGCACGTCCCATACCTCGGGACGAAGTCTCTCCACCATCTTCTTGGCACTCTTTATATTATGAGCCGTCTGATTCGCAACAAGCTCTTTCATAACGAAGGGCTTGAACAGCTCAATAGCCATTTCCTTGGGTAATCCGCACTGATAGATCTTGAGTTCGGGTCCCACAACGATAACCGAACGTCCGGAATAATCCACACGCTTACCGAGCAGGTTCTGACGGAAACGTCCCGACTTACCCTTAAGCATATCTGAAAGTGACTTGAGAGCTCTGTTTCCGGGGCCGGTTACGGGTCTTCCTCTCCTGCCGTTATCTATAAGGGCATCCACTGCCTCCTGAAGCATCCTCTTCTCGTTTCTTACGATTATATCGGGTGCTCCGAGATCCAAAAGTCTCTTTAATCTGTTATTTCTGTTGATGATCCTTCTGTAAAGATCATTAAGATCCGAGGTGGCGAATCTTCCGCCGTCAAGCTGTACCATGGGTCTTAGATCGGGAGGGATGACCGGGATCACATCCATTATCATCCACTCGGGCCTGTTCCCTGATTCCCTGAAGGCCTCGATAACCTCGAGTCTCTTTATTATCTTTGCCCTCTTCTGGCCCGAAGAGTCGGAAAGCTCAGCCTTTAAGCTTTCAGCTTCCTCATCAAGGTCAATAGCCATCAACAGTTCCTTAATGGCTTCGGCACCCATTCCTACCTTGAATTCCTTGCCGTAAGAAGCATATGCTTCCTGATATTCCTTCTCGGTAAGGATCTGTTTTTCCTTGAGATCCGTGCTTCCCGGATCAAGTACTATATAATTGGCAAAATAGAGAACCTTCTCAAGGTTTCTCGGTGATATGTCAAGAATAAGACCCATCCTTGAAGGGATACCCTTGAAATACCAGATATGGGATACGGGTGCGGCAAGCTCGATATGACCCATTCTCTCACGTCTCACACTTGCCTTGGTAACCTCTACACCGCATCTGTCACAGACAACGCCTCTGTAACGAACCTTCTTGTATTTTCCGCAGTGACATTCCCAGTCCTTGCTGGGTCCGAATATCTTTTCACAGAACAGGCCGTCTTTTTCGGGCTTCAATGTTCTGTAGTTGATGGTCTCAGGCTTTACAACCTCGCCTCTTGACCACTCTCTTATCTTTTCAGGTGATGCCAGCCCGATCCTTATGGCATCAAAGCTTAACGGCTGGTATCCTTCTTGCTTAAAATCCGGCATTTTTTGGTACTCCTTCCCAAAAATCATGTTATTTTGCATACTCCTGATCAGTATCCGGTAAATTCAGACAGAGATCACATGTCTTCGTCCGCATCTTCTCCGCTGAACTCGTATTCGGACTGATCATCCGGATAATCCTCTTCAATATTGCTCAACTCACCGTCCGAGTTGAACTCCTGTTCGGTATAACCGTTTTCTGCAAAGGACTGTTCGTCTCTGTACCTTCTGGAATCCTCATCTAAGATCGACTTGAAATCGGTGTTTCCGTAATCAACCGTCTCACCTATCTCAACCTCGCTCATGTCATCCCTGAGTACCCTGACATCAAGACCCAGTGACTGAAGCTCTTTTAAGAGAACCTTGAAGGATTCGGGGATTCCGGATTCCGGAACATTCTCGCCCTTTATGATCGCTTCATAGGTCTTTACACGGCCGATGACATCATCGGACTTAACCGTCAGTATCTCCTGCAGTGTGTAGGATGCGCCGTAAGCTTCAAGAGCCCATACTTCCATCTCACCGAAACGCTGTCCTCCGAACTGTGCCTTACCGCCGAGAGGCTGCTGCGTAACAAGTGAATACGGTCCTGTGGAACGTGCATGGATCTTATCATCAACCAGGTGATGGAGCTTGAGGTAGTGCATGTGTCCGATGGTTACGGGATTATCAAAGAATTCTCCCGTACGTCCGTCACGAAGCCTTACCTTTCCGTCCTCGTTAATGGGAACGCCCTTCCATACCTCTCTGTGATCCCTGTTCTCCGACAGATAAGCAAATACCTCGGGCAGCAGCTCCTTCTCATGAAGGCCTGCAAAGGTAGGTGTTTTTTTGTTGTATTTTTCGCCCTTTGATTCCGCCTGCTCTTTTGCCTCCGCATCATCAAAGGGAAGATTAACGTAATCATTGGCAAGCTTTAAGGTGCCTACGATATCTTCCTCGTCCGCGCCGTCAAATACCGGGGTCGAAACATTAAACCCGAGTGCCTTTGCGGCTAGTGACAGATGGATCTCAAGTACCTGCCCGATATTCATACGTGAAGGCACGCCAAGGGGATTAAGTACTATATCAACGGGACGTCCGTTGGGAAGATAAGGCATATCCTCAACGGGAAGCACTCTTGATACAACACCCTTGTTACCGTGACGTCCGGCCATCTTATCACCCACGGAGATCTTTCTCTTCTGGGCTATATAGATCCTTACCGACTGGTTTACTCCGGGAGGAAGCTCGTCCCCCTGATCCCTTGAAAAGATCTTGGCATCAACAACGATACCGTATTCACCGTGAGGAACCTTGAGTGAAGTATCTCTCACTTCTCTTGCCTTTTCACCGAATATCGCACGAAGAAGCCTTTCCTCCGCTGTAAGTTCGGTCTCACCCTTGGGTGTTACCTTTCCCACAAGGATATCTCCCGCACGGACCTCGGCACCGATCCTTATGATACCTCTGTCATCAAGATCCTTTAAGGCATCCTCGCCGACACCGGGAACATCTCTTGTGATCTCCTCGGCACCGAGCTTGGTATCTCTGGCCTCGGATTCATGCTCCTCAAGGTGGATCGAAGTATAAACATCATCCTGTACAAGTCTTTCACTTAAGAGAACGGCGTCCTCATAGTTGTAGCCTTCCCAGGTCATGAACGCGATAAGCGGGTTCTTTCCGAGAGCAAGCTCACCGTTAGAGGTGGAAGGACCGTCGGCAATGACCTGTCCTTCTTCAACATGCTCACCCTTTGCCACTATGGGCCTCTGGTTATAGCAGTTGCTCTGGTTGGATCTCATGAACTTGGTAAGATGATATACGTCCTTGGTACCGTCATCATTCTTCATCATTATCTCATCGGATACGGCATACTCCACCTTACCGGATTTCTTTGCAACCACGCAGACACCGGAGTCAACGGCTGCCTTGGGTTCCATACCCGTTCCTACAACCGGAGCCTCGGTCATCATAAGAGGCACTGCCTGACGCTGCATGTTGGATCCCATAAGAGCACGGTTTGCATCATCATTCTCAAGGAAGGGAATGAGGGCCGTAGCAACGGAGAACACCATCTTGGGCGACACATCCATGAATTCATACATGGACTTGGGATATTCCTGTGTCTCATCCTTGTAACGACCGGCTACCATGTTCTTCAAGAAATGTCCGTCTTCATCAAGAGGCTCGTTAGCCTGTGCAACGTGGTAGTTATCCTCTTCATCGGCTGTCATGTAAACAACCTCATCCGTAACCACGGGATTTTCCGGATCCGAATGATCTATTCTTCTGTAGGGCGCCTCAACAAAACCGTACTCATTGATCCTTGCATAGGTAGCAAGTGAATTGATAAGACCGAAGTTGGGACCTTCGGGGGTCTCAATGGGGCACATCCTGCCGTAATGCGAATAATGTACGTCACGGACCTCAAATCCGGCACGGTCTCTTGACAGACCTCCGGGTCCCAGGGCGGAAAGACGTCTCTTATGCGTAAGCTCGCCGAGAGGATTGTTCTGGTCCATGAACTGCGACAGCTGTGATGATCCGAAGAATTCTTTGACAGCAGCGGTTACGGGTTTGATATTGATAAGGGCCTGGGGAGAGATCCCTTCAAGGTCCTGGGTAGTCATACGCTCCCTTACCACTCTTTCGAGTCTTGACAGACCGATACGATACTGGTTCTGTAAAAGCTCTCCTACGGCTCTGATACGTCTGTTTCCGAGATGATCGATATCATCATCGTTTCCGATTCCGTACTCAAGATGTATATTATAGTTAATGGAGGCTAAAATATCCTCCTTTGTGATATGCTTGGGAATAAGCTCATGAACGCTTACCATGATGGCATCCGAAAGAGCCTCCGGATCCGAACCGAACTCGTCTATGATCTCACGAAGCTTGGGATAATAAACAAGCTCGCCGATCCCGAATTCCTTGGGATTGCATTCTATATAGCTGCGGATATCCACCATCATGTTGGACAATACCCTGACATTTCTTTCCTCTGTCTGGATCAGGACACTTGCAACAGCCGCATTCTGGATATTGTCAGCCATTTCGGCATCGACCTTGTCACCCTTGTGTGCAAGGATCTCACCGGTCTGGGTATCTGCCACATCCTCGGCAAGGATGCATCCCGTTATCCTCTTCCTGAAGGAAAGCTTTTTATTGAATTTATGTCTTCCGACCTTTGCAAGGTCGTATCTTCTGGGATCGAAGAACATGGCATGGATAAGGCTCTCCGCGCTTTCTACGGTAAGAGGCTCACCCGGGCGGATCTTTCTGTAGAGCTCCAAAAGTCCGTCCTGATAGTTTGTTGAAGGATCCTTGGCAAAAGAGGCCGTGATCTTCGGCTCATCACCGAAAAGCTCCAGTATCTCACTGTTGGTACCTATTCCAAGGGATCTGATGAGCACCGTAACGGGAACCTTTCTGGTCCTGTCCACGCGCACAAAGAAAACATCATTGGAATCCGTTTCGTATTCCAACCATGCTCCCCTGTTGGGAATTACTGTCGATGAAAATAATCTCTTACCGAATTTGTCGTGGCTTATGGCATAGTATATGCCGGGCGACCTGACTAACTGGCTGACGATGACTCTCTCGGCTCCGTTAATTACAAAGGTTCCTGTGGCCGTCATAAGAGGAAGATCACCCATGAAAATGTCATGGCTGATTATCTCGCCGCTTTCCTTATTGTAAAGTCTTACATTAACCTTCAGAGGAGCGGCATAAGTAGCGTCTCTTTCCTTGCACTCTTCGATCGAATACTTAACGTCTTCCTCACACAGCTTAAAGTCAACGAACTCAAGGCTTAAGTGTCCGTTGTAATCTGTGATGGGAGAGATGTCGTCAAATACCTCTCTAAGACCTTCATCCAAAAACCACTTGTAGGAATCCTTCTGTACCTCAATGAGGTTGGGCATTGAAAGAACTTCTTTCTGCCTGGAGTAACTCATTCGCAGATTCCTGCCTGCGGAAGTCGGACGTATCCTGTTTTTTTCCATCGACGTTTCACCCCGTTTTTTATTTTTTTGTATTTCGAAAACAATAAAAAGAGCCCATGTTTCCAAAATAACGCATCGTACATAATAACACAAGCTCTTCTTAGTTGTCAACAAATATTTTGTTTTTTTTGCGGATTACTTCAGAGTAACCTTAGCTCCAACTTCTTCGAGTTTCTTCTTGATATCCTCAGCCTCTTCCTTGGCTGCAGCTTCCTTAACAACCTTGGGAGCGCCGTCAACGAGTTCCTTGGCTTCCTTAAGTCCGAGACCGGTGATCTCACGAACAACCTTGATAACCTTAACCTTCTCAGCGCCTACTTCCGAAAGCTCTACATCAAATTCGCTCTTCTCTTCTGCTGCGGGACCTGCATCTCCGCCTGCTGCCGCTACAACAACACCTGCTGCTGCAGATACGCCGAACTCTTCCTCACATGCCTTTACAAGGTCATTTAACTCTAAAACGGTTAACTCTTTGATAGCATCAATGATTTCTGCTGTTGATAATTTTGCCATTTTTATTTCCTCCGAATTAATATTGATTCAAACTGCTCTTCGCATTTCATGATGTGTCCGCTTCAGCACGGATTTATTCTGCGGGAGCTTCTTCAGCCTTTGCCTCTGCCGCTGCACCTGCACCGCCTTTTTCAGCAAGCTGTTTCATAACTCTTGCAAAGTTTGTGATAGGTGACTGGATAGAACCAAGCAGCTTTGATAACAGTTCTTCCCTTGAAGGGATCTTTGCGATCGATTCCATTCCCTTGGCATCATAGTAAACGCCCTCTACTACACCGCCCTTGATCTCAAGCTTGGGGGCTGTCTTTGCAAACTTTGCCAGTACTCTTGCGGGTGCTGTAGCATCATCCCTGGATATTGCTATTGCGCTGGGTCCCTCAAGATGAGGAGCAAGACTCTCAAAGTCCGTTCCCTTGAAGGCAAAGTTCATCATGGTGTTCTTGTAAACCTTGTATGTGATACCGGCTGTACGAAGCTGTCTTCTGAGATCAGTATCCTCGGCAACCGTAAGGCCACGATAATCCACCACTACCACCGACTGGGCATCCTTAACATTCTCGGAAATCTCGTCGATCACAGGTTTTTTCAACTCAACCTTAGCCATTTTTTACCTCCTATGTTATTTTTGTTTTTTCACTGTTCCCGGTCCAGCTTATCCGTATGTTCATGGATCTGCCCGGGAGCAGTAACACTGTGAGGTATAAAAAACCTCACTTCGAAGACACGAAGTAAGGCATATGAAATCAAATATGCTTATTTCGCCTCGGCAGGCGGTATCCGCTTACGCCATCTGCTTCAGGGTCTCTCTTCGGGACCGGTACCTGACTTTCTCGGTATCCTGTCTCTCCGATAAACGGCCTCCGCTTTCGGCACCTGCTGTCTTCGGTGATATACGGTCGTTTTTGCGACCTTGTCTAAAATAACACACGTAAAGACCTAAGTCAAGGGCTTTTTTAGGACGGGGGAATAGGACAGGGGGACGGTTCTTTTGTCTTATTCTATTATTCCGCGGGCGTTTCTGTTTCATCCGGCGGGGCGGATGCTTCGGTTTCCGCAGGCATGGCGTCCGGATTCGGATTCTGCTGCTGCATTAGCTGAAAAAGTGCTTCCAGGTCCGGATCCGCCGCTTCCTCTTCCTCGGTATCCTTTCTGATATAGGCCTTGGAGGGCGAAGTGTTCTGACCGTTCTCTATATTGTGATTCTCTTCCGAATAGGTTATCACACCATCTTCCGATATCAGCGCATGATCGGACACACCCTGCAGATACTTAAGGATCTTCTGTCCTTCCTCTCCCTCCGACAGTCTTGTTACACAGCCGTTCTGAAGGCAGGGCACAAACTTAAGTTCCTTTATGGAACAGCCGTCTCCCGTGGTATCAAGGGTCAGCTTTAAATATCCCGTTTCCACCCTTCTTGAATTGAACCAGAAATTCCCGAGACTGTAAAAAACGGGAACTCCGTCAACATAGTCCGCACCCTGCAGACAATGAGGATGACCTCCCACAATAAGGTCCGCGCCGGCCTCAACATAGGCCTTTGCAAGCTTTCTCTGGGAATCTTCCACAAGGTCGGTATTCTCCGAGCCCCAGTGTACAAAGACTATCACAAAATCGGCATTCTCCTCAGCTGTCTTTATGCACTGCACCATCTTTGAAGGATCGAGGGTCCTCAATACGCCGGCGCTTGTTTCGGTTGCCTCCCTGCTTTCGGGATTCGGTGTCCTTTCGATCTGGGTGGCCGAAGTAATGGCCACCGTCTTTTTATTTACCTTAAAATATACCGGCTGCATGGCTTCGGAAATGTTTTTTCCCGCACCGACCACCGGAATATCCGCATTCCTTAAAATATCGAGGGAATCAACAAGAGCCTCCTCACCGTAATCAAAGGCATGATTATTGGCAAGGGATACTATATCAACCCCCATCTCCGTAAGATACTTTACGCTTTCGGGCTTAGCCCTGAATGTGAAAGTCTTCCCGGCCTTAGGTGTACCCCTGTCACTGTACGGGAACTCATTGTTTGCCATAAAAACATCGCTGTCCCTTAAAGCGGACATTACCTCTGGCCTTATCACCTGGCTCAGATCATGTCCCACGTCCCGCAGCTTGGTCATTATACTGTAGCCCTCGGCAAAGGAGATATCCCCTACGAAGGTAAAAACAGCTTCTTCCTTTGATGCCGTCTCCATAGAGAAGACTCTCGCATCAAAATCTCTGACATATTCGTCTTCTTCATAAACGGACATATCAAAGGGTTCATATGTAATGTCGCCCTCGGTATTCATGACGATCACAGGTTCTTCATCCGTCTGACCGCCGTTTTCGGTTATGGTTCCGATACCGGCCTGTGCTTCCGGATCCTTGACCGGATCTTCAGACATTTCCCGATCATTTTTTTCCACAACAAAAGCAGGCGCCGCCGCAGTATCAGGCTTTTCTGAGCAGCCTGCAAATAAAACTGCCACGACCACAGCGACATACAGAGTATTCAGTTTTGACCTGTTTTTTCCAGATACTGTTTTTTCAGGTGCTGTCATATTAAGAGCCGCTTCTTTCCCGCAACTTGATCTTTTCCATATATTTAAGTCCGGCTTGCCGGACCTTCTTCGGGCTTAGCCTGAGCTTTGCCGATATTTTCCCATGCTAAACCGGAGCTACCCTTTCCGGTATATTCGTTTAAATATGAATGTTCATCGAGATGGCCCTAAACTTCCGGGATCATCCTCACAGAAAAACGGAGATATGCGCAATAACAGATTCAGGATCCCTCACACATATCTCCGCTCTTTTTACATTTTATAAAGTACCTTCATTTTCTCTCAGTCCCACTCGCGGGCCTGATGAGATAAAAACCGTTCTTTAATATTTTGCCGTTGAAACCTTCACGCCGGGTCCCATGGTTGTCGAAAGAACAATGCTTCTTAAGTACTGACCCTTGAGTGCGCTGGGCTTAGCCTTAACGATGGCATCCATCAGAGTGTCAAAGTTCTCCGTAAGCTTCTCCTCGGAGAATGATGCCTTACCAACGGGCACATGGATGATGTTTGTCTTGTCGAGACGATACTCGATCTTACCGGCTTTGATATCCTTAACAGCCTTTGCAACATCCATGGTAACGGTTCCGGCCTTGGGATTGGGCATTAAGCCTTTAGGTCCGAGTACCTTACCGAGACGTCCTACAACACCCATCATATCAGGTGTGGCAACTACCACGTCAAAATCAAGCCATCCTTCGTTCTGGATCTTGGGGATGAGCTCCTCTCCGCCAACATGATCCGCACCGGCCTCTTCTGCCTCGTTGATCTTATCGCCCTTTGCAAATACCAGAACTCTTGTAACACGTCCGGTACCGTTGGGAAGAACAACTGCTCCTCTGATCTGCTGCTCGGCATGACGTCCGTCGCAGCCTGTTCTTATATGAACCTCTACGGTTTCATCAAATTTTGCTACTGCTGTCTTTTTTACAAGTGAAATAGCCTCTGCAGGTTCGTACTGGGTAGCACGATCCACTGACTTTGCGGCCTCATTGTATCTCTTACCGTGTTTCAAATCCGCTACCTCCTTATTCTTCTACCGTAACGCCCATGCTTCTGGCCGTTCCGGCTATCATACTCATTGCTGCTTCTACGGATGCCGCATTAAGATCGGGCATCTTCAGCTCTGCTATCTCTCTGAGCTTATCCTTTGAAATGGTTGCAACCTTCTGCTTGTTGGGAACACCCGAACCGGACTTGATGTTGCATGCCTTCTTGATAAGCACTGCGGCAGGCGGTGTCTTCGTGATAAAACTGAAGCTTCTGTCTGCATAAACCGTGATCACGACAGGGATGAGTACATCACCCTTGTCTGCTGTTCTTGCATTAAACTGCTTGGTAAATTCCACGATGTTAACGCCGTGCTGACCGAGAGCAGGACCAACAGGGGGTGCCGGTGTTGCCTTTCCGGCAGGGATCTGCAGCTTAATGTAGCCTTCAACCTTTTTTGCCATTTTTACTTCCTCCTAATGTAATGTGGTAGTGGCGGAGAACCATTCTCCTCCCACAGTTCACAGGACAGCTAATGCGTCCTTGCGGCCGCACCTGTATATACAGGAATAAATCCTTTGAACTCCTAATCAAGTTTGCTGATCTCGTCGAAGCTTATCTCAACGGGTGTCTCACGGCCAAAAAGCTCCACATTGATGGTAGCCGTCTGCTTACCCATATCCATACGCTGGATAACACCGATGGTATCCTTCCAGACGCCTGCGACAACGGAAACCGTATCGCCTTCTTCGAAATCAATAAATACGTTATCCGTCTTGATGCCGAGAGGCTTCATCTCGTTCTCGCTCAGGGGAACCGGTTTGCTCCCGGGACCCACGAAGCCTGTAACACCTCTGGTGTTTCTTACGACATACCAGGTAACGTCGTTCATATACATATTTATGAGAACATATCCGGGGAAAAGCTTTTTGGCGGTAGTCTTTCTGACTCCGTTCTTAAGCTCCGTGACATCCTGCATGGGAACTCTTACCTCTAATATCTCCTCTTCAAGATGTCTGTTTTCGATAGCCTTCTCTATATTGGCCTTAACCTTATTCTCATATCCGGAGTAGGTGTGCACCACATACCAGCCGGCTTCCGAACTGTTATATTCTGCCATATCAGTCTCCTTTTATGATCATAAACCAACTATAAAGTCAACACCATACTGAAGGATCATATCCAGTACGGCTATTATGATCCCCAATACGACCGATACGGCTACTACAGCTATCGTCTGTTTGGTGACATTCTCTTTGTTTTCCCAGATTATCTTGTTAAACTCAGCCTTGAGGCCTTTAAACCATGCATTGCCGTTCTTTACTCCGGCTGCAGCTGCATTCTTTGCATTTTTCTCTTCACTCATGAAAAACTCCTTTCGGTACTGCGGCTTTTTCATTAAACCGGACTCCGTTCATTCCCTTATCGGAGTCAGAAAACCGTTATGACTTGTTTACTTTGTCTCCTTATGAAGAGTATGCCTTTTGCAGAATCTGCAATATTTCTTAGTCTCCATCCTGTCAGGATGAGTCTTCTTATCCTTTGTAGTATCGTAGTTACGATTCTTGCACTCTGTGCATGCAAGAGTGATCCTTGTACGCATTATCCTTACCTCCAGTATATGCACTAAAAAAAGGGCTAAGCCCCCGCGTCGAAGATTAATATAACACACGGGGGCCCCAGCGTCAACTTATTTTTTCCATTTACGGATATCTGTTACAGTGTCCATTTCGCGGCTTCTTCCGACAGGGCGGCCGCAGTCTTTGACAGCTCACGCGCCTTGGTATCAACATCGGAAGCACACTCTTTTGCCCTTGTTATGCTGGCAGCCGTCTCCTGGGTGGAGTTTGCATTTGCCTCCGCAATGGATGCAAGTCCGTATACCGCTTCATAAACCGTCTGCTTGGACGAATCGATAAGATCGGTGGCATTGCCCACATCGGATATACCCTGAATGCTCTCATCCAGTCCGCCTTTTGCAGCCGAGAATTCGTTGATGGCCTCTGTAAGGAGTGTTGTCTGCTGTTCCGTGATCTGCTTGGCAAGATTGATCTTTGATACGGATACTTCCGAATTGTTTACAAGTTCATCAATGATACTCTGTATTTCGGATGCAGCCTGATTGGATTTTTCGGACAGATCGGATATCTCCGTCGCAACAACCGCAAATCCTCTGCCGGCTTCTCCGGCCCTTGCCGCTTCGATCGAAGCATTAAGGGAAAGGAGGTTGGTCTGTCCCGCTATGCTTGTGATCAGGTTTGCAGCCTCTTTTATCTTGTCGGCCGACTTGGAGGTTCCGGATATAGCCTCTGCGATCTCGTCGGTCACCTTGGTCACCTGAATATTGGATTCCTGCAGTTTCTTTAGTCCGTCGCTTGCCGAGTAGGTGGATTCCTTAACGCTGTCGGAAACTCCTCTGATACCGTCAAGCCTGGTCTTTGACTCACTTATAAGCTCACTCATCTCCTTAACGGATGCCGTAGCTTCCGTTGTACTGTCCGCCTGGTTCATTGCACCCTGTGCGATATCACGGCAGGCCGAATCGATGGTATCCATGATGTCCATGGTCCTTTCGGTATTCATGGTAAGTTCACCCACCGTATCCTCAAGATCCGATGCCGAACTGGTAAGACCCCGAACCACTTCCACAAGTCTTTCTCTGAGATTTCCGACCGCTCTTGCGATCTGTCCTATCTCATTTCCGATCTTTCCCAACCTTTCGGTTTCAGCCTCATCAACCTGCAGGTTCAGCTGTCCCATCTGATCAACGATGCGGGTAACCGACTTTAAGGGATTGACAAGTCCCGTAATGCATATGAAACCGAAGATAAAGCCAAAGAGGATTCCGGCAAGAGATCCTATGACAAGCTTATTGTTCAGCTGTGATGCTTCCTTATGCACGCTCTTTGTATCCGTTAAAAGTACAACCTTGAAACCGTTTCTCAGGGTATCATATACATACACCTTATCGCCAACGGAAGTATATCCGGTTTCACCGGGAAGAGCATCGGTAAATGCCTCACCATCCGGTATTGAAGGATGATTCAGTGTGGTGTTCTCCGCAGTAAGGAGAAAACCGTTCTCAGAACCGTTGTTTAACTGTGCAACTATATTGTTGATATTCTCAAGGGAGATATCCATACCTACGATTCCGACGGATTCGTTTCCGCTGAACAGCGGGATAACGTAGGATATCATGAATACATTTATATTTGAATTGAAATAGGGGCTCATCCAGATCGGCTGTCCGTAGTTCACCGGCCCGTAATACCAGCTTACGGCAGTATCATTCTTGTCAAATTCGGTAAAGTCGGTGGGTGTCAGCTGGTCATAATCACCCGAATCGTTCAGCTGCGCAAATATACCGGATGTGGGATAGGCAAAATCAGGATTATACCTTACATAATAGGTTATGGCGCCCGGTGTATTCTTGGCACAGTCGATGGCCGTCTGCCTTATGCTCTCGGTAAGAGCATCAACAGCCTCGTCACCCGACTTAAATGCGGTCCAGTCAAGATTATCCATAACCGCATCGGCTAAAATGCCCACGCTTGTCTCGACCCTGCTCATCTCGGCATTAAGCTCGTCTGCGGTGAGGATGGTATTATTCCGAAGTCTCTGCTCGGATTTTTCCTGAACAAGCTTTGTACTGCTGACAGATGCGATCAGGCCTACGATCGCGGCGATCACTATAACATTGATCAGTGTTATGATGATCAGCTGTGTTCTTAATGAAGTACCCTTTTTGTTTTTCATGATCTGACTCCTAGTTTTTATGTATATATTATTAATGAATCTTTTGGTTCATTCACGGTTTATTCTACCAAAGACGATCGTATAATACCACCCTTTTTGTTACATTTGTATCGATTTTTGACAAAAAACAGCCCGGTCTTCGGAAAATAAAACAGACGGCAAGATCAGTGATCTGTGCCGTCCGTGTCATTTTCATCATTTCAAACTATCCTGTTCATGCCTGTTGTTCCTTAGCAGTATCCCGAGAACATCATGCCCGAATAATTGCTGGCGGCATAGGGAGCGGAGAAATTATGGCCCGGATTCTTGTACTCCACAACCTTTCTCCTTGTATACTGCATCGGATCAAGAGCAACCTCCGAAGTCTTTTTAAGTACCGAATTGGCGAAATCCTTGATGGTCTTAAGCTTATCAACGGCATCAGGTGATTCCACCGTCTTTTTAAGCTTTTCATTGTCAAGGGCGATCAGTCCGTCCGTAGAAAGACCCACGCCGATGTCCTCAAGCTCTTTTCCGAACCTTGTGGTAAGGAGCCTCATTTCATTGAGAAGCGCCTTGGCCTGAGGCTGATTCTCCACATAACTCTTTGTCTTTTCAATAAAGGTATTATATCCGTCGATAAGTTTTGTAACGTTTTCGGTCAGGGATTCGGTATCCGTCTTGAAGCCCACCGTTACCTTTTCATCCTCTGCGGTGGGAGCAACGAGAGTCAGGTCATACATCCTGTCAACGGTAAAGTGATTGGAGGTGGCACTTCTCTCAATGCCGTTTATAACAAATTCCGCATTCTCCGGAGCCCTGGAAATATTGGAAAGTCCGAGGTAATCAACAACGCCGCTTGCCTTACTGGTCCGGTTATCGGATACATTGAAGGAAGTCCGGGTGTCATTCTTGTAACCGGTATCGTTGGAAGTAAGCTTTAAGGCTGTGTTTCCGGATCCGTCGGAAACGACCTCCGCACGGACACCGATATTCGATCTTGAGATAAGCCTTGCAAGCTTGTCCTGAATGGTTTTGTTTGAATCATTCTCGCCGATGTTAAACTGGAACTCGTAATCCATGTCTCTTGAGTGGATATCAAAGGAATAGGTATCCGGCTCAAGACCGATCTTTTCCGAGGAAGGCAGGTACTTACCGGTATTCTCCTGCTCGGATGCAAGCTGTTTGACGGAAAGCTCAAGCTCACTTACGTCTTCACCCTTATAGCTTCCGCCAAGATAATTGGCAAGAACCTTGCTCTCATCACTTGAGGAAACGGTCTTCTTGGAAAGAAGATCCTCGGTTTCCGACTGCGAAAGAGAGGAAATGGTATTCTTAAGATTACGCGCATCTTCCTTAAGGCTTACAACATAAGACTTTGTCTCTTCGCTGTCATCCAGTATGAACAGAGGGGAATCTTTGCTTTTTTCTACGATGGAATTATAAACACCACGCAGCTCACTCTTCTTATGCGTATCGTACTTAGTGTTCGTACGCATAGGATTGTACGTGGTATTGATCTGGTTGTATATGCTGCTTAATACAGATAAATCTGCCATCCGTGCCCCTCCTTTCTTCCTTGAAATGAATACGCTTCAGCAAAATCAGTTTCGCCTATTTATTAATAGGAAATGATCCTTTTCCAAATAATAAAATGCGCGGGCATATAAGGATATTATTGTACCAATATACTACTACATCAAATGGGAAAAATCAATAGAAAATCAATAAATAACATTGATTTTTAAAGGAAAATAGGGGCTTTTCGAAATCCGTCCACTATATCTTGCGGTCCGGTTCCCGGAAAAAAATTTTTATAAAAACCGGCACCCGAAGGTACCGGCATATTTTTCAGTCCGTGTGGATCAATCCTTATAGATCAGCTCAAGTGCATAGCCTTCAAACACCAGATCCGCCGTTACGACATTCGGAATACTGTCAGCATCGCTCAAAAGACGAACATTCCCATACCTGTCAAGTGCAAGGATCGCATACTTTCGTCCGGCTTTCTGGAACGCATTCGGAACATAGAGTCTGAAGATGCCGTCCTTTTTGTCATTAGTCTGCTTATCATCCTTTGAAAGGGTCATTGCAAAGGCTTCCTTCCATCCCCTCGGGCAGGCTGCCGAAAAAACTGCTTTTGCCGCAGGACCCTGCTCCTGCTTTCCGATCTTTACCCTATCATTCAGACGATTGCTGCCTCTGTCAAAGAAATGGGCGTCAAGGGCATCAGGATTTAAGGGAGTGCGATCCTCTTCCTCTTCCTCCTCACCTTCCTTTTTATCCTCCCCGGTATTCCTGAGAGTTATGATCGTAACAACGCCGCTTCCCCCGCTTAGCCCGGCAAACTGATAGGACTGCGCACCGCCTACGGATCTGACAACATAATTACTATTATCCGGTACCTGGTCATCATCATTCCCCCCGGGGGTTATATAGACTATTGAATACCCGGCCCCACCATTACCTGACAAAGTGATATTGTCGCCGACATTTACTCTGGCTCCTAAAGGAACTGCCTGATCTCCGCCATCAAACATAAAACGCGGATTATAAGGATCATCCTGATCAACCTCAAATGCAAGCACGGCAGCTACAGGCAATACCGTTAGGATCAGCGCAAGTAAAAATGCTCCGAACCTTTTCTTACGTTTCTTTATTTCATCCCCGTTAAGGGTCAAATCTTCTCTGCTTATCATAACAATCCACCTTCCGATGTCATTTGATATATCTTTAACATAAGAATACTATCACAGATGCCTTTTATAAATCAATATATAACAAAGTTATTTTATATTCCTGTCTCTTTACCCTTTTCCGATCCCGATGAAGATATATCCCAGATGCCTGAAACCGTCCCGGACGGTTCTTAATTTCGATCTTCTGTCACCTCTGCAGGTCCTGAGGCTTACAGGGATCTGGCCGAGCCTTAAACCGTTTCCTGCCGCAGCTGCTATCATCTCGGTGGCAAACTCCATCCCTTCCGTGCAAAAACCGTCCCCGATCCTTTCATAGGCTTCGGCGGTAAGGCCTCTCAGGCCGCAGTGAAAATCATATACATCGGTATGAAACCTGAGCCTTGCAAGAAACGAAAGGATCCTCACCCCGATCCTGTGGGAAAAAGACATGGCCCCCTTTTCGATACTGCCCTTAAAACGGTTTCCTATGACCATATCATATTCTCCCTTTGCAAGCAGGTCATAGATCCCTGCCGCTTCACCAAAATCATAGGTGGTATCACTGTCACCGATGATCATCACCGCTCCGCGGGCCTCCCTCATTCCCTTTTTCAGGGCATTGCCGTAACCGGGCGCCTCTTCCTTAATGAGACGGACGGAAAGAGCAGAATTTCCCGGTTCCGTCAGATACGGATCATTCCTGCAAAAATCATCCACGGCCTGTGCCGATCTGTCCGAGGAACCGTTGTCAACAACAATGATCTCGCCTTTTATGCCCTTTTCACGCATCATCCTGCCTGCTTCCTCCAGGCAGAGACCCACGGTCTTTTCCTCGTTTCTGCACGGCATGATGATCGAAAGCATCGGAGGGGCTGTTTCTTTCATGATTTCCCGTTTTTCTTCCAAGATCCTTTACCTCTCATCATGTCCGCAAAACCCGTTACTTCAAATATGATAAATATAAACGCCAGTATCGTTGCAGCCTGCGCCCTGCATGTAAAGAAACTGTGCAGGTAGGAATGATTATGAAGCACCAGATATCTCACATAAGGAACCGCTCCCGTAAGGATGCACAAAAGAACCCACTTCCTGTCATAGTCCTTTCTCCGGTAAACATACAAAAAATATGCCGCAATGACTATCAGGATCACGCCTGCCACGGCACCCACGGGACCGTAGCTTATCGGAAACAGGCTGCCTAGATTCCTCGTGATTGCACCGGTGAGATATCCGAAGGCATCGACCTTTATATCACCGCCCAGTCTTTCCTTAATGTGCTCGGAAACATAAGGCATCACATTTTCGCCAAGGATCAGGGCAGCCATCAGCCATTTTAAAAGCCACATCAGGATATAGCCCGCGCCCCAGCAGATGACCGACCTCATTGCAAACCCGTATTCGTCCTTACCGGACAAAACATCATCCGTTTCTGCGGTATCCCTGCTTTCGCGCTTCATGAACAGGACAAAAAGAAGGGGAATCGTGAGTGTCAGGGTCTCTGCGGTCAGAAAGTCAAGAAAGCTTGTGACCATACCCGTTATAAGGAAAAGCACCGCATATTGATCCCATCCCTTTTTTCCGATACACAACGCGATGATGGTTGAAACGAACATAATAAGGAAGATCCAGGTATATTCAAGGGATAAGGGCACAAAGAAGGCTGCGGTCAGAATAAGCGCCGCGGGCATTCCCACAGCCGGCAGGAACAGCTGCTTTTTTATGCACAGAAATTCCAGAAGCAGAAACAGAAGCACAAGGATAACCGCATTAAGGATATACATCTGTCTGACGGAAAAAAGAAGCATAAGCGGTCTGACTATGGCATTCGAGCCGTGCCAGTAGCGTAAATACTGATGGTTCGGTTCCTTCCCGTCTCTTACCGCATCCAGAAGATTAATGTTCTCATCCTGATACTCCGTAAAATAATAGGAAGAAAGCATTACCGACCCAAGCAGATCATCAGGATCATAATTCCAGGCGATGTTAAGCAGAATGGAATCCGCATATCTGTCGATGGTGCTGGCTCTGACCCCTTCCATCACTTCTCCGAATACCTCACCTTCGCTCAGATATTCAGCGGACTCAAGCATGTTATCCCTTATCTTATCCTTCGGGATCATGGCAGCAAGAACAAGCAGCCCCATCATAAGAGCTGCCAAAATGATAAAAACGATAATGAGTTTTATGATCGTTCTGCCTGTCGTTTTTTCTGTCATGGTAATATCCGGAAGATCCTGTTTTTATTTTTCGGGATCCTGTCTTTAGGTTTTCAGGGATTTTCCTGTCCGAACTCCCTGCGTGCAAGCATCAGGGCACTCTCCACCACCTGATGCATGTCAAAATATCTGTACTGACCGAGCCTGCCTCCAAAGATCACTTTATCCTCTCTGTCCGCAAGTTCTCTGTATTTTTGATACAGCGCACTGTTTTTCTCATCATTAACGGGATAATAGGGTTCATCCCCTCTCTTCCAGGCCGCCGGATACTCTCTGGTGATAACGGTTTTTTCCTGATCCCCGAACTCAAAATGCTTATGCTCGATTATCCTGGTGTAAGGAATCTCATATTCCGTATAATTCACCACCGCATTTCCCTGAAAATCCGGTGTGTCGAGTATTTCCGTCTCAAACCTTAAGCTCCTGTATTCAAGCTCTCCAAACCGGTAATCATAGAATTCATCTATCATTCCGGTAAAGACCGTTTTATCCGAAAGAGAATCAAAACCCGCTCTGTCCGAAAAATAATCCGTACCTGTCCTTACCTCCACGCCTTCAAGGAGCTTCTTCACAAGACCGGTATAGCCCCCCACAGGGATCCCCTGATATGCATCATTGAAATAATTATTATCATAAATGAATCTTACGGGAAGCCTTTTAATAATAAAGGCCGGCAGTTCCTCCGCCCTTCTTCCCCACTGCTTCTCGGTATAACCCTCCACGAGCTTTTCATAGATATCCCTGCCCACAAGGGAAAGAGCCTGTTCCTTCAGGTTCCGCGGCTCACTCACTCCCTCGGACCTCATCTTTTCAACGGCCTCTCTTTTCTGCTCATCGATCTTCTCCCTTGCCTCCGAAGGAGTCACAACACCCCACATCTGATGAAAGGTATTCATATTAAAAGGAAGATTGTAGAGCTCATCCTTATATCTTGCAAGAGGTGAATTAGTGTACCGGTTAAAGGACACTATCGAATTCACATAATCCCACACCTCTTTATTGCCGGTATGAAAAATATGTGCCCCGTATCTGTGAACATTGATCCCCTCGATGTTTTCCGTATAAACATTTCCGCCGATATGGGGTCTTTTGTCTATCACAAGACAGGTCTTATGCGCTTTTTTTGCTTCGCAGGCAAATACCGAGCCGAAAAGCCCGGCACCCACTATAAGGTAATCGTATCTGGACATTGTTTTATCTCCCCTGTGATGTTCATCAGGTCTTTTTATCACTCAAGCAGCTTTGTAAGATTACTTAGCGACGGTTTTCTGACCCGCTTCTCCCAGGTCTTTACCGTAACTTCCTTCATCATCTGTACAAAACCGTCCATGTTTTCGGTCCTGTCAAATACCGCAAGCGCCATGTAATAGGTTGCCTTGTCCTCCTCGTAGATAATAGCGGGAGGCATATTGTTTATCATAAGGTAATAGTTCAGAAGCGTCCTTCCGGCACGTCCGTTGCCGTCCGCAAATCCGTGTATATATTCGAAGTTGCAATGGAAAAAAGAAGCCGCCTTCAAAAGCTTTATGGGATCATCGGTGTCGACGGAATTGATCTCACCGCAGAGATATTCCATTTCATCCGCAACATCTTCAGGGGGCACGCCGGCATTTTCCGCAACGCCGTAATGATTGACCTTGTACTCCCCGGGTCTCTCGCCCTTTTTCCATCTTGCTTCATCATAACAGTCATGGTTCAGTATCCCGTGAATCTTCTTTATGAGCTTTGTGCTGACGGGCTCCTTATCCGCGATCCTGTATTTCAGGTATTCGTAGCAGTCCTTCTGGTTCTGTACCTCAAAGATTTTTATAAGGCTTCCGCTGTAATCATTGATGTGTTCATCATCAAAGATCTCTCTGGTCCTTAACAGATCAAGTCCCGCTCCCTCCAGCTTGTTTGAGTGATATGCATAAAGAATGCGGAAATCCGACAGTGCGGCATCCAGGTCCGCCACGGTGGTTATATTCCTTTCCCGCCATTTTTTTACCGTATCAAGATATCTCTTGTCCATCGATTCGCTCATGTCATACCCTCCGTTTGTTTTATATATTTCATCCCGAAAAACCTGCTGTACCTGACAAATCTGTTCCCCGACGCTTAAACTTATAACCTCTTTCAGCCGGAAGAGCCCTATCCCCCGATACTTAATCTTATCATTTCTTTAAGCCTGTGATCCCAGGTATATTTTGACGACGTCTTTTCGTAACCCCGCTTTGCGATCTTCTCCCTCTCCTCCTCATGAGAAAGGTAATAGGCACATTTATCCAGCAGCTCTTCCCTGCTTTTGTAGGTCTCGATCTCTCTTCCCACCTCAAACAGCTCGGGGATCTCCTCCTGATGATTGCTCATCACGAAACCGCCGCAGCCCATGATATCAAAGATCCTCAGGGGAAGCCCGGTAATTATGGGACGTATGGTCATGTTGAGATTGATCCTGCTTAAGTGAAATATCTTCGGCATCTCCGTATGCGTCGACACCCCGTCTCTTACGGTAACGCCCTCAAGGCCTGAGGTATCGCTTCTGGTAAAAAGGGTCACCCTATACTTTTCCGCGAGAGCGTTCAGGGTTTCGATCCTCTCGGTCTGTGCAAGCTTATAACCGATGAGATAATGTGCCGCAATGTAAAGATCCGCGGGTTCAACGGGCTTGTCAAACCTGAAGACTTCGGGAAGACTTTCCTTAAGCTCCGTCATCATATCCACAAAGGCACGAAAGTCTCTCTTATCTGCGGCCGGATATTCCCCGTCCTCACATCCGCCTCCCCGGGTAAGATCCCTCAGGGCTTCCTCAATAAAGCTGACTTCGTAATTCCCCTTCTGCGAATCGATAAGAGCCTTTATGCACCTGAGTGAATCCTCGCTTAGAGAGATCCTGTCAAGCTCGCATTTTTCGTTATAAAGCGATCCGACAAAAGAAATATCGCAGGAATATTTCTCCGTGTCTCCATCACTTATTCCTGAGATCACGCCGTCATATCTTTTAACATTTGCAGCCAGAGGAAGGTGAAAAATATTCTTTTCGTTATATCTTTTAAATCTCAGATACTGGGCCCTGTCGAATAGAAATATCCTGTTGGTCTCATGCTTTATCGACCCGGAAAACAGGGTCATTACAGGGCTGTCAACGGTCTGGCAGAGATAAAATGTCCCATGTATGGAACAGATATCCGAAACATCCGGAAAAAAATTTACGGAAAAAACAAACAGCGGAGAGTGTTCATTGATCGCCCGGTCCACAAGCTTTACCCGCTCCGAGGGAAGGATGGACTTTAAATGCATCTCCTCGGTGATCTCAATGACCGAAAGTCCCATCCTTTCAAAGCCTTCAATTATATCCGGTTCGCATATGGAATTATATCTGTAGACAACCGCCTTAAGTCCCACTCTTTATTTCCGTCCTGCCGTTTTGTATTTCCGTCATGTTCCCTTAATCCCAGACCTCTTTGTATCCCTCCGACTCCTCCTGGATCGCCTCCACTATCTGCCTTGCGGAAAGCTTCTCCCTGTATCTGGGATTCTTAAACAGAGCCATTCCTTCCTCAGTCCTGTTTGCTCTTTTTTCAAAGGATACCGCTTCAAAATCATGTGAAAGCCACTCATAATCCTCATCCGTGATGGTATCGGGATCAAAGAAATTGCCGCAGTACCTGAAGGAATGCCAGTTTCTGAGCTTATAGGCTCCGAAATGCTTCATGCTCACAAAGGTGCCGTAGGTCTCGAATTCCGAAAAACTTGAGGCCTTGAGTTTATCCCTGTCTATGGTCCGAAGGATCTTCTCATAATAGGTCTTTCCGGCAAGTCTTTCGTCCCCTTCGATAGCCTTTATCATCTCCTGCATGAAATCCTTTTTCATAAGCATATGCTCCGAGATAAAGGATTTTTCGATGCACTTTTTCATATAAGGAAACAGGCGCTCAAGAGTTATGAAATAATTCTCACAGTACTCCTGCTTGAGATCAAAGAAAGGGGTCCCGTCCTCAGCAAACATATCAAAACTCTTACAGGGAATCGTATCCCCGTCCCAGGTCATGTAGTATTCATCCCTGCAGATGAAGGAATAGCTCATCTTGAGAAACTGCTGATAATACCAGCCGGTCATTCCCCTGGGGATATCATCGACCTTAAGGATATCCTTAAGGACAGCCTCCACCTCCGCGAAAGGAAGGATATCGTTTTCGTTTATAAAATCAAATCTCTCTGATATCGCGTCGGTTTTAACTCTTTCTCCGACAGCATCGTTTCCGATGAAGATAACCTTCCTGCCGGGCATGTATTTTGCGATATTTTTATAATTTCTTTTTACCCTGTCATAATCATCGGGCGTAATAACTATGAGAACATCATATTCGTCCGTACCGTTCTTCCCCGAAAGCCCTCTCACAAACTCATCATAGGCTTTTTTATCTATGTTCTTTGAGGCAGTGTTTCTTTCCTTTGCAAGCCTCTCCACCACTTCATTGATACGATCACAGATCTCCCCTGCGATACCGTAATAAACGTTTCTCGAAAAATGATTGATGCAGTCGGCAAAATCTTCCTGTGAGTGAATATAGGGCGTGGGATTGATGACCCTTATCCTGTCATGATCCGCGGCAAAGCTCTCTATTATGGGATTGATCTCCCTGTAGACATCGCAAAGCCCCGCAAATTCCTCGTTATATCCTTCGTAATCGCGTTCGCTTCCAAGCATCAGGATAAACAGGGGATTTCCTTTGACATGATCATAGATAAAATCAAGGTTTGACAAAAGCATATCAAGGGGCGTGCTGCCGACAAACTCCCAGTTTTCCGCAAACCTGTCGATTATCTCCTGCGTAAAGTCAAAATCATGTCCCTGAACCGTCTTGTCGATAAACCTCTGCTTAAACTCAGACGATGTCAGGTCAAAGTTTTTGCTGCTGAAGGATATATATGTCCCGGTTTTCCTGTTTCTGTAAAGACCGGCGCTCAGATCCTGTAAAAGGCTTAAACATATGATATGATATTCCTCCGAAAAGAGCTTGGTCTCAAAATCACCATGTACTATAAACGGGACATCATTTATTATCTCATCTATCTCTTCCGGTGACAGTTCAAGGCTCTGTCTTATGTGGGCCGTATGATTCTGGCCCGTGGTCACAAAACCGTACTCATTGACGTAATTGAATTCCGTCGTGATATTTCCGCCTGTGAGATAAGGCTCTATGGCACTCATGTCACAGGGTCCCTTTAACAGGATCCTTATCCTGTTATCCCGCACCCTGTCAGCGGTAACCTCCGCACCCGTATCCTCGGTTATCCATGGCGTATCCGCATCCTTTGAGAGAACGGAAGCCACCGGATCCTTAACCTCGAAATCCGGACACCCCAAAAGATTGTAGATATACTGCTCCACACCCATTCCCAGGATCCTGCAGGAAAAAAGGAAATGCTCCATCTTTTTTTCCCTGGTGTTATAGCAGTAAAATCCGACGATCCCGTAATCACCGAACTTATCCCTTACCCGGACATATCCGCAGTCATTCCAGTCATTGGTTATGAGCCTTGTGAGGAGTTCCTTATCATCCCTGTTCTTGGTATAGTTGAGCTGGTTGGTCCTTGAAACCATCTCCGCGATCCTGTCAAGCTCCTCAAGACAGTTTTTACATACGGCAACGCTTATCTTACTCTCATAGAGAAAAGCTTCCTTTGAGGAAAAAGTATCCATTGCCTCTGTTTTTTTCTCAAGCAGCTTATACTGGGAAAGCCTCTTATGTTCCCTGTCGCTTCCGCCCAGTTTGAGCACATGATTTATGAGATAGGGCAGGATATCCGGAGTTGCGGTAAGAAGATTTTTTGAAGCAAATCTGGCCTCCTCAAGATTCCTCGGATTATCATCTATCAGAAGAACGTTTTCATCCCTGAGACCCATTCTCTCTATCTTCTTTGCAAGCTGGGGTCCCTTCTCCTCCCAGTTGATATTATTAAAGACAAAGAGATCGTCAACGCCCGCTTCCTTCAGCTTTTCCATCACGGGTGCCTCATCGTTTTTCGAGGAAATGCTGTTAATGATCCCGTTATTGGTCAGTTCCTTTACAAGCTCGATATTACCGGCAGGTATCGTAACGTTTTCCTCGCTGAGCGTCCCCTGCCAGAAGGTATCGTCCATATCCCATACGATGAGCTTAACCTTATCAAAGGGAAAATCTTCAAGAGCATGATCTTTTGTGATCAGCACCGCATCCGGGCGGCAAAGAGCCACAAGGGCTTCCTTTTCCTCTTTTGACATGTTCTTTATTATGTCGGGATCTATGATGAGGGCATTGAAGCCGGAATCCGCCTGCCTTACAGCCTCTATTGACGGAAAAATATTCTCCGTATGCCCTGCTATTCTGCAGAGATTCTCATCAAATTCAATTCCTGCAGTATATGCATTTTTGAACCTGTTTCTGATTGCCTTAAGATCGGCACCTAAGCCCGCTCCAAGCTGAAGCACCCCGAAACTGTCCCCGGGTTTATAAGGAAGTTTCATTGGCAGGACTTCACTTCCGTATGCGTAGGAAATGATATCAAAGCCATATTTCTTAATAAACAGCTGTCTGTGATCGTTAAGAAGTGTCTCGTAATCATCTGTTTTTGCAAAACTCTGACTGCCCGCATGGTAGATAAAACTGTTATTTACCACCTTCAGGCGGTAACCCCTTTTCAGTATCTCCATGGAAAGGGCGTCATCCTCAAAATAGCCCGGGGCAAAGTCCTCATCAAACCCGCCTATATCATCAAAAAGCTTTCTCCTTATGAGCATGGCAAACCCCGAAAGTCTTACCCTCTCATCGGTACAGTCCTCTTTAGGTATGTTTATGAGCCTGGCAAGATCCAGGTATTTCTCGGCCCTGTCAAGGTCGATGCTCATCTGCTGCCTGTTGCCGGCATAATTGGATATGCTTCCGACGGCTCCTGTGCTTTCATCCTCATAAAGAGCCTTCATCAGATAGTACAGGGAATTATCGCAAAGCCTTGTATCATTGTTAAGGAAAAAAACATCCGCTGTCTCATACCCGGTCCCGGCAGCCGCCTTTACACCCTGGTTACAGGCAGGAGAAAAGCCCTTGTTTGTGTCATTTTTGATAAGGATAATATCTCCCTGCCTCTCAAGATAGTCTGTCACTCCGTCCGTCGAGGCATTGTCAACAACGACGATCTTATACAGATCCTCAGGAAGGGTTGCCCTTATACTCTTTATGTTTTCCTCCATCAGATGAGCCGAATTATAGGATACTATGACGATCAGTATCTTTTTGTCGCTCAGCCTCCTGTAGTCATCTTCCGATGCGATAAAATATGAGTTTTGGTTGTTTTCCATGCTTGTTTTCCTGTTGTTTCTCTGATATTTTTTATTATCTTTTCCGGATCTTCTACTATGATCTTTCACCTGCTCATCTTCATTTTCCGTCAATCATTTCACAGTATCGGTTCACCGGATTTTTCCACATTATGATTTCGTATGAAATCTCAAAACTCTTATCTTCCTGTCTCAAAACTCAAGTCTTCTTATAGCTTCCAGGGTTTCTCCATAGGGCCTGTTCTTTCCAAACAGAAGTGTGGTTCCCAGTACAAAACCCCTGACTCCTAAGGGTGCATATTTCTGTATCTTGTCGGCACCGCAGGCGCCGTCCCAGTATATGTCAAAGCCCATCTCATCCTTCAGTTCAAAAAGCTTTTCAAATTTCTTGTGAACATAAGGCATGAACATCTGTCCGGCATTTCCGGGATTAACAGCCATTACCAGCACCTTATCCACTATTCTTAACATCTCATATATTGTTTCAACGCTGGTTCCCGGATTTATTGCTATTCCCGGAGTGATACCCGCATTTATTATCTTCTGAAGCGTGGTGGAAGGATGATATTCCGCCTCGGGATGGATATATATGGTATCTCCCTCCTTTAGAGGCTTGATAAAGAGTTCAACCGTATTGTTCGGATGCTCCACCATCAGATGTACATCCAGGGGTTTTTCCGTAAGAGATCTTATGCAGCGCATGTCATTCAGAGACATGGCATAGTTCGGAACATAACGTCCGTCCATGATATCTATATGGAACGAATCTATCCCTCCGCTGTCCAGTTCATTGACCTCTTTTTCAAGATTCCTGTAGTCGGCACACATCATCGATGCCAAAAGTTCGAATTTCTCCATTTACCCCTGTTCCTCCTTATCCTTTCTCATTTTCCGTATTTGCGAAAATGTCCCCTTACAGCTCTTATGGCCGGTTACCTGTTTTTCATAATAGCTTCCATGACAATGAAATCTTCCGGTTCATCTATCTCATAGATCGCGGATTCGCTCATCTCACAGACCTTTGTGCGCCCCGACATCCTGCACCCGCTTTCAAACAGCTGCTCTCTTCCCGTGATGTAAAAAGCGCCGTTTTCCACGATATATCCCTGATAATCCTGCCTTCTCGGCCTGTTAAGGGGATCATAGGTCGGTGCCGCATATTCGCCGTCATCATGCCACAGAAACTGCTTTTTCCTGACTCCCGAAAATACACTGTCGGTACCCTCCGACATAAACAGCTCCATCCCCCTGTCAAGATCTTCCGATCTTAGTAACGGGGACGTAGCCTGTATCAGGACAATATTGTCCCAGTCCGTAACATTCCCGGCAAATTCAAGCATTGCAGATTCCGTGGATGCCGTATCCGTACAGGTTTCCGGAGATCTTCCGATCACCCGGAGCTTTTCAACGCCGGTTATTCCATCCGGATCTTCTCCCCGGTTTCCGGAGGTTTCAGCCGGGCCCCTGAAGGCTTCCACTGTATCCTTTATTTCTTCGCTGTCGGTCGATACATAGACTTCATCTATATATCTGCACTCGCATGCCGCCTTTACGGTCCAGTAAACGAGCGGATGTCCGTTGAGCATCTTTATGTTTTTCAGCGGTATGGATTTTGAGCCGCCCCTTACCGGGATAAAGGCTGCCGTTTTCCGTGTTTCAGACATCTGTTCCAAACTGACGGTCCTTTCGGTTATATTATTGGTCCTGTTGTCATACATTTTCGCTAAGGCGCCGGTCTTTAATAGCCTCTCAGCTTCTTTCTGGTGGCAAGCTCCTTTTCGGTAAGGACCTTCTTGCCGTCGCCGAGCACCAGTTCAACAAGCCTTATATCCTCAACCAGTCTCATCAGGTCCTTTACATTGAGGGATGCGGCCTGATCCGAACCGTACATGGTATTATCAAGAGTGATATGCCTCTCAATGCTTGTAGCACCCAAAGCCACTGCGGATGTGGATATGATCCTTCCGGTCTCGTGTCCGCTGTAGCCCACTTTACAGCCGTACCGTTCCCTCAGGGCGGGAATGAGTCTTAGGTTGGCATCCTCCTTGGGCATTGGATAGGTGCTGTTACAATGCATAAGTTCAAAGGGGCAGTTATACTTTTTAAATACGTCCACCGCCTCATCGATCTCTTCATAATCACTCATTCCGGTGGCTATAAAGGTGTATTTCTTTTCCTCGGCTATAAGGTTTAAGAGCTCCATATTGGTCAGCATTGCGCTCGCAACCTTGTTGTAATGGAGATCATACTGTCTTAAGAAAAGCTGGGAGTCGGTATCCCACGCAGACGCATACCACTCTATCTTCTTCTCTTTGCAGTAACGGTCGATCTCATCATACTCATCTTTTCCAAACTCAAGGGCTTCCTTCTGGGCTCTCTGCGTGGTACCGAAGGGGCTCTCCCTGTAGCTGTCGAGATACTCCTTTGTATATACCTTATCTATGGTTCTTTTCTGGAACTTTACGGCATCACAACCCGAAAGGACTGCCCAGTCAATGAGCTTCTTACATATCTCCATGTCCCCGTTGTGATTGATGCCTATTTCAGCTGTAACAAATACATGCTCGGGCATGATAATCCCTCCTTTGATAGCAGTTAATGCTCTTTTCTTTTTTCCGCTTTTAATGATAGCATAATAAAGGCCTAAATGGAATGATTACTCCGTGCCTGATCTGTCTCAGAAACCGACTTTAAGCGGATAAACCTTCATTATATGCCGCATCATCTTTATAAAAAACTATGGTATAATATGATATCGGATCAAAACAGTCTTTTGTTAAATTGGGTGCCGGTCAGACGGATTTCCGCCCCGGAATTATGACATGAACATACGGAGAAAAAAGATGAAAGCTTGGATATTAAGTGATATAGGCAGATTTCAGCTGCAGGATAAAGACCGGCCGGTTCCGGGTGAACATGAAGTCCTTATAAACGTTAAAAACTGCGGGATCTGCGGATCCGACATTCCCAGAGTCTATAAAGACGGAGCCCATAATATGCCGCTTGTCATCGGACACGAATTTGCCGGGCAGGTTGCGGAATGCGGTCCGGATGTGTCCGAAAAATGGCTTGGAAAAAAGGTCGGCATCTTCCCGCTCATTCCCTGCATGGAATGCATTCCCTGCACCAACAGGCAATATGAGATGTGCAAGCATTACGATTATCTCGGTTCAAGATCCGACGGAGGTTTTGCACAGTATGTCAGGGTTCCCGAATGGAATCTCATAGAACTTTCGGATAATGTGACCTATGAACAGGCTGCCATGCTTGAACCCATGTCGGTTGCCCATCATGCCATCAGCCGGTTCGGGGAGATCGGAAGGGATGAATCCATAGCCATATATGGATCGGGGACGATAGGACTTTTCATCCTTATGCATCTTCTCTCCATGGGGTATGAAAACATTTCCGTTATCGGAAATCATGACATTCAAAGAGAGAAGGCTCTGAAGCTCGGCCTGAAAAAAGAGAATTTCTGCGACCTGAGAAATGAAAATGTAAAGGAATGGATCGATTCAAAAACCGGAGGCTTTGGATTTGACGTATCCTTTGAAGTAGTCGGAAACAGTGTCACTTACGGTGAGGCGGTGGAATACTCTGCCCCCGGAGGACGCGTGTGTCTTGTGGGCAATCCCCACTCTGATATGGCCCTTAAAAGAGACACATACTGGAAGATCCTTAGAAACCAGCTGACACTTCACGGTACATGGAATTCTTCTTTTAAGGGCGAAAAAGATGACTGGATATACGTTGCGGATTCGCTCAAAAACGGTCTAATACATCCCGAGGAACTCATCACTCACCGTTACCCCATCGAAGAGATCGAGAAAGGTTTCCTGATAATGAGGGATAAAACGGAGGAATATATCAAGATCATGTGTGTTATGGACGGCTGAACACTTTTAAGTTTTCCATAAAGATCATAACCGGAGAGGATCATATTTATGAACACGGCACTGATACTTTCAGGCGGAGTCGGAACAAGGATAAGCTCCGATATCCCCAAGCAATATATCAAAACAGGAAAACACATGATGATCAGTCATTGCATACAGGCGGTTCTGAGCTGTAGGGCAGTCGATCATGTGCAGATCGTTGCGGATGCAAAATGGCGTGATGCCATATCATCCGATGCCGCTGCTTTGACAGGCGGCAGATTCACGGAAAGCTTCATCGGGTTCTCCGATCCGGGTGAAAACAGACAGCTTTCGATCTATAACGGGCTGACCGGCATTCTTGCTTATTATGAAAAAAAAGGCGGTGATCCGGTATGTACAACGGGCAGGTCCGGAGAAACCGATAGTGACGTGGTCATAATACATGATGCGGCCAGACCTTTTGTAACCGCAAAGCTTCTTAACGAGTGCATCGATGCCTGCAGATCCCACGACGGAGCGATGCCTGCCCTTCCCATGAAGGACACGGTATACCTTTCCGAGGACGGCGTCAGCATCTCTTCTCTTCTTGACAGGGGAAAAATATATGCAGGCCAGGCTCCCGAGGCATTCAGACTGGAAAAATATTACGATGCCGTAAAGGCTTTACTACCCGATAAGATCCTTAAGATAAACGGATCATCGGAACCTGCCATAATTGCGGGACTTGACGTTGCGATAATAAAAGGGGATGAAAACAATTTCAAAGTGACTACGGATAATGATCTGGAAAAATGTTTAAAGATCCTGGATCCTGCAGAAAGCTGATGCAGGATCTTTATTTTATGAACTGCCCGCACCCGAATGAGTCAGATGGAGGTTTTTCGCCGAAATATTATAAAAGACCAGGACCGCAAGTATGATGATATAGCCGATGAGCTTAAGTCCCGTGAGCTTTTCCCCGGCGGCTAATATCCCAAGGACACTTGCCGTAAGAGGATTTACCACGGTCAGGACCGCGGCACTTTCTGCCTTTAAGTATTTCTGCCCGAGGGGCTGGAAGGCAAATCCGAAACAGCTGCATACCAGAACAAGAATCGCCAGCATTCCCCACTGTTTTCCGGTCTGAGGCAGTCCGAAACCACCTGCAAAAAATGAAATAAACAGGCTCAGAAATCCCATGGTCCCCAGCTGGATGATACCGATGGCAACCGGATCCGAATCATGGCTTATTTTTTCCGTATACAATATGCATACAGCGTAGGTCATTGCAGCTAACAGGATGAGAATGATACCCGGGCCTCCTCCGCTGTTTCTTCCCTGATCTATGGAAAGAAACCCGACACCCGTTACGGCAAAGACAGCGCATAACATCGTTTTTACCCCCGGAAGCGTTCTTGTAAGGGCCGCCACATAAAGCGGGACGAGAACTATAGCCATGTTCTCTATAAGCGCGCTGACACCGGTATCCACAAGTCTTAATCCGTACATTTCGAATGTCATGCAGACCGTATATAAGCATCCGAGAATGATCCCGTTTTTGACACACTTTCTGTCAGCTGACAAAAACTTCTTATGAAACAGAACGGCCAGAATGATAAAAGCCAGAATAAATCTGACCGCAAGGATGCTCATCGGAGACATGTCCTTCATCAGAGCCTTCGAAAACAAAAAGGAAATACCCCTTGCCATAAATACAAATATCAGCAGAATACTTGCCTGACTCTTACTCATTTTCTCCTCTTTTCCGGTAATATTGCAATTTCCCCGTGCTTACCCTTTTGCGTTATTTACCATAATCCGTTCCTTATATCTTTGCCCGGATCTCTCTATTAAAGAAACCCTTCCTGCATGGATGGCGG
>JAIKZD010000079.1 GCA_024682555.1 Lachnospiraceae bacterium | reverse complement strand
CAATATACTTCTGGTCCTTTTGGCCCTGATGGCATTCTGGAGACATAAAGACAATATAAAGCGTCTTCTTTCGGGAACGGAGAGAAAGACCTATTTAAAGGGCAGACCCGAGATCGACGTGGATAACAAGGAGAAAAAATAAATGGCTAAGATAGGTATCGTGGGAGCGGGAAGCTGGGGAACGGCGCTCTCCATCGTTTTGAACGATAACGGACATGAGGTCTGTGTCTGGTCCATCGTGGATGCGGAAATTGAAATGCTAAACAGGGAAAGGTAGCACAAGGATAAGCTTCCGGGGGTAAAGCTTTCGGAAGATATCGTATTTACGACGAATTTAAGGCTTGCCTGTGATGATAAGGATCTGATAGTTATCGCGGTGCGTTCGCCATATACCCTTTCCACTTCCCACATGATGGCCGATAAGGTTAAAAAAGACCAGCTGATAGTAAGTGTTGCCAAGGGCATCGAGGAGGAAACCCTGGATACCCTTTCACAGATCATAAAAGAAGAGATTCCTTTTGCAAATGTAGCCGTAATGTCAGGTCCGTCACATGCGGAAGAAGTCAGCAGAAGGATCCCCACCACCTGTGTTGTGGGGGCAAAGGATAAAAAGACCGCCGAATACATCCAGGATATTTTCATGAACCCCAATTTCAGGGTATATACAAGTCCGGATGTGCTTGGCATAGAGCTCGGGGGTGCACTAAAAAACGTAGTGGCTCTTGCGGCGGGAGTGGCTGACGGACTGGGGTATGGTGATAATACCAAGGCTGCACTGATCACAAGAGGCATAACGGAGATCGCAAGGTTAGGAACCGCCATGGGCGGCAACATAAAGACATTTGCGGGCCTTACGGGCATCGGGGATCTGATAGTTACCTGCGCAAGCATGCATTCCAGAAACAGACGTGCCGGCATACTCATAGGACAGGGCAGGACCATGAAGGAAGCCATGGACGAGGTAAAGATGGTTGTAGAGGGTGTCTACTCCGCCAAAGCGGCACTTGCCCTGGGGAAGAAATACGGCGTCGATCTTCCCATAATAGAACAGGTCAATCTGGTGCTTTTTGAAGGAAAATCCGCGGCAGATGCCGTAAAGGACCTTATGGAAAGAGACAAGACCAACGAGCTTTCATGGGAGGAATGAACATGTCCGGATTAAAAGAAGGATTTAAGAGTACAGATACCTATATCGCCTCAGAGGAGCTCATGAGTGCCGTTAATGTGGCAAGGACTCTCGAGAAACCTCTTCTCATCAAGGGAGAACCCGGTACCGGGAAGACGATGCTTGCAAAAGCCATCGCAGAATCTCTGGGCATGAAGCTGATAATATGGAATATCAAGTCCACCACCAAGGCCTCCGACGGTCTGTATATCTATGATACCATTCAGAGACTTTATGACGGACAGTTCGGGGAAGAGGGCGTTGACGATATCAAAAAGTACATTAAGCTCGGAAAACTCGGAGAAGCCTTCAGTTCCAAGGAACAGCTGGTGCTTCTGATAGACGAGATAGACAAGGCCGATCTTGAGTTTCCGAATGACCTTCTGTGGGAACTTGATCAGATGGAATTCTACATCCCCGAGACCAAGGAAACCGTGAAGGCATTGTACCGTCCCATAGTGATAATAACCAGCAATGCCGAGAAAGAGCTCCCCGATGCTTTTCTTCGAAGATGTATCTTCCACTATATTGAATTTCCCGATAAAGCACTTATGACGGAGATCGTAATGTCACATTTTGAAAGCGTGGAGGAAAACCTTTTAAACAATGCTCTCGATGCTTTTTATGAGATCCGTGAGATGCGTGAGATCAAGAAAAAGCCGTCAACCTCGGAGCTTATCGACTGGATAAGGGCCTTAAAGCTTGGCGGGATAGATCCGGCAAGGCTTAAGAGCGAACTTCCGTTTTTGGGAACCCTCGTAAAAAAGGATGAGGATCTTGATGCAGTAAAGCACAGGGTATAGAGCCTATGTTTACCGATTATTTTTACTTTTTAAGGAATAAGGGACTGGATGTGTCATTGAGCGAATGGCTGTCCCTTATCGATGCGCTGGACCGGGGACTTTGCAGGAACAGTCTTACGGAATTTTACTATGTTTCCAGGATGATCCTTTTGAAAAGTGAAAATGAATATGACAAATATGACCTTATGTTCGAGGAATACTTTAAGGGCATAAAGTCCGATGAACTCGACATTTCCGATCAGATGAAGAAGTGGCTTGACAAGTCCGATTTTGTCGAGGCGGCAAGGGAGATGGAGATCCAGAAGAGCTTCATAGAGGGCGAGGCCAATCCCATTGATAACGAAGAGGTCCTTGAAAAATTCAGGGAGAGACAGAAGGAACAGGAAGAAGAGCATAACGGCGGAAACCAGTGGATAGGTACCATGGGCAATTCCTCCTTCGGAAACCTCGGGGGACACATGGGCGGTGTAAGGATCGGAGGCACAACGGGATATCAGTCTGCGTTTCAGGTGATCGGCGAACGAAAATTCAGGGATTTCAGAAATGACAGGGTGCTTGATAACAGGCAGTTTATGGTTGCCCTGAAAAAACTCAGACAGTACTCCACAAGACTCGATGTTGAAAAAACGGAACTTGATATAGACGAGACCATCAATAAGACCTGCAATAACGGCGGGTATCTGCGTATCGAGATGCAGAGGCCGAGGAAAAATGCCGTTAAGCTTTTACTGCTAATGGATTCCGGAGGGACCATGATCCCTTACAGCAGTCTATTGAATGAGCTTTTCCAGTCCGTCAACAAATCCAATCATTTTAAGGATGTAAAGACCTATTATTTTCATAACTGCATATACGCAAGGCTTTACAATACGCCCGAGTGCGAAAACGGGGACTGGATAGAGACGGAATGGATATTTAAAAATCTGGATGACAACTATAAGGTCATAATAGTGGGGGATGCCGCCATGGCTCCCGAAGAGCTCTATTCGGACACCGGTAATTACAGGGGACCAAATGACGGGCTTTCGGGCTATGAATGGCTTAAGCTCATGAAAAGACATTTTAAAAAGATCATATGGCTGAATCCCAAGATGGCGCCGGGACATGCACCCTGGCGGGAAGCCGAAACAGCCGTGAAGGAACTGTTTAAGATGAACAGGCTCACCGTGGACGGGCTGAAGGATGGAATGAAGTATCTTATGCGGGGATGATAAAAACGAGGTGACTGGTTTATGTATAAGATAATGATCATAGATGATAACATGACAAATCTCATAATGGCCAAGAAGGTTCTTGAGGATATTTATGAGATAGTACCCATGTCTACGGGAACAATGGCACTTCAGTTTCTCAGGGAGATGCCCGATCTTCCGGATATCATAATGCTTGATATCGATATGCCGGATACAAACGGTTTCTTTGTGCTCTCGGAAATTAAGAACAACCAGAGACTGGCAAATATACCCGTTATCTTTCTCACGGCACATGCCGATCCCACCACTGAGATCGAAGGCTATAATCTGGGAGCCCTTGACTACATCACAAAGCCCTATACTACCGCGATCCTGCGTAAGAGGATCGATCTGCATGTTAAGATGATCGAGCAGGAGAGAAGACTCAAGAAGTACAATGACTCCCTCTCCAAAACACTGAATGAAAAGGTTCATAACATCGTTGAGCTTGAATTTGCCATAGTTGAAATGTTTATGTCCCTCATGTCCAGCAGATCCATAATAGTATCGGATCACTGCGAACGGGTTTCCAAGTATATGGATATATTCCTGAACAGACTCATTGAAGACGGAAGGTTTAAAATAAAAGACGAGGATCAGAAGATAATAATCTATGCCTCGAAGATGCATGATCTCGGGAAAATGTGTATGCCCGACAGGTGCCTTGCAAATCTTGAGGATCTTACCTTCCAGGAAAAAGAATACAATCACGCCCATACGGTTCTGGGAGCCCAGGCTGTAAAAAGGGTCATCGATGCCATTTCGGAAAATCAGTTTTTATCATATACATACAATATGTGCAGATATCATCACGAACGTTATGACGGCAAGGGCTATCCCGACCGGCTGATGTCCACGAATATTCCCCTCGAGGCAAGGATACTTGCCATAGTTAACAGTTATGATAATTTCCGGCATGACAACGAGGGGCAGGAACCCTTAAGCCATGAACAGGCCATGAACAGGATCAAGCTCTGGGCGGGAACTCATTTTGACCCGGATCTTTGTGAGGTGTTCCTGAGTCTGGGTGAAGAGATCAAAATGCTGATATAGGGATACTTATAATGGCGAATGCTTTTGAAGGATTAAAGTCAAAATATTTCGGCAGGGATCTGAGATATGAGCTGCGTGTGTTTAATGTGACTCATATTTTGATGTGCGTTTTTTCCCTGCTTTCCCTGATACCGATCTATTTAATACTTAACGACGGAAAAGCGATAGGAATTGCTTTTCTCGGAGGTATATTTGCTTTTTATACCTTTTATGAGGCAAACAGGAGCGGACATATGCTATACTGCAGCATCTTTATGTCCTGCATGCTCAATTTTGTCTTCTTTCCCGTAGTATTCTTTTCTTACGGAAAGTATATCTGCGTGATACCCATCTATTTTCTGTTCGGACTCATATATAACAATCTGGTAATGCCGAGAAAATGGGCGGCCATCTGTAATGTCATCGATGTCCTGGCTTATATGTATCTGGTTTTCGGGTGGTATGATTATTCCGGCGAAGCTCATGAGATCGCCGATATGACGGTCAATGATCTGATCTCCGTTTATGTTGCCGCCGCTTTTGTTACGACTGCTGCCGGGGCAGTCATCATATACAAGAAAAAACTCCTGGATAATGAAATGAAGATCTATACCCTGGTGCATGAAGATGTTCTGGCCACCAGTAAGATGCAGGATGTTTTTCTCGTAAACATGTCACATGACATCAGAACCCCCATGAATGCCATAGTGGGAAACGTCGAGCTGCTTCTGGACCGCAAACTGAACGGTCAGGTAAGGGATAATCTTTACGGCATCTACAATTCCTGCAATGCGCTTCTTTCTCTTACAAATGAGATGATGGATCTCTCCAAGTCGGGAGAAGGGGATTTCGTGCTGTATAACAGCAGATATGATCTCAGGGAACTGATAACGGAGATCGTTAACATGATATCCGTAAGGCTTGCCGATTCGGGCGTTGAATTCATCGTGAAGATCGAAAGCGATATTCCCAGATTCCTGTATTCCGATTCGGGAAAACTCCGTCAGATATTCATCAATATCATGAACAATGCCATAAAAAACACGGATGAGGGTTCCATCACCCTTTCCATCGGCTGTGAGTACAAGAGGAACAATGAGATCGATCTTATATTTGATGTTACGGATACCGGACGGGGCATAGACGAGGCCGACATGGCGATGATCACCGGAATTCCCGCAAATAAGGAACACAGATACAAGGACCGTGTAGCCCTGGAATACGCAGGAATAGGTCTCAATATCTGCAAGGAGATCATTGACAGGCTTGAGGGCACCATCACCGTCAACAGCGAATACGGTGACGGAACCACCATTCTTGCTGTCATTCCCCATCATATAGAATCGGATGAGAAGATCGTAAATGTGGCTTTTGCGGATACCTTAAACATCATGGTTTTTGAGAACAGTCTTAGACAGTCCATGCATCTTGAATCCGTGATCAAGGCACTTAAGATAAAGTGTTTTTCCGCAAGGCTTTTCAGCGTTTTCTCAGAGGAATTAAAGACCGGGGCCTATACCCATGTCTTTATCTCCAATGAGAACTATATCGCCAATAAGGAATTTATCGAAAACAACATAAAGGATGCGATGCTTGTGGTGATATCCGACCTTTCATCATCCCTGACCCTTAATGCAAACAGTCATGCCCTTATGAGACCGGTTCATCTGATAAATGTCGCAAATATCCTTAACGGAGAACCGAACGTGTATCTGCGAAGGATCTCGGATGACAGAAGTCTGTATATCCCGGATGCAAAGATACTCGTGGTGGATGATAATATGACAAACCTTACGGTAGCCAAAAACCTGCTTAAAAAGTACGGCGCTTCGGTATCGACGGCTTTATCGGGAATGGAAGCCCTGGGGCTTATTAAGGAGAATGATTATGATGTCATCTTCCTTGACCATATGATGCCCGAGATGGACGGTGTGGATACACTGCACTCCATAAGAATGCTGCCTGACTTAAAATACAGGGAAGTACCGGTGGTTGCACTGACCGCCAATGTGGTAAGCGGTGCAAGGGAGATGTTTTTCCAGTACGGATTTGATGATTTCATTGCAAAACCCATAGATGTTTCAAAACTGGAGCGTTCCTTAAGGAATCTGCTGCCGAAGGAACTTATACGTACAAGTGAAGAGATTATTGAATGAGTTTAAAGAAAAAATCGGATATTTTGTAGGCAACGATATCAACATTAACGCAAGAAATCTTTATCTTTGCGTGATATTCGGATGTCTTTGCAGCCTTGTCCTGTTTGTTTACGATCTGGTCATCGGGATGCCTTTTGTGGTATATGCAGTAAATATCGCATATTTTTTTGAGTGCCTTGCAATACTGTATCTGGCAGTGACCTTCGGGGAATACAAACGGCTTGTAAATATATTCTGCCTGTTCTCAAGCATTGTGGTCTATCCCGTTCATTGTCTGATAAACGGTGATCTGTACAGTTTTTCCGTACTGTATCTTGTCATGGGGCTCATACTCATCATCTTCCTGCTTGACGGGATCGCAATGTATATCGAGCTTTCCGCTGCCGCAGTACTTGATATCATAATCATCTACTGTATGTACAGATACCCGCAGATATTAAGGCCCTACAGGGAAATGACCTACAGGACATCCACCAAATACCTGCATTTTATCATCTGTATATTTATTCCTTTGTTTATCCTTACCTATCAGACCGTTCTGCATGAAAAGATGGCAAAGGATGTTAAAGAGGATGATGCCATCATCAGACGCAAGGACCTGAGCAAATCCAGATTTCTCGCAAACATGACCCAGGAGATCAGGGTGCCAATGAATGCGATAATAGGCATGAATGAGCTCATCATGAAAGAGGATCTGTCGGAAGAAGCCATGGAGGAGGCGGAGAACATCCGGGATGCATCCGACCAGCTTCTCAGGATAGTAAATGATACCCTGATATATTCAAGGCTTGTGTCCGAAAGATGGGAGCTTGAAAACTCGGAATACAGTTTTTATGAGATGATGGAATCTGTCCTTAACGAGTTTAAGGAGACCGCCTTTAAGTTTAATATAGATTCCCATGCCTTTGTGGATGCGGATATCCCCCGTCTTCTGTACGGCGACAGTCTCTCCATCAGACAGATATTCGGATTTTTCCTGGGAAACTCCCTGAAACAGGATGCAAGGCAGAGGGTCGCTCTCGATATAAGAGGTGAAAGGATACCCGAAAACAACAGTGTAAGGATAAACTGCAGGATATCGGAATCCGGTAACGGCCTTAAGGAAAGCGAGATCGAAGCCCTGCTGGGGGCTTATAAAAGATACGATACAAGGCAGGATTCGGATATCAAGGGTAAGGGGCTTGAGATCTCCATCTGTGAAGAGCTTTTAAAGCTGATGGGCGGAAAGCTTAAGATAGAGTCCATAAAAGGCATCGGCCTGTCCATTCTTTTTTCCTTTGAGAATTATATCCTTGATGATGCACCGATGATAGAAAGGGAAGCTTTTTCAGATAAGAAGGTTCTTATCTATCTGCATTCGGGGGAGGATGAATATATATGGAAGCCTCTGTTTGACAATCTTTCCCTAAGCCCCGGCTATGTAATGTCGCCCCTTACCTTTAAGGAGGCCGTCAGGGACAGAAAATATACGCATATTTTTGTGAAGATGAACGATTACAACAGCATAAAGGATACGGCAGCCGAGGCAGGCATTGAAGATAAGATCTATCTGATCGTGGATCACAAGAGAAAGAATGATTCCTTCGGAGCCATCAAGATACTCCAGCCGCCGATCTCTTCGATAGCCGTCACCAATATCTTAAACGGCGTAAATGATGATAATGAGCACAGGCTCTCGGAGTCTAAGATCAGGGCTTCGTTTAAGAATGCGAGGGTCCTTCTGGTGGATGATTCGCACATCAATCTGAAGATAATGACGGCCCTGATAGAAAGCTTTAACATTGCCTGCGATCCCGTAACCAGCGGGGAAAAATGTCTCGAATTCCTTAATGACAATGATTATGATATCATATTCTTAGATCACAGGATGCCCGGTATGGATGGCAGAAAAACCCTTAAGCTTATAAGGGATACCGGGAAGGGAAAGGATATTCCCATAATCTGCATGACCTCGGAATTCAGAAGAAATATCAAACGGGATATAATTTCCGAAGGTTTTGACGACTGCATCGACAAGCCTTTAAAGAATTCCGATCTTGAAAGGATATTTACGGCCTTTCTTCCGGCAGACAGGATAGTATATGAAGATCCAAAACTTAATACATCCCATGTAAATGACAGGATGAAGAAATCGGAGAATACAATGCACGAATACGAACTCAAGGTAAATCCTCTTGAATTTGACATGAACAGGGGGATAGATAACATGGGCGGCGACAGGGATATCTATAATGAGATACTGCTGACATATTTCTACGAAGGTACCGAAAAGAAAGACAACGTACTGGAGCTTTCAAAGAAGGAGGATCTTTCCCTTTTTACCACCACCGTCCACGCGCTTAAAAGCAGTTCCGCTTCGGTGGGAGCCGTAGGCATATCGGAGCTTTTCAGGCAGTTTGAAATGGCGGGAAAGGCTTCCGACAGGGATTTTATCGATCAGAACCTTGCAAATGTCGTCGAATCCTTTGGAAATCTTTTGAATATTGTTGAGTCCTATCTTAAGGATAACGGCCTTCTGCCCGATGAAAAGGCAGAGGAAACGGAAGGATCCGAGGTTAATAAAATAGATATGGACAAGCTTCAGACCTTATACGGATACATGGACAGGTTTGATCTAAGAAATGCCGAAACCGTTTTAAATCAGATCGCCGCGGAGAATTATGACAGTCATACGAATGCAGCCGTAAAGGATATAAAAAATGATTTTGACATGTTCGAATATTTCAAGGCAAAGGACAAGGTAAAAGATCTTATTGATAAACAGACCGAAGGATAGATCCGGTTCGGGATCCGGTCGGGGAAAATTTTTTACAGGAGGTGCTTCATGGCTGATGAGGTATATGGAAAGCTGCTAAAGTGTTATGAATGTATAAGAAAGAGGACGGATTTCAAACCGCTCGTAGCCCTGGTTTTAGGTTCGGGTCTCGGTGATTATGCCAAAAGCATGACCATTGTGGACACCATCCCCTATAATGAAATAGAAGGGTTCCCGGTATCCACCGTTATCGGACATGCGGGACAGTTTGTCCTTGGATATGTGGAGAATGTGCCTGTAATATGCATGCAGGGAAGAGTACATTTCTATGAGGGCTATCCGGTATCCGATGTTGTGCTCCCCACAAGACTCATGTATAAGATGGGTGCGAAATATCTGTTCCTTACAAATGCATCCGGCGGGATAAACTCCCTTTTAAAGGCCGGAGATCTTATGATGATAAAGGATCATATTTCTCTTTTTGCACCCAATCCTCTTATAGGTCCAAACATCGAAGAGCTGGGAACAAGATTTCCGGACATGAGTCATGTATATGATCCGAAGCTTCAGGAACTCATAAGAAAGACGGCTTCGGAGCTTTCCATAGACTTAAAGGAAGGTGTTTATGCCCAGCTTACAGGCCCTTCTTTCGAATCGCCTGCGGAGATACAGCTGCTTAAGCATGTGGGCGCGGATGCTGTGGGAATGAGTACCGTTGTTGAGGCCATAGCCGCAAATCATATGGGAATGAGGATCCTTGCCATATCCTGTGTCTGCAATATGGCTGCGGGTATATCACCCACACCCCTTACCCATGAGGAAGTACAGCAGGCGGCCAGTGAGTGCGCACCTTTATTCAAAAAGCTTGTAACCGGGACCATCTTAAAGATAGGGAAAAATGAGGATGCAGATTAAGAAAAAACTCCATTATCTTATATCCATAATGACCTGTCTGATCCTTTTGACAGGCTGCGGAGGACAGAAGGCCGAGATAGCCATGATCACCGATCTTGGGACCATAAATGACGGGTCCTTTAATCAGGGCACCTATTCCGGCGTGGAAAGATATGCTGGCGAGACCGGCAGGTCATTTACCTATTACCAGCCTGAGGATGCATCGGAAGAAGCCTATGTAAAATCCATAAAAAAGGCTATAAAGAATGATGCAAAGATCATTGTCCTGCCGGGAGAGATTTTTGAGGAGGCGGTCTATGATGTGCAGAAAGCCTATCCGAAGGTTAATTTTGTACTTATAGACGGAGTGCCTCATGATGCGGACTATAAGGATAACACCATAGGTACAAATACCAGAGCCGTTGTCTTTGCCGATGAACAGGCAGGCTTTCTGGCAGGATATGCGGCGGTCAGGGACGGATATACCGCACTCGGATTCCTTGGAGGAAATCCCCAGGATCCTGTCATCAGATACGGCTACGGTTTTGTTCAGGGAGCGGATTATGCGGCAATAGAGCTGGGTGTTCCGGTAAGGATCAATTATTGTTACGGCATGACTTTCCTTGAAAGTGAAGATATGAAGAACCTTGCGGGTTCCTGGTACGATCAGGGTACGCAGATCATCTTTGCCTGCGGCGGTGCCATGAACAGATCCGTGATGAAAGCGGCCGAGGAAAAGGGCGGACGTGTTATCGGCGTCGATGTTGATCAGAGCAGGGATTCCGAAACCGTGGTGACCTCAGCCATGAAGGAGCTTGGAAACGCCGCCTATCAGGGACTGAAGGATTATTATGACGGTAATTTCAACGGCGGAAACGTGATCACGATGAATGCCGCAAACAACGGTGTGGGACTCCCCATTGATACCTCGCGTTTCGTGAATTTCACGGAGGGAGATTACAATGCCATATATTCGCAGCTGGTGGATGAGAAACTCGTGCCCTATGCGGATACAAATTACGGCAACACCTTCGATCTGACCCTTATCAATACAACGGTCACTTACCTTGAACTTAACTGAGAATCGGGGACGGTTCCTCCGTCTCAAAAATACAGAGGAGATCATAATGACGGAAATTAAGGAACTGATAAAAGAGGCACTCAAAGCAAGGCTCAATTCCTATTCCCCTTATTCGGGGTACAGGGTCGGGGCAGCACTTCTTTGCAAGAACGGAAAAGTGTACCGTGGATGTAATATCGAGAACGCTTCCTACGGTGCCACCAACTGTGCCGAGAGGACTGCTCTTTTCAAGGCCGTCAGTGAAGGTGAAAGAGAATTCAGTGCCATAGCAATAGCAGGCGGAAGAGCGGAGGATGATCCGGAGGATCTTTCCGATTATGCCATGCCCTGCGGGATCTGCAGACAGGCACTGTCGGAATTTGATAAAAGCGGTGAGCTTCTTGTCGTTGCGGCAAGATCCGTGAATGAATACAAAAGCTTTAAGCTTAAGGAGCTGCTGCCGGAGAGTTTTGACAGCAGCGTGTTATGATGTAATGAAGACGATGTAAAAAAATATAGATTTACTTCAGGAGGTTTTATGAATATACGTTTTACAAATGCCCGCATACTTACAATGGCTGACAATGAAGACATATTTGAGGGCGAGCTTCATGTTAAGGACAGTAAGATTACTTATGTGGGAAAGAAAACAGAGAACGGATCTTTAAACGGATTCGACAGAGTGATCGACTGTGAGGGCAATGTCCTTATGCCCGGATTTAAAAATGCCCATACACATTCAGGCATGACGGCAATGCGTTCCTATGCCGATGATCTTCCGCTGCAGGAATGGCTTACCACAAAGATATTTCCGATGGAAGCAAAGATGACCGGTGAGGACTGTTATATCCTCTCAAAGCTTGCGGTACTTGAATACCTGACTTCGGGCATCACCGCGGTTTTTGATATGTATCTGGCACCCTATGACATAGCAAGGTGTGCCATAGATACCGGGATGAAATTTGTACAGGTGAGCGGTATCAATAAATTCGGTCCCTCCATGGAAGAGCTTGAGGAAAGATACTTAAAGATAAATGACGGAAATCCGTTATCCTCCTTCATGCTCGGATTTCATGCGGAATATACCTGTGATCTTTCGCTGCTTGAACAGATAGCTGCACTTGCACATAAGTACAAGGCTCCTTTATTTGCCCACAATTCCGAGACACAAAGGGAAGTTAAGGAATGCATCGACAGATACGGTAAGACGCCCACCGAACTCATGGACAGTCTGGGAATGTTTGAATATGGCGGCGGCGGATATCACTGCGTACATTTTTCCGATCATGACATAGAGATATTTAAAGAAAAAAAGCTGCATGTGGTAACAAATCCGGGCTCCAACACCAAGCTTGCAAGCGGTATCGCTCCCATACAAAAATTCATGGATGCAGGCATCAATATTGCCATCGGTACCGACGGACCAAGCTCCAATAACTGTCTTGACATGTTCAGGGAAATGTTCCTTGTGACCGGTCTCTGCAAGCTGAGCACCGGAGATGCATCGGCGGCTGACGGCCTCACCGTTTTACAGATGGCAACGGTAAACGGGGCAAAGGCCATGGGACTTGATGATGCCGATGTCCTGAAAGAGGGAAAGGAAGCAGATATCATCATGATCGATCTGCATCAACCCAATATGCAGCCCCTTAATAATATCGCCAAGAACATAGTTTACAGCGGCTCAAAGACCAACGTAAAGATGACCATGGTTCATGGAAAAATACTGTATGAGAACGGAGAATTTTTCATCGGTGACGATCCCGAAGAACTGTACAAAAAGGCAAATGAGATCATAAAGAGGATCGGATGACGGGGTCTTTTATGAAGGTTGAACTATACAGCGACGGTGCCGCCAGGGGAAATCCCGAGGGGCCCGGCGGCTTCGGATGCATATTAAGATATACTGACAGTAAAAATATCCTGCATGAGAAAGAAATCTCAAAGGGATTTAAAAAAACCACAAACAACCGGATGGAGCTTAAGGGAGTCATTGCGGGATTCGAGGCTTTGAACCGCCCCTGCGAAGTGGATGTCTATTCGGATTCCAAATACGTTACGGAAGCTTTTAACAAAAACTGGATAGATAACTGGCAGAAGAACGGCTGGAAAAAAGCCGATAAAAAAGCGGTCTTAAATACAGATCTGTGGAAGCATCTGCTAAAGGTCATGGAGCCTCATAAGGTCACCTATCACTGGGTAAAGGGCCATGACGGCAATGAGATAAACGAACGCTGCGACAGACTTGCCACCTCTGCGGCGGATTCGGATGAACTTGCAGAGGATGTTATAATAAGCTGAATGGAATAAATGTCAGAGCTTGAGTTTTATAAATATCTGATAAAAGGAGGAAGAGATGATAGCATTCATCAACACATTTTTATCTTATGTACTTGTGGTCATAGTGTTTATGACGGCCATCGTTGCTGCTGTGATCCTCGGAAAGAAGCTGAGAGACATGAAGGATAAAAAGAAGGCGGAGGTTTCCGAGACTGCCCCGGAAGCACAGGAAAAGGCGTAACTTGATCTTGGAGGGAGAAATTGGATATTTTATATAAAAGCACCCGCGGAGGTGAAGAAAACGTACCTGCATCCCTTGCGGTATTAAAGGGTCTTTGTGATGACGGCGGCCTGTTTGTCCCCATGAAGATGCCAGAATTTGATTTTACTCTTTCGGAACTTAAGGATATGGATTATAAGACCACCGCCTACAGAGTAATGAGGCTTCTTCTTACGGATTACAGCGAGGAGGAACTGAAAAGCTGTATAGAAAGGGCCTATGACGAAAAGTTTGATGTCCCCGATGCGGTAGAGCTCAAAAAAGCCGGGGATCAGTATTTTCTTGAACTTTTCCACGGAAAGACCATAGCGTTTAAGGATATGGCCCTGTCTATGCTTCCGCATCTGATGACCACTGCCATTAAAAAGAATAAAGCCGACAAAGAGGTTGTGATACTCACAGCCACTTCGGGGGATACCGGAAAGGCTGCCCTGGAAGGCTTCTGTGATGTTCCGGGAACGAGGATAATCGTTTTCTACCCAAAGGACGGGGTATCAAAGATACAGAAGCTGCAGATGGTCACCCAGAAGGGCGGCAATACTAAGGTTGTTGCCGTCAAAGGAAATTTTGATGACTGCCAGAGCATGGTAAAGAGTATATTTAATGACAGGGAATTATCCGAAGAGATGGCCCAAAAAGGGTTTGCCTTTTCCTCGGCGAATTCCATCAATATCGGAAGACTGGTGCCGCAGATCGTTTATTATGTATATGCTTACGGCCGTCTTCTTGCGGACGGGGCGATCAAAGAGGGAGAGAGGATAGTCTTTACCGTTCCCACCGGTAATTTCGGAAATATCCTCGCGGGTTATTATGCAAAGCTTATGGGACTTCCGGTATCAAAGCTTGTCTGTGCCTCCAATGACAACAAGGTCCTCTATGATTTCTTTGAGACGGGGATCTATGATAAGAACAGAGAATTTGTCCTCACCTGTTCGCCCAGCATGGATATTCTTGTGTCGTCAAATCTTGAAAGGCTCATTTATATGATGACGGGCTGTGATTCAAAAAAGACAGGAGAGCTTATGCGCGGTCTTTCGGAAAAGGGCCGTTATGAGATAAGTGAGGACATGAAGGCCGGATATAAGGATTTTGCAGGATTTTATGCCGCCGAAGATGAGGCCCTTGATACGATAAAGAAGATATATGAAAAAACAGGATATGTGATCGATACACATACCGCTGTGGCTGCCGCCTGTGATCATAAATACAGGGAGCAAAGCGGGAGCAGGGATTTAAGCGTTGTCATCTCCACCGCCAGTCCCTACAAATTTGCCGCCGATGTCCTTTATGGGATAACCGGCAAAAGAGTCCCGGATGATGAGGATGTGTTTAAGGTGACGGATGAGCTTTATGCCCTGTCTAAGACCAAGCTGCCTCCGGCGGTTACGGGCCTTAAGGATGCACCCATCCTTCATGATACGGTGTGTGAGAAAAATGAGATGAAGGAAGCAGTAAGAAAAAGCCTCGGATTATGATCCGGGGCTTTACTTTCTTTATCTTTCCGAAAGAGGGATGTATTCCTGATCCACTATAATGGGTTTATAGGCAGGCCTTATTATCTTTCCGTGCTGGGCAAGCTCTTCAAGGCGGTGGGCCGACCAGCCGGCCATTCTTGCTATGGCAAAGATCGGGGTATAGAGTTCCTTCGGAAGCCCCAACATCTGATACACGAAGCCGGAATAGAAGTCCACATTACAGCATACGCCCTTATACATCCTGCGTTCGTTTGCTATTATCTTAGGACCCAGTTCTTCGACGAGAGAATAAAGTGCGAATTCCTGTTCCATTCCCTTCTCGGCGGCAAGCAGTCCCACGAATTTCTTGAAGATCTTTTCCCTGGGATCGGAAAGTGAATAAACGGCATGTCCCATACCGTATATGAGTCCCTTTCTGTCAAATTCTTCTTTTCTTAACAGTCCCAGAAGATAGGCGGATACGGCCTCTTCATCTTCCCAGTCCTTAAGCTTGCCCATCATATCATCAAACATCTCGATGACCTTGATGTTGGCACCGCCGTGTTTGGGTCCCTTTAAGGAACCTATGGCTCCGGCCATGACGGAATAGGTGTCCGTACCCGTAGAGGTTATGACATGGGTGGTAAAGGTGGAGTTGTTACCGCCTCCGTGCTCCATGTGAAGTACCAGACAGATATCAAGGATCCGGGCTTCGAGAGGAGTGTATTTTTTATTGGGCCTTAAGATACGCAGTATGTTTTCGGCGGTTGAAAGCTCCTTTTTGGGAGGGTGTATATAGAGGCTCTTTCCGTCATGATAATGTCTGTAGGCCTGATATCCGTATACGGAAAGAAGCGGTGTGAGCGCGATGAGCTGCAGGCACTGTCTCAGGACGTTTGGTATGGAAGTATCGTCTGCCCTGTCATCATATGAAAACAGAGTAAGTACACTTCTTGCAAGGGTGTTCATCATATCACGGCTGGGAGCTTTCATGATTATATCCCTGACAAAATCGGTGGGAAGGGCACGGTAGTCCGACAGAAGCTTATTGAAATCGTTAAGCTCCCTTTCGTTGGGAAGCCTGCCGAAGAGAAGAAGATAGGTTATCTCTTCGAAGCCGAAACGCTGGTCGTTGGAGAAACCGTTTACCAGATCCCTAACGTTATAGCCCCTGTAATAGAGCTCACCGTTCTGCGGCACGAGTTTGCCCCGGACGATCATGTTCGCCCTTACATCCGAAACATTGGTAAGGCCGGCAAGAACACCCTTTCCCGAAAGATCGCGAAGACCTCTTTTTACATCATATTTTTCATATAATGCGGGATCTATCCGGCTGGTCTCTTCACTGAGCTTCGATAATTCTCTTATTTCGGGAGTTATCTCATATAATCTTTTATCTATCATGGAACCTCATTTAAAATCTGAATACGATTATTTTTTTGTCATAAAGTGACATGGGTTTACTTATGTATTCTAACATGATAATTTATTATCGTGCAAGGGCGTAAAGAGATCTAAAGAGATCAAAGAGTTATCAAAACGTTATGAAAGCACAAACAAATTCTGATTCGGATTCTGGAGGAAAGAATGGGAAACATAAACAGTGAGCGTATTAACAGACTCAGGGAGCTTATGAAGAGGGACGGGATCCATTATTACATAGTGCCGACTTCCGATCCTCATATGTCGGAATACCTCTGCGATCATTATAAACTGAGGGAATACTTAAGCGGATTTACGGGTTCTGCGGGAACCCTTCTTGTATCGGATGACGAGGCGTTTCTGTGGACGGACGGAAGATATTACATCCAGGCCGAAAAAGAGCTTGAAGGCTCCGGCATAAAGCTTATGCGCATGCAGGATGAGGGGGTTCCGACCATATTCGAATACCTTGAAACAAATGTTTCCGATGATCAGGTCATAGGATTTGACGGGAACGTTGTAAGCGTCAGCTTTTTCATGGAGCTGTGCGATATTATGCCGGATGATGCGGGATTCAGGACTGATGTCTGCTATGCGGGCGAAGTCTGGGAGGACAGGCCTGAGAGACCTGCAGAAAAGGTGATGGTGCTGTCGGATGATATATCGGGAAAGCCGGCCAGTGAAAAGATAGAAGATATCAGAAGGTTTCTGTCCGACTGTTCCATGGATGCCTGTTTTCTTGCCGATCTTTCGGATATAATGTGGATCTTTAACATAAGAGGGAATGATATCCCCTATAATCCCGTGGCTTATTCCTATGCCGTGATATCAAGGGATGATGCGGTCCTTTTCATCGATGAAGCCTGCATGTCGGAGGAGCTTAAGAGTGCTTCCTCTGAAAACGGATACCGGCTGATGCTTTATGAAGGGATATTTGAATTTGCCGAAGAAAAAAAGAATGATCCTGAGATGTCCGAGATAATCTGTGATTTTTCATCAATAAACCACAGACTCTTCAATATCCTTAATGAATATGAATACCTGGCGGATATACCCTCTCATGAATATATTAAAAAGCACATAAAGAATGAAACGGAGATATCCCTTTCCCGCAGATACCACATCGAGGATGCTGTTTCGGTGATAAACTGGATCTATGACATCAAGGAGATGTTAAAGGAGAGAAAGATCACCGAATATGCGGCCGCGAAACTTGTTGATGAATACAGGGGAAGGTGTGACGGTTTTGTGGAGCCAAGCTTCGCAACGATCTGTGCCTATGCCGAAAACGGGGCCATAGTGCACTATGAACCCGAAAAGGAAGGGTCGAAATACCTTGAAAAGGGCGGATTTGTCCTGCTTGATTCCGGCGGACAGTATAAAGGCGCCACCACGGATATAACAAGAACCGTTGCTCTCGGAGAGCTTTCCTATGAGGAAAAGAGGGCATATACCGCTGTACTTAAGGGGCATCTGCGTCTTATGTCATTAATATTCCTGAAGGGTGTTCGGGGTGAGAACATTGATATAGCCGCAAGGTCTCCGATCTGGGAGATATATACGGATTACAAGCACGGAACGGGTCACGGTGTAGGGAGCTTTCTTAACGTTCATGAAGGTCCCCAGTCCTTTAATTATCATATCCGTGAGGAAAAAGTGCAGCCGATCCTTGAAAGCGGCATGATCACAAGCGATGAACCGGGGATCTATATCGAAGGGAAATACGGCATAAGGCTTGAGAATCTGCTTTTGTGTGTTGAAAAGGAAAAAAACGAGTGGGGTACCTTTCTTGCTTTTGAACCCCTGTCCCTTGTCCCATTTGAAAGGGATGCGATCATAACGGAGATGCTCAATGAAGACGAACTGAACGCACTGAACGATTACCACAAACTGGTATATGATACCCTTAAAGACAGATTTGAGGGAGAGATGCTTGACTGGTTCGAAGAACAGACGGATCCGCTCTGATCTGCTTTATAGAAAATTTATTGATTTATGCGGTTTTATCATGTATAATCTTTAGCGATTGAAAAACCTAAGGGGCAAAAAGCCTGTAAACAAGCCTTTTGCCATGAACTATATTCTAAAGAAAAGAGGTAAAGAGATGGCAGTTGATCTTAGTAAGTACGGAATCACAGATGTTAAAGAGATCTTTTACAATCCTTCCTATGAGCAGTTATTCAAGGATGAGATGGATCCGGGTCTTGAGGGCTATGACAAGGGTGTCATGACAGAGCTTGACGCCGTTAACGTTATGACGGGTATCTATACCGGACGTTCACCCAAAGATAAATTCATCGTTATGGATGACAAGTCAAAGGACACTGTATGGTGGACAACTCCCGAATATCCCAATGATAACCATCCCGCATCACAGGAGACCTGGGAAGCCTGCAAGAAGCTTGCTACCGATGAGTTATCAGGCAAATCTCTTTATGTAATGGATGCTTTTTGCGGTGCCAACAAGGATTCACGTATGGCTGTACGTTTTATCATGGAAGTTGCATGGCAGGCACATTTCGTAAAGAACATGTTCATCCAGCCTACGGAAGAAGAGCTTAAGGATTTTGAGCCCAATTTCATCGTTTATACGGCTTCAAAGGCAAAGGTTGAGAATTACAAGGAGCTTGGCCTCAATTCCGAGACAGCTGTTCTTTTCAATGTATCAAGCCGTGAGCAGGTTATCCTCAATACATGGTACGGCGGAGAGATGAAGAAGGGTATGTTCTCAATGATGAACTACTTACTTCCTCTTAACGGAATGGCTTCAATGCACTGTTCTGCAAATACCGATATGGAAGGTAAGCACACAGTCATCTTCTTCGGACTTTCAGGAACAGGAAAGACAACCCTTTCAACCGATCCCAAGAGACTCCTCATCGGTGATGACGAGCACGGTTGGGACGACAACGGCGTATTCAACTTCGAAGGTGGTTGCTACGCTCTTATCTTCGAAATCAATCTTTCCGTCTGCTGCAACTGTAACGTTCTCAAGAAGAGCATCTCTCTTGATAGCGTTGTAGATATCAGGCTCAGACTCTTTGTCAAGGCCGATAACCTTAGCGTAGTAACCACCTTCGAAGTTGAATACGCCGTTGTCGTCCCA
>JAIKZD010000069.1 GCA_024682555.1 Lachnospiraceae bacterium | reverse complement strand
CCTTATTCATCTCGGCAAACATATCATATGCCTCTATGGATCTGCCGGAGCCCTTCACCGCTTCATCCGTCCTTGTCATGACAAAGGCCGGCTTCTCGTATTTTTCCCTCAGCTTTCCGGCTATAAGACCTGCAAGGCTCTCATGGCAGTCGGGGATATAGACCACCAAAACGGTGTCATCCTTAAAAGACTCATCCTCTTCTATCATGTTTATTGCCGCATCGGTAAAAGAGGCCTGTATTTCCTTTCTGGCGGCATTCAGATCCTTAAGCTCGGAGGCAATGGCCGCAGCCTTAACGGGATCCTCCGACAAAAACAGTTCAAGAGCCCTGTCGGCGGTATCAAGCCTTCCCGTTGCGTTGACACAGGGGCCCATGATAAATCCGATCTGATAGGTTGTAAGAGTGCTCCTGTCAATGCCTGCCGCATTTATAAGGGCATTTATTCCGGGATCTCTAGAGTTTTTGATGGCTTCGAGTCCGTACTTTACGATTATGCGGTTCTCATCCTTAAGAGGCATTATGTCCTCTATGGTTGCAAAGGCGGCGTAGGGAAGCAGGGCAAGTATCTTATCCGGGGCAAAGCCGTATTTTTCATAGAGACACCCGATCAGCTTGTAAGCGACCACACCCCCGCAGATATCCTTAAAGGGATATTTACAGTCCGGCCGTTTGGGATCGACTACGGCATCCGCCCCGGGTATCCTGTAGGTTTTTTCTTCCCCCTCATCATAGGGTACTTCATGATGATCGGTGACTATAACGGCGATCCCGTTTTCTTTGGCATATATGATCTCATCATAAGCCGCTATTCCGTTATCACAGGTCAGTATCAGGTCAATCCCGTTTTCAATGGCCTCATCCACCATCTTCCGGTTCATTCCATAACCGTCCGCCACACGGTCCGGGAGCCTTACGGAAGCGGTACAGGAAAGGGCTTTCAGGCCTTTTTTCAGGATATAGGATGAGCAGATCCCGTCGGCGTCATAATCTCCTATGATAAGGATCTTTTTTCCCGCATCGATATGTTCGGACAGGATGCTTACCGCTTTGTCCATATCCTTAAGGAGATGGGGATCGTTAAGCATCGTAAGGTCACCCTTTAAATACCGTCTTATCTCCTCCGGGTCCGTTATATCCCTGTTTACGAGGATCCTCGCAAGCATGGGCGAGATGCCGTGGTCTTTAGCTATGGCATCGAAATCGGCCTTTTTGTTTTTTATCTTCCATTCAGCCATATAAGACTTTCTCCCTTTAATGAAAGCAAGGATTGCTTAAATCCCGCAATCCTTGTTTCATGTCATGATAATATTATCATCCGTTTTTATGCTTCTTTTTTCTTAATCTTTGTGATCAGCAGATACCAGATGGCGCTGGCAAGGCATACGGATGAATAGCATCCGCAGATGATGCCTGCCATCAGAGGCAGTGCAAATTCCCTGATGGAAGAAACACCGAGTATGAACAGTACCAGTACCATGATGAAGGTCGTGAGCGAGGTGAACAGGCTTCGTGAAAGAGTCTGGTTAACACATCTGTTCACAAGAGGCTCAAGTTCCTCGTTCTTCTCCCTGTTCTTAAGTGCTTCCCTGATCCTGTCAAAGATAACAACGGTGGCATTTATCGAATAACCCACGATCGTCAGCATACATGCGATAAAGGTCGAACCTACGGACACTCTGGTGAATGCATAGAAGGCAAGAACCACCAGAACGTCATGTACCAGAGCGATAACGGAGCTTGCGCCGAAACGAAGATCCTTAAATCTGAACCAGATATATAACAGCATGCAGACAATGGAAACCAGAACGGCGATGACCGCATCGGACTGCATCTCCGAGGATATGGTGGAGGAAATGGTCTCCGCCGTTACCGTCTCGGGATCCACGCCAAAATTATCCGTCATAACCTTGGAAAATGCCGTTCTTTCCTCGGCAGTAAGGGTCCTTGTCTTAAAGATGACTTCGTTCTTGCCTGCCACCTTCTGAACCTGCACGTTTGCATCCCCGGTAATGTCTTCTATGAGAGGAACAACCTTTGAATCCAGGTCTGCAAGACTCATATCTTCATTGAACGCAACATTTGTGGAGGTACCGCCTAAGAACTCAAGCGAGAAGTTTAAGCCTCCCTTTCCGATACCCGCATTGATACCCATGCAGATGAATCCGGCAAGTATCACTGCCAAAGAAATGCCGATGAAAATATTCTTCTTTCCAAGGAAATCGATGGTCTTTCCCGACTTGGCCTTTCCGAAGAACTTCTCATCCTTGATGCCGAGTTCGATCAGGGCATTTATAAGTGCCTTTGTAACTATAAGAGCGGTAAACATCGATACGATGATACCGATAGCAAGCGTTGCGGCAAATCCCTTGATGGGGCCGGTGCCGAGTATGGCAAGCACGATGGCTGCTATAAGGGTCGTAACGTTACCGTCGATGATGGCGGAAAGAGCCTTCTCATAACCGGTCTTTACCGCGGCCTTCACCGACTTGCCGTCAGCTATCTCTTCCCTGATACGGGCAAAGGTGATAACGTTGGCATCAACCGCCATACCTATGGAAAGGATGATACCTGCCATACCCGGAAGGGTAAGGGTAACATCAAAAAGTACCAGAAGAACCATAACGAGCACTATATAAAGACACAGCGCAAGTGCGGCTGCAAGACCCGGAATGAAATAAACGGCTATCATAAAGATCGCTACAAGTATAAATCCGATGACGCCTGCCTTGATACTTGTGGATATCGCATCATTACCGAGCTGGGCACCCACAACATTCGAACGCAGCTCTTCCAGCTCAACCTTAAGTCCGCCGATACGGATGGTGGAGGCAAGGTTTTCGGCCTCTTCAAAATCGTCCATTCCGGTGATCTGTGCCTGTCCGCCGGTGATGGCGCTCTGTACGGTAGGTACCGAAACCGCCTCTCCGTCATAATAGATCATGATGCTGTCATGATTGGTAACGGCTTCCGTGGTGGCATCCGCAAACTTCTGCGTACCCTCCGCATTGAGGGTGAGCTGAACTATATATTCCACATTTCCCATATCATTTTTATAGGAAGCACCCTGTGCAGTGGTGATATCGGTTCCGGTAAGGACAATGGAGCCTTCCTTATCCAGCTCTTCTATGGTCTTTGACAGCTCGTAATGAGGTTTTCCGTTCTCATTGTAGCCAGCCATCTGATAATTGGGATTATGGTCCGGATCAAACTCCTTTATGAAATACAGTGAACCGGGTTTTCCGAGATCCTCCAGAACCGCATTTGCATCCTCAACACCGGGAATCTCTATGCTTATCCTGTCGTTACCCTCTCTGTAAACCTGAGATTCGGTACTGTAGCCCTCGACTCTCTTCTGGAGCTTGTATACCGTATCACTCATATCGGCATTAGAGGGTTCCTCTTCACCTACTGCCTGATATGTGATGCTGACACCTCCGGCCAGATCAAGACCCAGCTTGATATTCGAAGCCGCTCCGGTCTTCTCGGTCCCGAGACCGAATATAACCATCACCCCGAACAACACCGTAGCCGCAAAAAAAGCCACAAGAGTGATGATCGCATTCCGTTTTTTCATTGCCTGATACTTCCTTTCGTTTTATATGAATTTAATGAGTTTTCCACATAACATTACAATTATATCCGCTTGGGATAAAATTGCAACAGTAACCCGCACACACCGAATATCGTACCATAGAGCATAAGCCTTTTGCAATCACTTTCTTGACAGTATTACAATACTGTTGTACATTTGTTTTACATTATTTTAAAGAGGAGTGAACTTTTCTTGGATCCAGACAGTACCGGCTATATTGTGGCACTAATCATCCTTATCTTATTATCAGCATTTTTTTCGGCATCGGAAACGGCGCTTACCACCCTTAACCTCTTAAGACTCAGGTCTCTTGCGGAAGAAGGAAACGAAAAGGCTTCAAAGGTCTTAAAGCTCCTTGACAAGCGTTCCAAGATGCTTTCCACCATACTCATTCTCAACAATGTTGTGAACCTTTCGGCATCTTCACTGACAACGACAATTGCCTATAAGCTCTGGGGCAACAGGTATATCGCTATAGCTACCGGGCTTCTGACCCTTGTTATCCTGATCTTCGGAGAGATAACCCCCAAGACCGCCGCAACCATCGGCAATGAAAAATTCTCCTTTGCCATCGTTAACATCATAGGCTTCTTCATGATCGTGCTGACGCCCGTTGTATTCATAGTAGACGGGCTGTCCTCACTTTTCATGCTGCTCTTCCGTATAGATAAGAACAAGGCACAGACCATCATGACCGAAAGCGAGCTGAGGACGGTTGTGGAGGTCTCCCATGAAGACGGCGTCATCGAGAGCGAAGAACGCGAGATGATAAACAATGTTGTGGATTTCGGAGATTCCTATGCCAAGGACGTGATGATCCCCAGGGTCGAAATGACCTGTATCGACATAGAATGCAGCTATGATGAGCTGTCGGAGATCTTTGCGGAGAAAAAATATACCAGATATCCCGTCTATGAAGAATCCACAGATAATATCGTCGGCATCATCAATATGAAGGATATCCTGTTTCTCTCCCATGAAGACATCGATGCTTTTTCCATAAGGAAATATCTGAGGGAGGCAAACTTTACACTCGAATATAAAAAGACCTCGGAGCTCATGCTCGAGATGCGCCAGAATCATATCAGCATGGAATGCGTTATCGATGAATACGGTGCAACGGTTGGCCTCATTACCCTCGAAGACCTTATAGAGGAGATCGTAGGCGAGATAAGGGATGAATTTGACGAGGACGAGGAGGAACTCATCCAGGAGGTGGATCCGGGTTCCTATCAGATAGACGGTTCCTTAAAGCTTGACGATATCAATGATGCCCTGGGAACGAACTTCGATTCGGAAAAATATGATTCAATCGGCGGACTCATAATAGAAGCTCTGGGAAAGCTTCCGGAGGAAGGGGAGGAAGCCACCCTCCAGGACGGAACAAAGCTTAAGACCTTAAGCATGGACAAGAACCATATCGAATCTGTCCTGCTTACGATCCCCGAGCCCGAAGATACCGCCGTAACCGAAGAAAAAGAAACCGATGCCTAAAGCATCGGTTTCCTTTATTTTCCGCTTTATTTTCCGCATTTCTTCATGAAGGACGGCACAAAGACCTTTCTTAACACTCTCTTTCTGATGTATTCTTCGGTCTTCTCTTCCCCGTCTCTTGCAAGCATCCTTAAGAGCCTCTCAAGCATCCTCTTGGTATCCGCCTCCATCATTATCTTCTCTTTTCCTTTAAGATAATACTTAAGCGGCATGTCCTCCTTATAATCCTTACCGTTATATATCCTGCAGGCAGCCACCCTGTCCACATACATTTCGGCAAGATACCTTTCGGGCATTCTTGCGGGGACCATCCCTTCACCTTCGGAAGCAGAGTAATCGATCCAGTATTCATAATGATGCTTATTTCTGCCCTTGTGATGGAGCCAGGCGGCCGAGTAGCCCCTGTCCTCTCTTTCGGCATTGTTGGGACTTCTGTATCCCTGATAGTATTTTGCTCCCACCAGAAACTCCGAAGGACTGTATTTTGACAGATCATGCACCAGCCCCTGATAATAGAGCCCCAGTCTGAAACAGCCCTGTCTTACGAGTCTTCTGTGTTCATTTATGGTCTTTAGATGCTGAATCCATTTCATGATCCGTTATCATGCTCCTACCTGAAAAGATCTATATATTCGGTTCCGGGATATTCCGTGTCCGAAGGGGTTATGAATACCCTTTCCTGTGATTCGGAATAAAACGCCTGGACCGAATCCTCCACTCCGGTCACCCTTTTTGATCCGCTCTGGAAGGTGGGAAGATTTCCGTCGGGGGTATTTAAAAAGTCATATATATCGGTATCCAGATCATTAAGGGTCGTGGACTCCTTAACCTTCTCGGTAACGGTGGACAAAAGAGCTTCATCCATGGGCTGGGGATCCGTTTTGTTTGCTATGGCTTCATCTATTATCTTTCCGTATTCCTCATTTATCCTGAAAAATTCCTTGGTGAGAACGGAATTGTTCACAAATACCTTAAAGGCATTCTCATAAAACTCATAGGTTTCCTGATTGCCGGATTCATAACTTATGACACAAAGCGGCATCCATTCCGTTACGCTTCCCTGATCGTTGATCTGCTCGTTTGCGTAATAGAAGGTATTCGAGATGATGGGCAGATAGAAATCGCAGTAAACATCCTGCCCGCTCTTATTGACCACATGATACTTATATATGGTGCCTGAACATGCGGATTCTCCGGCGGCATAAGTCGTTGTGGCGCCGATATGGGCATAGTCCCCTATATCACCTGTAAGCCTCTTGGTCTTCTGCTTGAGCATCAGATTCAGGGATTCCTTTACCGAATCGGATACATCTTCGGTGCTTACAAGTTCAATGTTCTTTGCGCCGGAATATGCAAGCTTTACCAGGGCCTCCATATAGGCCTGGGGACCGTCATATTTTAAGAAGCTCATGTAGTAATCCAGATCCACCTCATTATCCCTGGATTTTCCCTTTGTGGAATTCTGATACCAGAAATGCTCGGGTGAGGTATAGGTAAGCCTCAGGGTATCATCTTCATTGCATATCACCACATTCATGACCATGGGGAAAAGATCCGAATACCTCTCATAGTCAAAGGTAGCCTGAATGGTTCCGAACTCTTCGGGATAAAGGGTTGTGAACATGAGATTTCCGATATCATCATAGACCTTGCCCACAACATAATAATCCCCAAGGTCATCGCTTACCGTCCTGTTATCCTGTACCTCACGCTTTACGGAAGCGGCCTCCTCCAGAAGTCCGGCATCCTCCGGGACTTCTGCATCTGCGTCCGCATCGGCATCTTCCATATCCGCCGAATCCTCCGTAAACTCCTCCGGTTCCGGAATATCGGGAGCATTCTTTGATGCGATCATGACAAAAACGCCTATAAGCACCGCAAGCAGTGAAAAGATGACTAAGATCGCGATGAGCAGTCCGTTTTTCTTCTTATCCTGCTCCTTTTTATTCTCCATCTTCTCTGCAAGCTCCGGCGGAAATTCCGAGGTGTTCTCGGGTATGGAAACGTCAAAACCGCATCCGATACAAACCTCCTGTGTATCCTCCAACAGCATCCCGCATTTTTTACAATACTTCATAACGGTTTCCTCCGGCTTTAATCCATAAAGCTTGTGTGATAAAAATCCTTTATGTTCTCCTCTTTGATGCCTTCTTTTTTCAGCTGTTCCTTCTGGAATTTTCTGTTCTTGTTCATCTGGCACAGGGAAACGCTTACTCCTTCTTCACGAAGCTTCGAAGCCTCTTTGATGATATCGCAGAGCCTGTCCTTATCCATTCCCTTTTCTATCAGGAATACCTGCTTCCCGGTATTTCCCGGAACCTTAAAATCCTTTTCCAGAAGGATGGTTATGATCCGTTCGAATCCTATGGAAAAACCGCAGGCAGGCGTTTTTGCCCCGGTGAATTTTTCCACCATTCCGTCGTATCTTCCGCCTCCGGCAACGCTTGAACCGAACTCATCCATGCTTATCTCAAAAATCGTCCCCGTATAATAAGACATTCCCCGGACAAGAGCAGGGTCAAATATTACATTAAACTGAGCCGTTTTTGTGGCATTTACACTGTCGATCACCGTCATGAGCGAATCCGCGGCGTCACCGATGCTTCCTTTAAGGGTCTCGTTTAAGCCGGTTATTCCCCGGGAATCCCCGGAGGTCTTATCAAATAACCCGAGATATTTTGTTACGGAGCTCTCTTCATAGCCTGCCTTCACAAGCTCTTCCTTTACCCCGTCGGGACCTATTTTGTCCATCTTGTCGAGGGTTATGAATATCCCGTCAAACCCGTCATCCTTAAGAGGCGAACCGGTAACGGGATCCTTAAAGCCCGCGTATTCCGCCATGGCTTTTAAGATGCGCCTGTCGTTTATCCTTACCGTAAATCCCTTAAATCCGATCTTTCCTAAAAGTGTGGTGGTTGCCAGTATCAGTTCTATCTCGCACAGGGGGCTCGGATCCCCGAGTATGTCTATGTCACACTGGGTGAACTGTCTGAAACGTCCCTTCTGGGGGCGTTCTGCCCTGAATACGCTTCCGATCTGAAGAGCCTTAAAGGGATTGGAAAGCTCACTCATATGATTGGAATAATATCTTGAAAGAGGAAGGGTAAGGTCATAGCGAAGCCCCGCATCCACCAAATCATCCTCACAGGATGCATTTGAGAGGTCAAGCTTCTCTCCCCTCTTTAAAATTTTGAATATGAGCTTTTCATTCTCGCCGCCGCTTTTTGAGCAGAGATTCTCTATATGCTCCACAACCGGTGTCTCGACGGATTCAAAGCCGAAGGATGCATAGGTTTTTTTAACCATCGATATCACATAATCCCTTATCTGCATCTCCCTCGGCATTATGTCCTTCATGCCCGTTACGGGCTTTTTTGTCAGTGCCATCAGATCATTTCCTTTCCTGTCATGCCCTGTTTCCGGGCTGCAGTTTTTATATACTTTCAAAAGCCTGTGAAAGATCTTCTATAAGATCATCCTTATCCTCAAGGCCGCATGAGATCCTTATGAGTCCTGCCGGAATGCCCGCTTCCGCAAGCTGTTCATCCGTCAGCTGTCTGTGGGTAGAAGTCGCGGGATTCAGACAGCAGGTCCTTGCATCCGCAACATGGGTCTCTATGGCGATAAGCTTCAGGTTCTTCATGAACTTTTCGGCCGCCTTCCTGCCGCCCTTTATCTCAAAGGATACTACTCCGCAGCCGCCCTTTGGCATATATTTCATGGCAAGATCGTAATACTTATCGCTCTTAAGATGAGGGAAGCTTACGTTTTCAACCTTATCATTATCCTTAAGATATTCCGCCACACCGAGTCCGTTCTTAAAATGTCTCTTCATCCTGACATGCAGGGATTCAAGCCCGAGGTTTAATAAATACGCGCTCTGGGGTGACTGCGAACAGCCGAAGTCCCTCATGAGCTGTGCGGTGCACTTTGTTATAAAGGCTCCGCCCTGGCCGAACTTCTCTGCATAGGTGATCCCGTGATAGGACTCGTCGGGCGTTGTAAGCCCTTTGTACCTGTCCCCGTAAGCCATCCAGTCAAAATTCCCCGAATCGACGATGGCCCCGCCTATGGCGGATCCGTGACCGTCCATGTATTTGGTGGTGGAATGGGTCACGATATCGGCCCCCCACTCTATGGGCCTTAGATGAACCGGTGTGGGGAAGGTATTGTCAACGATGAGCGGCACGTTATGAGCATGGGCAACGCGGGCAAACTTCTCTATGTCAAGAACCGTAAGGGCGGGATTTGCGATGGATTCGCCGAACATCGCCCTGGTGTTTTCCTTAAATGCCGCATCTAACTCTTCTTCCGAAGCATCCGGGGATACAAAGGTGACCTCAATGCCCATCTTTGCCATGGTGACGGCTATAAGGTTGAAGGTCCCTCCGTATATCGTCGACGAGGCAACTATGTGGCTGCCGTTCTCGCAGATATTAAACAGGGCAAAGAAATTTGCGGCCTGTCCGGAAGAGGTCAGCATCCCGGCGCTTCCGCCTTCAAGATCCGCTATCTTTGCGGCTACCATGTCACAGGTAGGATTCTGGAGCCTTGAATAAAAATATCCGCTGGCTTCGAGGTCAAAGAGCTTACCCATTGCCTCGCTGGTATCGTATTTAAAAGTTGTGGACTGAATGATGGGGATCTGTCTGGGCTCCCCGTTCGACGGTCTGTAACCGGACTGAACGCATTTTGTGTTTATCCTGTAATCCTTCATTATCTTCTCCTCCAGCCATTTCATATGGTGATATGAAAAAATAACCCATTCAATTAAATATACTTTTTTTTTATATATATGTCAAAATAATCCTGTGCCCATCCCCCGCAAAGAATCCTTCATCCTTGACACCGCGGTTTCAAAAAGGGTAGCATAGATTACGGATACGGGCAGACGGCTCAAAAGCCATGGATATCCGATACCGTATCCGGACAGAGAAGGGAGAGATAACATGCGCCTGAAGGACCTGTTAAAATACGACGAGATCACCATACAGTGCCACGACAATCCCGATCCGGATGCCATAGCTTCCGCTTTCGGGCTGTATAAGTATTTTACCCTGAAGGGCAAAAAAGCCAGGATCGTCTACAGCGGGCCTTTAAAGATCACAAAATCAAATCTCCTTCTGATGATAAGCGAACTTGAGATCCCGGTCTCCTATGTGCCCTCAAAGCATGCCAAAGGGTCCGCCTCATCCCCGGATCAGAATACCCCGGTATCCTCCCTGACCCCCGAAAAAGACTTTGACGGTCTGCTCATCACCGCCGACTGCCAGTACGGACAGGGGAATGTATCAAGGCTTGATGCGGACGAGACCGCGGTAATAGATCACCATAACGGCGTCTGTGAGCTTCCCTTAAATGAGATCCATCCGGAGCTTTCAAGCTGCGCGACCCTTGTATGGAAGCTCCTCACAGCGGAGGGATATGACATCACCCCGGACAGGCATCTGTCTACCGCATTGTATTACGGCCTGATGACGGATACCGGCAATTTTTCTGAGATATCACACCCGCTTGATAAGGATATGCGGGATACCCTGATAATAAACGAGACCCAGATAAGAAGGTTTGTTAATAACAATATCACCCTTAATGAAATGAAGATAACGGCCGATGCTCTTTCGGGAGTTTCCTGCATGGATGAATTCAAATGCGGTATTTTAAAAGCCGACGAATGCGATCCCAACATTCTCGGGATAATCAGCGATATGGCGCTGCAGGTATCCGCCTTTGATATCGTCGTGGCCTACGGCCATGTATCGGGGGGCTATAAGCTTTCCGTCAGAAGCTGTATAAAGGAAGTGATGGCCGATGAATTTGTCAGAAAATAACGGAAGGTATCGGCTCCGGCGGCGGTCATGATTACAAAGCCGGGGGATTCATAAGCGAAGACAGGTTAAAGGCCGCTCATCCCTCCGCGGATATCAGAGGATACCTTGAGGATACCATCAGGGAATACTTCGGATCCTTTTCGATAATATATGCCTCATCCTACAAACCCGACATGAGTCTCTTTGCAAAATATAAAAAGAAAAACGTCCCTTCGGGATTCGTGGATCCTCTCTCCTTCCTTGATAAAAACACCCGGATAAAGGTACGCACCCTGGAGGGCGACACCTCGCTGCTGACAGACGGTACCTTCTATCTTATGGTGGGAATAATGGGGGAAGTATACCCCATGGATATCGGCAAATTTGAAAAAAGCTATCAAAGGACGGATACCCTGTTTACCGGAAAAATGGAATATGTTCCAAGGATCTATACGGAGCCGGAAAACACCGTTTATGACCTTACAAAGCGCATCTATTCCTGCTACCCCAAAAACACTTCCCATATCCTTGCAAAAGAACTGGAAAGTGACGTTAAGCTGTTTACCAGATGGTATGAGGAAAAATATATGAAGGGCCAGAGAGGCGACTTTCTTGCCTGCCGTCCCGATGACCCTTCTGATTTTTACATTATTCGCAGGGATATCTTCAATATGACCTACTCCCCTGTTTCATAGCCTATGCTGTACCGGTCACAGATCCTTCTGTCCGGTTTATAACCCGCTATGAGCTCATCCGCCTTTTTCAGCATCTCCTCATAGGATAAGATCGGAATATTATAATATCTGTCCAATGAATAACCTGAGGGCAGTATCAGGCTCTTTCCGTCTTTTCCCATGGCCGCGACCCCCGCATGGGGAAGCATGGCAATGAAATTCATATCCTCATCAAATACGGCATTCCCGGCTATATATACGCCTGCTTTTTCAAAGTGAGGGAAGGCATAACGGTCAATAAATATCCCGGGATCGTTCATTTCCTTTATGAGCTTTCCTTCCACAGCATCATATACATACAGAACATCATAGGAGCTTACAAGGATGTATTTCCCGTCATCCGATGCGGCAGCCGAGAACACATCTATATCCCGGATGCCTTCAAGCTTATCTGTATCAACCGGTTTTTCCGAAAGATCAAGGCTTATCTCATCATCGATATCCGAAAGCACTTCCGCCTCCGTCATGTGCGGAGCATAGATCACCACACTGTCGCTGTCCGAATACTTGATGTAGAATCTGTCGTTATAAAATTCCGCAAAGTTAATAAAGGTATTTTCGTCATGACCGTAAAGCTCATACACCCTGTCATCATCGGAATATACCTCATAGGTCTCCACACGCCCCATTCTGTCAAGGATCACAAATCCTGGCGGACAGGCAAAGGCGCAGCAGGCATCCGTGTAACCGGTTATCTGTGACAGAAGCTCAAGGTCTTCGTCAAATACACAGGATACCCGGTCGGAAACAAGCAGCAGTCCGTCCTCGCTTATGATAATTGAATAGAACCCGGCAACCGGAAGCTCCGCCTCCGCCAGGGTGGTCTTTGATCCCGTATCTATGGCTGTAAGATAGGCAGTCTCCTGCATGGAGCTGAAATAATCCTCCTCTTCCGTATACAGGTAGACAACATTTCCGTCGGTGGCAACACAGGGCTGCTCAGCATCTCCTATGCTGTCAAACATAAGGAGCTCTCCGTCGGCTATATTGATACATCCAAGTACCGAATCCTCAAAGCTTGAGATGACAAAGGCGGCATAACGTCCGTCATCCGTTACGAACACATCCTCCATCACCGCATCCTCGGGAAGTTCACCGTATTTATCAAGGCTTATGTCATATACTTCCTCCGAACCCTTATAAGCGGTTATGTCATTAAGGGAAAACACCAGGGTCGTCATAAGCCCCTTTGCGTAACACAGATCGATCCCGTCCTCCTTAAGGACCTTTTCCTCACCCGTTTCGGGATCCGCATATATGGCCTTAAAATCCTTATCCATATATACTATCCCCGTATCATTTATTATGGCATTTCCGCTTTCCACCCTGTAAGTCTCGCATAACAGGTCAAGATCATACAGATAAGACCATTCGCTGCCGCATACAAGGGCTTTAGATGCATCATCTGAAAAGAGCAGACCGTTTACTCCGGAAGGGACCCTGAAAGAGTTATCCGGGAAATAGCAGCTGTCGGTCTCATAACATCCCAGCGCCCCGGCAAGAGCCCTGAATGCATCGGGATTATATCCCTTTGAGGCATTGTCCGGCAGGACCTGTCTCACCGCATAGACCGCATCCTTTCTGAGTCCTTTGGACAGCAGGGAATCCGAGGCCTGAGCCATGGTACCCGCATATCTGTCCGAGATTATCCTGTTCTGTCTGCCGATCTTTATCATAAAGAACAGGCAGGTAAGGGCAAATGCCGTGACAATGACCGTGGCGCAGGATAAGGCGATGAGTCTTATCCTCATCTTTCTCTCCCTGTGTCTCTGCTTTAAATCATCATAATTGAGATTAAAGATGGCTGCCGCGATCTTTACGACCACGTTATCAAGGGCCTTCAGCCGGTCCCTGTCATTATCCGCCCTGCAGTCCGCCGCCAGGGGCTCTCTTTCTTCCCTTATGGTTACTTCGTTTCCGTTTTCGTCCTTTCTCTTAACATCCTCATACATAAGGATCTCAGGGAAGGATTCTTCCGGTTCGCCCTCCGCAAGCACTAACAGAACATGCTGCCTGTCATGAAGCTTAACAAAGGTTTCTATCTCCTTTTTGCACCATTCGGACTGGGGAAGCCTGGGGGTGCATATGACAATGAGAAAATCCGATACTATGAGGGCCTCCGTTATGGGATCCGAGAGATTATCCGAAAGGGGAAGCTCCGCTTCATCCCTGAAAACACGCTCTATCTTTGTTTTTCCCGTTCCCATCTGCCTAAGGACAGACTTCGGGAGCGTAAAGCTTTCAAGCTTTTTATGAAGATTTTCCGATACGAATGAATCAAGCTCGCTGTGTCTGTAGCTGATAAACGCATCATATTTCAGTCTCTCGCCGGCCATGGGAACCTCCTTGTTGATCCTTTATGTTAAACTGTTGTCTTCACCCGTGATAAATCCTTTTCGGCAGTATACATCTACCGTCCTACATTCTACTATTATTTGTCTCATAAGAAAAGAGAGGGAGCCTGTCATTCACTATTATCTAAAATAATTTTATTATCTGACATTATTTCGTTTCATATATCTCCGATTTGTGGTATTATTGTATTAAGGAATGAAGCTGCATATACGAAAGGAAACACTGCGATGCTGCATATCAAATCTCTTGATGACGGACTTGATCTTTTTAAGGCTCTGGGCTCGGATGTAAGGATAGACATAATAAAGCTTCTGATCGAAAACAACGGGATCAACCTAAACGAGCTTGCCGGAATGTTAAAGATCTCAAACGGTGCCCTCACCGCTCATATAAAAAAGCTGGAGGAATGCGGTCTCATAACCGTATCAAGCGATGCCGCGGGACACGGCAACCAGAAGATCTGTTCCGTACATGTGGACAAGATACTGGTGGATCTTTTACCCAGGGAATATGAAGGAAACGTGTATTCCGCCGATATCAAGGTAGGCCACTACAGCGAATGCGTGGCATACCCCACCTGCGGTCTTGCCTCAAGCCATCACATCATCGGAGAAGTGGATGATGCAAGATATTTTAATCATCCCGAAAGATTCAATGCGGACATCCTCTGGTTCACCAAGGGTTATGTCGAATACGTGATCCCCAATTTCATTCCCTATTCCCAGAAAATAGACGAGCTCTGCTTTACGATGGAATTAAGCTCGGAGGCCCCGGGAGTAAACGAGCAGTGGCCCTCCGACATATATTTCTATATCAATAACGTTCAGATCGCTACCTGGACAAGCCCCGGGGATTTCGGCGATGTCAAAGGCGTGTTCACTCCGGACTGGTGGTTCAGAAACTGGAATCAGTATGGGCTTTTAAAGATGCTCGTTATAAATAAAAAAGGCACCTTTATAGACGGCCTTAAAAAATCCGATGTGACCATAGACAGGTTCAGCCTCACCTCAAACAGTGAGATCCGTTTCAGACTCGGGGTGCCCGCGGATGCGGAAAATGTGGGCGGTCTCACCATTTTCGGAAAGACCTTCGGAAATTACAGACAGAATATCAATGTAAACATCCGCTACAGTCCTCTGCAGGGCTCATGATGCTCAGTCCGCAAAGAGCCTTTTTTTCCGCTCTATCATCTCATCTGTCTTTTCGATGTAAAGCCTTACATCTTTTACGGCGTCGCAGCGCTCTATCCTGCCCGTGCGCCTTCCTTCTGTGTCCCTGTATACTCTTTTTGTGACGGTTCCGGCACCCAGGGCTATTATGGATTCCGTTTCCTCCATTATCAGAACATTATAAAGTCCGTATCTGCCCTCTTTTGCATATCCTATATTCTCAAGGTTGCCGGCCATGTTTTTCTGTCTGTACAGATAATAGGGCAAAAGCCCCATCTCCCTTATCCTTCTGTCCGCTTCTTCCGTCATCTCGGGGGTATTTAGGCTCTGTATCCCGGGATTGTTTTTCAGGAATTCATGCATCCCCGCCGCCCTCTTAAGGGCCATGGAATGAACGGTCACCGATTCGGGCGAAAGCTCCCTTATCCTTTCAAGCGTATGAATAAGATCTTTAATATCCTCACCGGGCAGTCCTATGATCAGATCCGTGTTTATATTGTCAAAGCCCGCTTTTCTTGCAATATCAAAGGCTTCATAAACCTGTTTTACGGTATGGGCCCGCCCGATCACCTTAAGGGTCTTCTCGTTCATGGTCTGAGGATTTATTGATATACGGCTGACACCCTGTTCCTTAGCCGCCTCAAGCTTCTCCCTTGTGATACTGTCGGGTCTTCCCGCCTCAAGAGTAAACTCTTTTACCCCGGACAGATCAAGCTTATTTCTCAGATATGAAAGAAGATCGGACAGCTGTTTCGGGGAAAGAGTCGTGGGGGTCCCGCCTCCTATATAGACCGTATCCGAGATCATGCGGTTCTTTTCGCTTTCTTCCGCTACATAATCGATCTCTTTTTTGAGGGCTTTTATATAGGCATCGGCAAGATTTCCATAAGCCGATATGGGATAGGAGGTAAAGGAACAGTACAGACAGGTGGTGGGACAGAAAGGTATGCCCAGATACAGGCTGTATCCGTTTCGATGCAGAAAAGGATCAAGGATCTTTTTCTCCGTTTTTGCTATGGAAAGCCCCAGCTCAAGCCTTGTGTCGGAAACAAGATATTCATCTCTTATGCGGGCTTTGATGTCCTCATCGGAAAGACCGTCTTCAAGCCCTTTCATAAAAAGTTTTACGGGGCGTATACCCGTAAGGGTCCCCCAGGGAAGACGGATATCCGTTTTTTTTCTTAAATTCCTGTAGATAAGCCTTTTTATAATACTCCGGTATTGTGCTCCATGAGGATCATCAAAATCGGCCGGGGTTTCAGGAGATTCATCCCTGTATTCCTGTTTTTTCTCTCCCGTAAGCTCATCTGTTTTTAATATCTCAAAAGAAACCCTGCCTCCGGCCGTGGTTATCCTGTACATGGCAGCGCATGATCCGGGGTCTTTTTCCCCTTCGGAAACCTCCGCCCGCGAACAGAAGATCTTTACATCCTCCTTCGGGAAAAAAGCTTTAAAAAGCGAATGAATGTCATATTGATATTTTTGATCGTCGGTAAAGACATGTATAGTATCAGCCATGATATATCAGAAAAAGGGATTATAGATCTTTTCGTTGCCGATGGTGGTGTCGTTTCCGTGGCCGGGATAAACCCTGGTTTCATCGGGAAGGGTGAGAAGCCTGCGTCTTATGGACTGAATAAGCTCGCCCATGTTGCCCGTGGGAAGATCCGTACGTCCGACGGAGCCTTCAAAGAGTGTGTCCCCCGCTATCAGCATTCCCTCATCTTCAAAATAATAGCAGGTGCTGCCGGCGGTATGTCCGGGGGTATGAAGGACCCTGAAGCGGATGCCGTCTATATCAACATCCTCGCCATCCTTAAGATAAACATCGGCCCTCATCCTTATCTTCTCTCCCACAGAAACGGTCTCATTGAGCCTCTCGTCAAGCAAAAGCTCCTTTTCCGCTTCGGGGGCGTAAAGCTTACAGCCAGCCTTCTCTTTTAATTCCTCAACACCCATTATATGATCAAAATGACCGTGGGTAAGCACTATGGCGCATACATGCATCCCTTTTTCGGCAAGTCTGTCATAGAGACGCCCGCCGTCGTCACCGGGATCGAATACCACCGTATTCATGGTCTTTTCATCATATACAAAATAGCAGTTGGTGGATACCATTCCCAGTACCGTACGTCCTATCTTCAATCCGCTCATATTATCCTCTTGTCCTTTCAATATCAATGATGGCCTCTATGGTATTCAGCCTGTCCACTACCCTGTTTAATTCCTCCTTGCCCGCAACCTCAAAGGCGACCGAGATTGTAGCCGTGCCCTGCTTGCTGGTCCGCACGTTCATGGAGATTATGGAAATATTCTTTTCAGTCAGTACCCTTGTGATATCGGCAAGGACCCCTGCATTGTTCCTTGCATAGATACTGATCTCGGCAAAGTATTTGTTCTTGTCAATAAGATCTTCCTGCCACTCCGCCTCTATAAGCCTTGCCCTGTCCTCCTGCGAAAGATTGATGACATTTATGCAGTCCGTTCTGTGAATGGACACGCCCCTGCCTCTTGTTACAAAGCCGACGATCTCATCACCCGGAATGGGAGAACAGCATTTCGAAAACCTTACCGCCACATCCTCAAGACCTTCAACGATTATCCCCGCCTTGTTCTTATAGGAACCGGTCCTGGTCTTTGCCTTTTCCTCCACCTCTTTAAGAACTTCCGAATCACTCTTTACCGCAGGGTGGTCTTTTTCATAGAGCTCCATCATCTTGTTGATGATCTGCCCTTCTTTTAAGCCTCCGTGGCCCACCGCAGCTCTTACCGCATCCCAGTCCTTGAAGCCGTATTTGCGCATTATGGCGGCCATATACTCGGGAACGAATATCTTAAGGGGATCTATGGCCTTCTGCCTGCAGTAATCCTGCAGAAGTTCCTTTCCCTTTTCTATGTTCTCTTCCTTGAATTCATTCTTGAACCACTGGTTTATCTTATTCCTGGCCTGGGTGCTCTTGACCATCGAAAGCCAGTCTCTGGACGGTCCCTTTGAATTCTGGGAGGTTATGATCTCTATCCTGTCGCCGTTGTTTATAACGTAATCTATGTTTACGATCCTGCCGTTTACCCTTGCCCCTATCATCCTGTTTCCAACCGCGGAATGAACGCTGTAGGCAAAGTCTATGGGATTGGAGCCTGCGGGAAGGGTCTTTACGTCTCCCGTGGGGGTAAAACAGTATACACTGTCGGAAAAGATATCCATGTCATTCTTGAGAGTGTTCAAAAACTCTTTGTTGTCCGACATGTCCTTCTGCCATTCAAGTATCTGTCTGAGCCAGCTTAGCTTCTCCGCTTCCTGTTCTTCCACGTATCCGCCGTCTGCTGCCTCTTTGTATTTCCAGTGGGCTGCAATACCGTATTCCGCCGTCTTGTGCATCTCATAGGTACGGATCTGGATCTCAAAGGGCTGGCCGCTTGAACCTATCAGGGTGGTATGAAGGGACTGATACATATTGGCCTTGGGCATTGCTATATAGTCCTTGAATCTGCCGGGTATGGGCTTGTATATCTCATGGATCACTCCGAGTACGGCATAGCAGTCCTTTACCGTATCCACCAGGACCCTGATGGCAAAAAGATCATAAATCTCATCGATGGTCTTGTTCTGGTTGAGCATTTTTTTATAGATACTGAAAAAATGCTTCACCCTGCCGTCTATGGAATACTTGATCCCCGCTCCGTCAAGATGGCTGCTCACCTCATCCACTATCTTCTGTACATACGCTTCTCTTTCGGATTTCTTGGCGGCTATCTTGTCCACAAGATCGTAATAAACCTCGGGTTCCAGATATTTTAAGGACAGATCGTCAAGCTCCACCTTCAGCTTGGAAATACCAAGCCTCTGAGCTAAGGGTGCATAGATATCCATGGTCTCCCTGGCTATCTCCTGCTGCTTGTTTTCCGGCATATACTGAAGAGTCCTCATATTGTGGAGTCTGTCGGCAAGCTTTACCATTATCACCCTTATGTCCTTGGCCATGGCAAGAAACATCTTTCTGAGATTTTCCGCCTGGAATTCAAGCTTGTCCTCGTTGTACTTAAGTCTTTCCAGCTTGGTGACACCGTCGACGATAAGCGCCACATCCGAACCGAATTCCTTCTCCAGGGCATCGGCAGTCATGATGGTATCTTCGACAACATCATGTAAAAGTCCCGCAACGATGGATTCCTTATCAAGCTGCATATCGGCAAGGATTATGGCAACACAAAGGGGATGGACTATGTAATGCTCTCCGGACCTTCTGTACTGATCCTTGTGAGCCTCACTGGCCACCCTGTATGCCTTTTCGATCATTGAGATGTCATCCGAGGGATGGTATTTCCTTACCCGCTCTATAAGATCCACGTAAAGCTCTTCGGGACTTATATTCTCCTCCATGGCTTCTATATGACCGTCATCAAGTATGAGTTCCCTGGACTTTTTTTTCTCCTCTTTATTCCCTGCCATATTCCTCCGAGTAAAGATATCCCAGGTTTTGTGTATCTCAGGATCTGCATGCCTGTTCCGGGATCATTCTGCATATCCGTTGGGATTTGCCGACTGCCATCTCCAGGAGTCCTCGCACATCCTGTCGATATCGTATTCCGCCTTCCAGTGGAGCTCGCGTTCTGCCTTGGAGGGATCCGCGTAACAGGTTGCTATATCACCGGCACGCCTTGGTTTTATCTCATAAGGAAGCTCTCTTCCTATGACCTTTTCAAACGCATGAACAAGATCCAGAACGCTGACACCGTTACCCGTTCCCAGGTTGTAGATCTTCACTTCATCCGCACCGTTTTTCTTCATTTCCTCTATCTTGTCAAGGGCCTTGACATGTCCTCTTGCAAGATCCACCACATGGATGTAATCCCTTACGCCGGTACCGTCCTTTGTGTCATAATCGTTGCCGAAAACGCCAAGAGTCTTAAGCTTTCCGATAGCCACCTGCGATACATAGGGCATGAGATTATTGGGAATTCCCTTGGGATCCTCTCCGATCTTTCCGGATACATGCGCCCCGATGGGGTTAAAATATCTTAACAGGATAATGTTCCATTTTTGGTCAGCAACATAGTAATCCTTAAGGATCTGCTCGATCATGAATTTGGTCCTTCCGTAGGGATTCGTCACTCCGCCCACGGGACATTCCTCTGTAATGGGAACAAAAGCGGGATCCCCGTATACCGTTGCGGATGAGGAGAATACTATGCTGGTGCAGCCGTGTTTTCTCATGACATCCGTAAGTACCAGTGTTCCGGTAACATTATTGTAATAGTATTCAAGGGGTTTGCTCACCGACTCGCCCACAGCCTTATATCCCGCAAAATGAATGACGGATTCGATGTTTTCATTTTCGAATACCTTATCAAGAGCCTCTCTGTCAAGGATATCAAGCTCGTAAAACTTTAATTTCTTTCCCGTTATCTCCTGAACTCTTCTAAGTGACTCCTCAGATGAGTTGTAAAGATTATCAACAACCACCACCTCGTAACCTGCGTTCAGAAGCTCGACACAGGTGTGGCTTCCTATATAACCGGCACCGCCCGTAACAAGTATTGCCATAAAGATCTCCTTTCCCCGAAAACCATCCGGGATATATATAATCTATAATTTTATACCAAAATCCCGTTTTTATCAACAAAAACCACTGTTTGAGTCCTGCCTGCGGGCCTGCTTCATTCGATTGCTTCATTCAATGAGTATCAGTCCGAAATCACCGTAGTACCAGCGGGTCACGGTCCCGTCCCTTTCCCGTACCGAAAGGATCATATCCTCATCAAGAGAGAGACCTGTTATTTCCATCCCGATCTTTGAAGATACCCATTTGGGCCTTATTACGCTCTCCCCGTCCTTATTTCCCGTATTCAGGGCCAGATACCTGTCATTTACCCTTCCGCCGTTATCAAGCCCGAATTCATAGATCCCGATATGCTGGGACCAGGTTCTTTCGTCCTTTTTGACCCACAGAGGCCTGTAGGGACCATAGCTCCCCCTCTTAAAAAAGAGGACTATGAGCTCATCCTTGCCGTCCCTGTCTATATCACCCACCAGATAATCCTCGATCTTTAATCCTTTGTCAAAAGCATAGCTTTTTGCTCCTTCCTGCCTGGAAGACGTTATCTCTTCCACAAAAAGCCTTTTATCCTCAAGCAGGATATGATAATCACGGACCCTGTCATCCTCTGCCCTGTACTGCCCCTCCTTATCATAAAAAGGGGCCCATAAAGGCAGGATGTATCCTGTCCGGTACATAAATATCAGGACAGCAAATATGGCTGCCGATATTACCGGCAGCCAGAATTTAAGCTTGTTTTTCCTTTTGTGATCCTGATCCTGTCTCTTTTCCATGATCAAAAACCCCGATCGGAATATTTAGTCCGCAAACTATCGCAAACGATCCTGTCTGCGGTCCGCAGTGCATCGAACGACCTCATTCCATGGTCTCATAATACTCTTCCGTATAATCATCCGGATTGTAATGATATACAAGCTCATCCTCCCAGTACGGAAGCTCTACTTCGGGACCTTCATAGGGCTCATAGTTCTGCCAGTCCTCGACCTCGATCCCGAGCATCTGTCTCCATTTGGAATCCGTAAGACGATCAGAGATCGGCCATGAGAATTCATGGAAGGAATATACAGTCCCGACGGCTATCTTTATCTTTCCGTCCACCTCTACGAGCACATTGATCTCTCTCGGATTGCCGGTTCCGACCTCAAGTACGGCACCGTTTGGATCTGTTGCCACATCGGCTATGATGGCTGCAGGGAATTCATCTGTGGAGAATTCATCCCTTCCGGCTTCCCTCCTGTTTGCCACCTGCCAGAAATGCTCTATCTGTCCGCCGTAGCACCTTATCAGATCGTATTCCTCATCGGTTAAAACTTCATCCTTAAGCTCCTTTTTGGATATCTCAAGGAGACTTTCAGAAAGCTCCGCAAGAATGTCCAGATCGTCCTCACTCTCATCAGACAGGACATCATAGTATAACAGGCCTTCCTTTGTTGCATTTACAAGGGCATTGAGCCTTGCATAGACGGTAACCTCGGGCTCCACATAGCCCCTGTCATCATATTCATCAATCTCTCCGCCTCCGAGTTCGGCCATCATCTGCTTGGAATACAGGATGGTGTCATGCTTAAGCTCGGAATAGCTTCCGAGGAAGGTGGCAAGATCTTTTTTATTCCATGCCTCGGTCTGCATAAAGGACGGATAGCCTTCTTTCTTTTCGGTAAGAAGAGGTCTTAAAGTGTATAACCATGCCGAATACAGTGAATTCTTCCAGGTATCTTCGCCGCTGTCGGAAAGAGCATCTTGAAGCTTCTCCATGTTCTCCATATAACCTTCGTATCCGGTCTCGCCCATATCCTCAAGGATAGAGAGCGCGGTTTCATTTCCGAGGGCAGCCGGAACATCCAGCGCATCCGGGAGCATCCTGTCATTTCCGGAGGCATCCTCGCCGATGCGGTCATATACAAGCTGCTGGAATACAGCCTCGTCTATTGAGAATCTCTGTCCCATGAACCTGAAGCCCGTGGACTTTTTCTCCTTATCCTCTTTTGAGTCAGCTTTCTTTAAAACAACAGAATTGATCTTAGGTCTTTCAAGTTCACCTGTCAGTCTGTGATACTCGGCGTATTTTTCATCCTGTCCGATTATATCCGGTATTCCGGCATTTTCACCGTAAACAGCGTCTATAATGGGCTTGTACTCATAATACCCGCTGTCGTCCGAATCACCGGTGAAGAATGAAGTGATCTTATAGATCTTCTCCCATTCCTCAAGGGCTTCGTCCTTCATTGCCATTGTCATTAACAGCGCGCTCCTGTCAAGGACATCATTTCCTTCCGGATCCTCTCTTGTGAAATTCCTTCTTCCGTACCACATCCTGGTCCTGAAGTATTTCTGCAGATCCTCATCATTTTCGTAATAGCCTCTCGGCCTGTACTGTGAATAATCCTCTTCTATTCCGAGGAGCGGCGACATGTCTATTCCGGCTTCATCCATTATAAGCTCAAGCTCGGCCTCGCCGACCCCGGTCACCATCGGATCGATCTCATCTGTCCCGTTTAACAGACAGTCAGCGACACTGAAGAAGCAAAGATTGATCTTTGCGGCCTCTTCCCATTCCGTTCCCTCAAGGTCGGTATACTGGTCCCTTGCCTCTAAAAGCATGTATTCCGTAAGATCGCAGAGACTGTCATAGAGGTACTCTTCCTCGGTGCATCTCTGAAGATAGGCAAAATACAGATGATAGGTATGCATCATCGAATCAACGGTGACGAAGTTAGGGACATACATATACCTGTTGTCTTCATAGGTTTCGAAGAACTCATCCGGTCCCCACTCGCTTAAGTAGAAGTAATTATCCTTAAGCATCTCCATCTGGGTCTTGTTTAAATAAAACTGCTTGTAGTTGTAAACATTTCCGAAATCATCATCGGCTTTGTAGGGCGCAAGATTCGGAGTGATCTCTTCATCATCCTCGTCAAAGAAGTCTTTGATAAGAGAGATCCTCTCAAGACCCTGGGGCTTGTCCGCGCTAAAGGTATCTGATGATATCTTTGCGGATCTGTTCTCATCCTTTTTTGCATCCTCAAGGTAGCCCGCGATCAGATTCTCATCGATCCCCACTATGTCGGCAGCATCCCCGCAGCCTGTGAAGGATAAGAGCATCACTGCCGATAAAAAAAATGCGATAATCCTTTTTGATCTCATACACATTTCCCTCCGTTTGTCAGTTTTATTATATATGGTGAACGTCTCTGTTTCGTCCGCTGTTATATATACGTTTTTCACACCGGATCTTTATGGGTGATATCCAAATTTTTTTAAAGCGTAACAATGATCTCGTTTTCCGCCAGTAGATCGGCCGCCCTTATATAATCCCCTTCAATCGGCTTTCCGTTAAGCGAGAGTTTCTTTACGCCGCTTTCGGAAGCATTCTCATTTATCACCTTTATGTCAAGCTTCTTTCCCCTGAACTTCTTTTCGATCTCGAATCCCTTCCACTCCGAAGGTATTGAAGGAGATATCCTTAAGCCCTTCGCATCGGGTCTCAGGCCCAGTATGCCTTCCACACAGCCGACCATGACCGTGGAAGCCGTGCCCGTAAGCCAATGTACATGCGCCCTTCCTGCATAGGGACTCCCGGCGGATTCCGTAAACTGTCCGTGGGCATAGGGTTCTATCACACGAAGCTCTGCCCTGTCATTCATTGCAGCGGGCGAAGTCTCCATGAAGTACTCAAAGGCCCTGTCCCCGCGCCCTAAAAGGCTCTCCGCAAGTATGAGCCACCCCTGTGACTGAGAGAATATACCGCCGTTTTCCTTGGTATAGGGATTAAAGATATGCATCCTTGCGCCTGCAAAAACATGGTCAACATACGGCGGATCCAAAAGCTTTGCACCAAAGGGCGTATTAAGTATCTCATAAACGCTGTCCATTGCCTTTATGGCCTGATCCCTGTCCGCAAATCCCGAGATAACGGAAAAGCTCTGGGGATTGAGCCACATATTGGCCTCGGGATCCTTCCTAGCACCTACTATCTGCCCGGTATCCCTTATACCCCTGATAAAGCGGTCTTCATCCCAGCATTTCGAAAGGACTTCGGAAAGATCCTTTCCGGTCTTCTCGAGATATCCGTAATACTCCGTATCATTTCTTGATCCGGCGATCTCCTTCATCATGCCTATCGCATAATACAGCTGGAAGGCCACAAAGGTCGATTCTCCCTTTGCTCCCAGCCTCAGACAGTCGTTCCAGTCCGCATAAAGTCCGGCGGGCATATTGTGATCCCCGAGTCTTTCCATGGAGAAGGCCACGGCCTGTTTTAAATGTGTATAAACATCCGCCGTTCCGCCGTCCGCATAGGTTATCTCCTCATCAAGGAAGGCGGTGTCACCGGTCTCGCCGATGTATTTGTATATGGTAGGGAACAGCCACAGCGCATCATCTGCCCTGTAGGAAGGGTGTCCCGTCTGTCTTACGTATTCCGGATCATCGGGTGTATTTTCATGTCCCGCATTATGATCAAATTTCACAAGAGGCAGCCCGCCGCCGTTGCTTACCTGGGCAGAGAGCATGAACCTGATCCTTTCAAGAGCCATTTCCGGTGCCAGATGTATTATTCCCTGGATATCCTGCACCGTATCCCTGTATCCGTAACCGTTCCTCAGTCCGCAGTAGATCAGGGAGGCAGCCCTTGACCAGGTAAAGGTGATGAAACACTGATATGCGTTCCATACATTCACCATATCGTTAAATTCTTCCGACGGGGTCTTTACCTTAAGGTTATCAAGCTTTGAATACCAGTATTCCTTAAGGCTCCTTATCTCCTCCTCTGCGATCCCGTCCGTTTCATAGCGCTCTATGACCTTGTCTGCCACCTCGTTATCGGCCTGTCCCAGTATGTATATGAGTTCCGCACTCTCTCCCGGTTTCAGGGCGATATCGCTCTGCAGGGCGCCGCAGGAATTGTCATTGAAATTAAGGGAATTGTCGCATTTCCCGTTTTCCACGGCAATCGGATCCGAATAGGTCCTGTAGGGGCCGATAAAATTCTCAAGACTTCCGCAGTATGCCGTGATCTCAGCCTTTGCAAGACCAAGATACCTCTCCCTGTGATTGGAGCCGGTTGCATCTTTTTCCTCATTCTCGTTTATATGCTGCAGTATTTTATTACCCTCAAAGGAGGTCCTTGATATAAAAAGGGAATACTGCAGGTTCACCTGATCCTGCTCATAATTCGGATCATTGGTAAACTCCGCAAAGCCGAACACCGAAAGTGCCCTTTCCCTGTCCGAGATATTGGTGATCACCGTCCGCCATACCTCATAATTTCTGCCCCCCGCAAGGCTGTCCGCAGGGGCTTTCCCGTCATGCAGCGGCACATAATAGGTCACCTCAGTCTTTATCCCGGAATACTCGGAAGAAATGACGGTATATCCCATACCATGACGGCATATGCTCTTATATTCCTTAAGATCCTTTCCAACCGGCTGCCAGGAAGCGCTGAAATAATCGCCGCTCTCCTTATCCCGGATATAAACAAACCTTCCAGGTAAATCCATGCCGGAATTAAAACGGAATCTTGTAACCCTGCCGTTTGCACCGCTCTTTACAAAGCTGTAGCCCTGCGCATTATTTGAAATGATGGCCCCGTATTCCGGGGATCCGAGATAATTGCACCAGGGTGCCGGAGTGTCCGGTCTTGTTATCACATATTCCCTGTTTAAAAGGTCAAAATGTCCGTATTGCATATCTCTTTCCTGC
>JAIKZD010000060.1 GCA_024682555.1 Lachnospiraceae bacterium | reverse complement strand
ATAACGCTTGACGAAATTCACGGAATTATATATAGTCAAAACGAGCTGAACAATGGATATTTAACCACCATTCAGCTCATAATTATCTTAGGATATCTCATTTACAGAAAAACTTTCACACTCAAACGAGCTGGACAACGGTAATCTTACCGCCATACAGCTCGTTAATTATATCAGGACATCTTATTTACAGAAACCCCCGCCAAAATCATTGTATAAGATTTCTGAACCACCATAAGAAGCTTCTTGCTCCTATCGTATACTTTATTGTCTTTGTCCCGCCATAGTTTCCTATGCCTTTAATGGTAACAGATGCGCTTCCCTTCTTTACATTATTTGCATAGCTCTCTTCAACTATTTCAAAATCTTCACCCATAGTCAGGACTTCTCTTTTCCATACAAAATCACCGGTCGAAAGGCTTACCTTCTTACCTGTATATGCCTTTGGCTTTATTGTGATATTGACCTTTGATATATCCTTTGCGACTATCCTGTAGGTCCCTTCTATTGTTCCTGAATAAGCTCCCTTTCCTGTTACCACTACCTTTATCGTGGTTCCTTCTCCATCATCTCCTGCCCCTACTATATCTGTTTTCTCAAGCTTTGTCTCTGTCCCGTTCTCTATCTTATAATACGCTATCGGGTTATTCTTATCATTCGCATTACAGTAATCGGTCCCTGCCGCAAGCTTATTTCCGTTTACATCCGTTATAACCGGCATGGATATCCAATTCCCCTCACCATTAACCGCCACCTTATCAGGTATCGTCATAACTGCTCCGCAGCTCCCAATATCAACTGAGACTATCGAGAATGTACAGCTTTGGTCTATTCCCTTAAAGTTACCTTTTCCTGTTACTTTTACGGTCGGTGCTTTTATGTCTGATGCATCGGCGATCTTTGTGTTATTGACATAGGCAACAGCATAATCCCTACCCTTTGTAAGCGTCTCCGCACCAAATTTCACTATAGGCTCGGGCATTGTCTTTCCCTTTGTGTATGCCACCTTTACCGGTGTTGAGGCATCATCGTCATCATCCTCAAGGGTCACTGTGAAGAGGTTAGAGGTTTCTTTCTTTGGATCTATATCATACGGTGTTATCTTAAAGGTCTTATTTACGGTTCCCGTATACTTATTGACACCCGTCAGTATCATTGTTGCCGTCCCCGCATCCTCATTCTTCTGATACTCATAGATGTAGTCATAGTTAAGCTTGTCAGAAGCGCTCTTTTCCTCGTACTCTGACTTTTCGATCTTTCTTAACTCTGTTCCCGGATCGTTTTTGCTGACCTTATATATAAGCTTTATATCATCCTGTTTGCACTCAGCTCCGGTATATCCGACAGAAGCTGTAAAGCTGTCCTTATCTATCACGGCACTGCTTAATGCTATCCCGTTTATCGTATAAGTCTTCTTTATCTCTCCTGAATAAGAGTTTACACCTCTGTATATGACCGTTGCTTTTCCGGGGTTTACATTATTCTGATACTCATAGGTGTAATCAAAGGTCCTCTTTTCATCCTCACCTAATGCTTCATATTCCGATAATTCCTTACCCTTAAGCTCGGTCTTTGCTTTATCATTAAGTATAAGCTTTACGGTATCCTGTTCTACGGCTGTTCCGCCATTATAATCCTTCTTTGTAACAAAGTTCTTTATGAAGCCCGCACTTAATGTATTTCCGGTGATCTTAAATGTAACTGTCTTTGTACCGTAATATGTATCACCCATACCTGTGATCGTAACCGATGCCGTCCCTATATCTTTATTATCGGCATAGCTTAATGTATAATCGGTATTTTCCTTAAGTACGTTTCCTCCATCCTTTACTATGAGCTGGTTGTCTTTATGCTTTATTTCTCCTTCTTCATTCCTGTCCTCATATTTAAGGTTATTTATGGTTACAGCCAGCTTACTTACAAGCTTCCTTGAGGTATTCACGATAACATACTCTTTTTCAACCACACCTGTATAATTACCTGTTCCTGTAACCCTAACAGTGTAATGCTTTCCTTCTGTATTGGCTGCCTTAAATGCGGTAACGGTATTTCCTGCCTCATCCAGATACTCAATAGTGTAATCCTTCTTGTTGGCCAGTGCCTTCTTACCCCATTTTACCTTAGGAATGGGCTTTTTATCTTTACCGTCTGTTATCTCCGGCAGGATATCATCAACCGTTACATCCTCATCCTTAAGGGATTTGGGCTGTATGGTAAAGTATGCGACATCCTTACCGCTGTAATTGCCTTTTCCGGTAACGGTCACTGTAGGTGCCTTCTTTGCGTCAAACCCATCATCTTCTTCGGTGAGAGTATAGACATTTGTGTTGTTCTTGTAGGCGATGGTGTAGTCTTTGCCATATGTGAGCTCACTAACTCCGTCATATACCTTTACTTCCGGTTTCTGTGCAGTCCCGGTATACGTAAGATCATATGCATCTACTACTGCTGTCAGTCCATCTCTTCCCTTAAATTTCGCAGTATCTTCAACATTCTGTTCTCCACGGAATCGGTACTCTGCATCTTCTGATATAAGATTTTCTTCCATATCGTACCAGCCGACAAAATCAGCTCCGGGATTTGGAACAGCTACGATTTGAGCATAGTTGCCCTCCTGAACAGTTCCCGGTCCAACTGTTTCTCCATTCTCACCCGCATTTGTCACTACTTCGTATCGGGGAATTACATTCTCAAATATTTTGCTGGGTTCTATTGTGTTATTATTCTCATCTGCGAAAGTATTATTTCCATTTTTCAGCACTTGTCCCTTAAGCTCATCTCCACTGCTTATGGGTACATCATAATATGCAGTTTTATTCACATAAGAAGCCTCTTCCAGAGAATATTCCGCAACTGAATAGTCCATTTTTCCATCACCGGTTGCTTCGACTACAACATTAAAATCATCATCCTCAGGTAAAATGATGACTTTCTGCCCGTTTTCGTCGACATAACACTCTATAAAGCTTCCCTCTATGGAAACCGGCCTGTCATCAATGATCTGAGCGACTAATTCGTTAGATGAATTATATACACTGGCATTCACGGGACAATTAATATAAACGCCTTTCCATACACCATTATTAAAATCCTCTTCCCCATCAAGAGTAGTTAACCATGTGAAATTGACTGATGGTTCATGTTCCTGGAAAACAAGTCCTTTACTATAAGAATATTTATTATCCTTCCAAGTTTTATAATGGTCAATTAGTGTACTTTTTAGCTGTACTACAAGTTCGATCAGAAAATCGATAATCACTGAAGAATCCCCACTATTACTGTCAGATGTAAAATGCTCTTGCAAAAAACCAGCAAGTGGAGTCTCAATCCCTTTATAGTCTTCATATTTAATACAGGACGATAAATCGTCGATAAGTTGAGGAATATATATGTCAACGGTGGAGTTCACACGCGGTAACCAAAAGGCAATCCTTTCCAACGGTTTATTCCACACATAAAAAGCTGAATTATCATATTCTACATTAAAGATATCTTTATGATTTTTTAAAAATGTTTGTTTCAAAGATCCATAGGTCTTAGAATCAGTTGTCGTACTTGGTAAGTAATATGTTTTACCATATCGACCAAATTTCCAGGTTTTACCTTTAAAAGGCACCATTGGAACAACGTCAGCAGGATTTATAATATTGGTGATATTATCATAATCAACCCCAGCTTTATATTCTCTTGTGACAGTAGGTGGCTCAAAGCAATACGCATATATGTTTCGGGCTGGTATATCGACAGATATTCCTATTTCATTAAACTTATCACTTAATTTTCCCTCGTCAATCCTTGCTGCAGTTAGATTAGTTACTGCGGCTGCACGACTATACCCGGCCATTATTATTTTTATATCATTATTATCTCCACTCTCTCTAATGGTCTTAATGTATTGGCATATATGATTAAACATAGCGTCTGAGGCTAGTCTAAACCCTTCATGCTGCGGTTCTGTACCAACAATCGCATTACTGTACCATTCATTTGTATAGCCGGCGCCTCTTGTCGCAACCGCGATCAAAGTATATTCCTTTTCTACGCCGTCTTCCTCTACCGTTATATGTTTACTGGCGCAATATGTCCCAAATGTGTATCGCTTTGGTTCTTTTTGAAAATAATCATTCGGCATTCCCGGGAAGTCGTTTGAAAATCCAAACTCTTCAAGCATTTCCTCAGCATTTTGATACCCAAAACTATCTCCGCCTCTATAGCTGGAAAATCCGGACATTGCAAGACCATATGCCCAAATAGTTCTGTCGTGATCGTATTCTGTAGCAGGCCCATCAAAATACTCGTCATCTAAACAAAAATCGTAATTAATATATTTATCCTGTCCATAGTATTCGTCTCTGATTTTGATTTTCTTTTTTATGGGTGAGGTTTTGGTTTTAAAAACCCACTCATCCTTATCAACAAATGCGAATAGGGATTCATCCTCAAATATCAAAAAGCCCTCGTCTATCACAATATAATACTTTGTTGCATAATTTAAACCTGAGTACATAAAATCAAAAGAGATTGTACTCTCTGACCCGCTCGATTTGACATCAATAAGGCGCCTATGGTTTGTACTGTATATCTCCTCGTCTGTATTATATTCATAAATATGAATCTGTCCTGCATCTGTATCGATATCACTTATGGGAACACTTGTTTTGAAAGAAACTTTCAAATGAACTACTCCTCCATAAGCATGATCTACTTTACGATCTCCGTTTTGCGGAGATAAAGAGGTGATTGTTACTCGGTTATTTTCATCATAATTTCCCCAATGCGCATAAATCGTAGCATCCGCGGAAAAAACAGTTGAAGTTGTAACTCTCTCCCCGCCTTCGGCAGCTGTATACCACCCTTTAAACTGCATACCGTCATACTTGGGGCGTGGAAAAGAAGAAACCTTGCCCATTCCTGATGTAGTAATACTGGATTCGCTTACAGTTCCACCATTAGGATTTAGGTTAATAGTATACTCACAAGTATAATCATTACGAATAGCTACACCATTAGCTATAGAGGTTATTGTTTCACCTGTTTCAGCGTTTTTCCAACTATTGCTATTGTCGGTATCTAAACCATACATTAAATTATCAAAAAATACTCTAACATTAGATCTATTATCAATTTTTTTTATATTGTAACAACCTCCAAATACATCCCCCATGTCCTCTACACTTCCCGGTATCGTTATACTTGTGAAACCGCTACAGTCTTCAAATGCAGAACCCCAAATGGTCTTTACCCCTTCCTGTATCGTCAGACTTCCTGTGAAACCGCTACAGCCTTTAAATGCTAAAACATTAATGGTCTCTACACTCCCCGTTATCGTCAGATTTCCTGTAAAACCGCTACAGTAATAAAATGCACAAAATCCAATGGTCTTTACACTTCCAGGTATCGTCAGATTTCCTGTAAAACCGCTACAGCCTTCAAATGCAGAATCCCAAATGGTCTTTACCCCTTCCTATATCGTCAGACTTCCTGTGAAACCGCTACAGCCTACAAATGCTCGTTCCCCAATGGTCTCTACACTCCCCGGTATCGTCAGATTTCCTGTAAACCCGCTACAGTGATCAAATGCACCATCTCCAATGGTCTCTACACTCCCCGGTATCGTCAGATTTCCTGTAAACCCGCTACAGCTATCAAATGCACCATCTCCAATGCTGGTTACAGTTTTCCCGTTAATCTTGCTCGGAATGACCAGTTTTCCCTTTATAGTTCCAAAACAGCCACTTATCATAATCGTATTATCTTCTTGAACTTCATATGTTAATTCATATGTAGCCCCATCATACGGCTTATAAGTATATGATTCACCTAACAGAGTTATATCATTATAAGCTATTTCTTGATCGTTATTCTCCGATTCATTTTCTATCTCTGTAATTTCAATCTGTTTATCATTTTCATTATTATCTCTCGTGACACCTTCCTCTTCAGAAACATCTTTACCATCAACTTCTTCAGAAGGATCAACTGTCAGCTCCTGCATATTCCCGGACTCATCTTCTTCAGAAGAATCTATCGTTGGCTCCTGCACGTTCTCAGATTCATCATTACTTTCATCCATGACAGTCGTATTATCAATACTACTCTCTGTAATTTCCTCAGCTTCAACCGCATAAACATTGAGCGCTGACAGATCGATAGATGTGAATAACATTGCAACAGCCAATAATCCCGCCAATACCTTTTTCATTTCATAACCCTCTTTCTTTTTTTACAAATCCAAAAGGAATCAAAAAACACTATTTCCTATTATCCGCCACGCATTAAAGTAACCGTCAGGCATAAAAACCCGGCTTCACTTTATTGTTTTCGACAGATATATTATATAACAATCAGCTATTGGTAACATCAAGACTCTCTTAAATTTTACATTTGAATACGCATGTGAAGAACTTGAGATTATCCCTTATAATGTGGCCGCCAGTGTTTCGACCAAAGGAATCAAATGTCTTCCGGGGAAAAACGTAGGATCTCTAGCATATACCCCAGAAGAAGCATTGCGAATTGTTGGACACATTATTGAATCAACGAACGTATACTTCGAAGCCATATGTTTCGCATTTTATGTAGGAAGAAGATTTAATGAGATATCAGATCTTAAATGGTCTGATCTGGTGAATGACAGGGTTCTTGTGATTTCCCACGGTAACACAGAAAGCGGAAATCTAAAGAATGGTTCAGATAGCGTACATAAACAGTACCTGTGTGACGAAGCATATAATCTTCTGAAGAGATATAAAGCAGAACGACCGGATTCCGAATGGATATTTCCAAACAAGGCCGGAAACCGTATCTTTAATAACCGCTTAAATGAAAATCTGAAAAAGATCTGTGGCGAATTGGGAATCACGTATCGTTCTTCCCATAAGATACGTGCCTATGCGATCACACAGGTTTCATCCGTGGGAAATATTGAAAGTACTCGTGAATTCGCAGGTCATACCGATTATAGGATGACCCAACGCTACATAAACAATGCCATTACAGAAGCAAATAAAAAGACAACTGCAGCCCTAAATCTTGGCATTCAGACCATTTCAGACCACCATTGTAACAAAGAAAAAACCTCGTAAACATTTAATTTACAAGGTTTTGTATGGAAGCAGGTGATGGGAATCGAACCCACGTATCCAGCTTGGAAGGCTGGTGTTCTACCATTGAACCACACCTGCATGCCCAGAGCCGGAATCGAACCAGCGACACGAGGATTTTCAGTCCTCTGCTCTACCAACTGAGCTATCTGGGCTTAATCACGATTTCAGCACCGCAAATGCTATTATAACCATAATACCTTGTTTTGGCAAGTAAAAATTTGCACGCCTGTCAGATTTGCCCTGATATCACCGAAATGATAATATATTCCGGACGATCGGGCACAAGATCATGAGCTCAGGATCATGTCGGGAGAACTTTATGAGACAGCAGACTGTAAACGAATACATCAAAAAAAGGTATGGGATAAAGCTCTATAAGATATCCTTAGATGCAGGTTTTACCTGTCCCAACAGAGACGGGACCTTAGGTTACGGCGGCTGTATTTTCTGTTCGTCCCACGGTTCGGGGGATTTTGCCGAAAACCGCGGTTTATCGATAACGGAGCAGCTCGAAAGAGGCAGGGAAAGAGTCAGATCGAAGCTTCCCTCATCCGGGTACGGGTACATCGCTTATTTTCAGGCCTTCACCAACACCTATGCACCCGTAGACAGGCTTAGAAAACTGTACAAGGAAGCTCTTGATCATCCGATGGTACATATCCTGTCCATAGCCACAAGGCCCGACTGCCTGCCGGATGAAGTACTGGATCTGATATCGGAACTTAATGAAAAAAAACCCGTCTGGGTTGAGCTGGGACTTCAGACAATACATGAGCGGACCGCCGAATACATAAACAGAGGCTATCCCTTAAGTGTCTATGATGATGCCGTATCAAGGCTTAAGAGCCGCAATATAGAGATAATAGTGCATGTGATCCTGGGACTTCCCGGGGAGGGCAGGGAAGATATGCTAAAGACCGTGGACTATGTCGGAAAAAGCGGTGTTCAGGGCATTAAACTGCAGCTGTTACACGTTCTTGAAGGAACACCCCTTGCCGATGATTATCTTGCGGGCAAGTTTGAATGCCTTTCAATGGATGAGTACACGGATCTGGTCCGTGACTGCCTTGATATCCTTCCCGATGACATGGTGATCCACAGGATGACAGGTGACGGTGACCGGAAAACCCTCATCGCACCGAAATGGAGCCTCGATAAAAAGAAGGTATTAAACAGCCTTACTAAAAAGATTTCCGGGTATCAGCTTCTCCTATGAGCTCCTCCAATGACCTGTACAGCCTCTCAGGCTCTACGGGCTTTGAGAGATGTGCATTCATCCCGACCTGAAGGGATCTCTGTACATCCTCATCAAAGGCATTGGCCGTCATGGCAACTATGGGAACGATCGCCGCATCCTCCCTGTCAAGGGCTCTTATGGCTGCGGTTGCTTCAAGGCCGTCCATTTCAGGCATCTTCCAGTCAAGCAGTACAAGATTGTAATGCTCCTGTTTGGTGTGTGCAACCTCGAGCATGTTCAGGGCTTCTACTCCGGAGAATGCTATATCCGATTTGATCCCTGCCTCGTCAAGAACAAGTCTTGCATGCTCCGCAGCAACCTCTTCGTCATCCACCACAAGGATCCTGAGATCCTTATAATTCAGGAAACTGCTGTCATAATCGGTATGCTCGCAGTTTTTGAGGGTTATCACAATGGTAAACTGAGTGCCCTCACCCTTTTTGGATTCAACGGATATGGTCCCGTTCATCAGATCAACGATATTTTTGGTGATGGCCATTCCGATGCCGGTGTCCTTTATCTCGAATTTTAACGTTGTCTGGCCGTCAAAAACGGTTGTACGTTCCACTATGAGATTTACTTCTCCGGGGGCATCGGTAAACTTGATGGCATTGCCTAAGATGTTTTTATCCTGTGGCTTCTCAGTTTATTTTCTGTTGATTTCAGGCATAATCTGTATTATTATTTCCTAAAAAGGAATATTAAATCCGTAATATCCGGCTTTTATGATGTAATTTTCCGATGGCTGAGATGCTTTCGGAACTTAAATATACGTTCGGATCCCCGGATGTTATGCTTCGGATCCATAAATGCCCGTGACCCCGCTTCAGATTAATCATACAAGGATAAAGACTATGGAAAACAAAACGACAAAATACTGCATTCACTGCGGACAGCAGATCCCCATATCGGCTAACTTCTGCACTTTCTGCGGAAACAGGGTGTCAGAAAGCATGGTACCGGGGAGCACGGTGTCCGGCAGCATGGTATCGGGAAACACGGAATCAGGAAGCCCGGTACCGGGAAACACGGTGCCTTGCAGCGTGGAGCATGCATCCGCAAATCCCACTTTAAATAATGACCTGCCGGTTTATCCGCAAAATAAAAAAACCTCGGTAAAATGGCTCCCGGCCGTGATCATAGCCTTTGTTTCCATCAGTGCCATACTGGCTGGCAGCTCGGTCATCAGTACCGGTGCCGGGATAGGATTCTTCGGGGTGCTTATCTTCGGATGCGTTCCCCCGATAGCCCTTCTTATCTACATATACCGCCTTGACAGGATCGAGAAAGAACCTAAAACCCTGCTGCTTCTTCTGTTTGTATTCGGAGCCCTCGCCATCGTTCCGCCCATAATCTTCGGAGATGTTTTTAACCTTATCGTCGACATTCTGGATATAAACAGAGACAGCCTCTTATATATCTTCATCGAGAATTTCTTCGCTGTAGCACTTTTAGAGGAGCTCAGCAAATATCTTGTGGTAAAAAAACTGACCTGGAAGCATCCTTCCTTCAATTACAGATTTGACGGAGTAGTGTATGGCGCCACTGCGGCACTCGGTTTTGCCATGCTTGAAAACATCTTCTATGTCTCGGATGACGGTATAGGCTCTGCAATAGCAAGGGCAGGTACCTCCATACCCGGGCACTGCATGTTCGGGATCTATATCGGATATTATTACGGTCAGGCAAAATCATTAGAGCTTCGCGGAATGTATGACAAGTCCCGGAAAATGCGCTTAAGGGGCCTTTGCACCGCGATCCTGATGCACGGTCTGTATGATTTTGTCTGCAGCATCGAATCGGGCCTCATGGTCCTCATGCTGCTCGTTCTTATCGTTGTGTATAATGTTTTTGCATTCATAAATGTCCATAAATACGCCAACGAAGATAAAATGCTGTGAGCTGCGGTCACGACCATTCACATTCACGGATTGCAGCCTAAAATGTATATCAGAGAAAGGAACTGAATGATGGATTATATCTCAGCCGCCGAAACCGCAAAGAAATGGAACATTACGGAAAGGGCCGTCAGGAATTACCTGATGGAGGGAAGGGTTCCCGGTGCTTTTATGGCCGGAAAGACCTGGGTAGTTCCGGTCGATGCCGAAAAGCCCGACAGAAAGCCCAGAGCCCGTTCACTTCCCATGTTTCTTGCCGACAGGCTTAAATATGAGAAAAAACACAGGATCTCCGGAGGGATCTATGAGATCTTTCAGATAAGAACGGCCTATTTTTCCAATCATATGGAGGGCAACCGGCTCTCTCTCGAAAATGTTGCGGACATGATATCAAAGAACCGAATCTCGGGAGAAAATCTCAGCATAGATGATGTTCAGGAGATCTTAAACCATTACAGGGCTTTTAATTATATCATCGATACCATTGAAAAACCCGTAACGGAAGGCTATATCGAAAAGCTGAACCACCTTGTGTCATCGGGCATACGGATAAAAAGAGCCGGAAACGACGCAATTGAGCCTGCGGCAGATAAGAAAACCCCGGATATACTGAACGATTATGCCCTGAGAGAAAAGGCTGCCTTTGATGATATCCTGGAACTTCATTCGGGGCTGATGAGGTCAAAGCCCTGCAGGTATAACAACGCACAGGTGGCGAGGCTGATCCTCTTTAAGGAGTGCATACGCAGCAAATTCATCCCCTTTGTAATTGATGATGAGCTGAAACTGAGCTATTACAGGGGGATCCGGGAATGGGACCGGGAACAGTGGTATCTTACCGACACCTGCAGGATCGCCCAGGACAGAATGGCTGAAATACTGAATGAATACGACATTCTTCTGTAAGGACGAATATGACATTCTTCCGTAAGGGTGTTGACAATACTTTTTTAATTTGTTATTATTTGGTGGCGTCGTAAAGACGGCAGTAAATATTGCACGAGTGGCTCAGTGGTGGAGTATCGCCTTGCCAAGGCGAGGGTCGCGGGTTCGAATCCCGTCTCGTGCTCGTTATGAAAGAAAAGAAGCATCTTTTTAGGTGCTTCTTTCTTTCATTTCGATTATTTTTATTTTTTGTATCATCGATATAATCGATGATCTCCCCCATGCAGCTGCCATCGATCTGCTTTAACACAAGCAGCCCCATCTCCGTAAGCACCTCATTTTCCAGTTTGTCATACAGATCATAGACATCGAGGTAATGCTTATAGAATGTGACCCTGTTCACATCTGCCAGATCGGCTATTTCCTGTACCGTTATGCGGTGCAGTTCTTTGGTCGTCAGAAGCTCTGCAAGTCCTGAACGCAGCAATGAACACAACAGCAAATACAGTAAACAACGCAGTAATGGCAAAGAAGATCCGCATACAGAGAGCAGCCGGTGAGCATATGGAGAACGTTAAGGAAGGATTTAAGAAATTCTGGATAGCATTTACCGACACAAAGATCGAGAATCCTTACGGACTCACTCCCGAAATGCAGGCTAAGATGTATCTCTGAATCATATGCTATATGGTTAGAGCAGATGCCATATGAAGGATACGGTCAGACCTGACGAGAACCGCGCCGCCGGGCACACAAACGATGGGACAGCCCTTTTTGATCCACCGGATCAGAGAGGGCTGTTCCTTTTTATAATTCAAAGATATTTGCTACACGCATATTTTTTCTTTATAATCTGAAACAAAGGATCATGATCTGATCTTAAAAAGTGTAATTTGATATGGAGGATCTAAAAATGACCGATTATGATCTGCTCTGCAAACAGGCAGAGGCTCTTTTGGATAATGCAGTCTGGGATATCACGGTTATGGCCAATATTTCCTCACTTTTATATAACTCGATGTCGGATCTGAACTGGGCAGGATTCTATCTGATAAAGGATGAGAAGCTTATCCTCGGCCCTTTCCAGGGAAAACCCGCCTGTACCGGCATCCCTATAAAAGAAGGTGTCTGCGCCACGGCTGTGCTCAAAGACCGGATCGTACGCGTGGAGGATGTACACAAATTCCCCGGACACATTGCCTGCGACAGTGCTTCGGCATCGGAGATCGTCCTGCCTCTCAGGAGGAACGGAAAAGTCTTCGGAGTCCTCGATATCGACAGTCCCATCGAAGGCAGATTCTCCGCGGAGGACGAAGCCGGACTTGAAAAGCTTGCAAAGATCGCCGAGGACGGGATCAACAGGTTCACACCCATCTGAAAGGATTATATTTATGAAAAACAGCTATATTATTATCTCCCTGATATTCGTTCTTTTATTTGTTCTTGCAGGATGCGGGGTTCAAAAAATCCGTAATACCGGCACAGACAATGAAGATACCAAAAATAATGCAAAAATACTTCCCGGTCTGCAAAAGACCGAGCGAAAGGATGACTGGGAAACAACTGAGGAGCTCTCAGATATCGAGCCCGAAAAGCTTACTCTTTCCCCTTTGGAGGCAGAGTCCATTAAGGTTTCCTTTACCATAGAGGAAAAAAAAGATGAATGGGACTCCTACACCGGCGGAGGAGATGTTGAATATGTGTCGGCCAGGCTTGAGGGAAAAGTACCGGATGTCGTCAAAAAGATATTCGATGATTATAATGACTGGGCAGTAAAGACCGCCGATGATGAAATGGCCCAGGCCGGGGAGCGCTGGGAACGCTATCATGCCTCATCTCCCGATTCTTTTATAGCCCTCACTCCCAGAGTCGGCATGCACTTAAAGCGCTGCGACACCTCAATAGTAAGCTATATCACAATGGTTGACCGGTATAACAGGGATTATGAACCTGACGATACCTTCTATCACGGTTATACCTATGACGCACAGAGCGGGAGAAAACTGTCCTTAAACGACTTCATCACCGATCCGGACCGTCTCTGCGAGCTTGTCTGCGAAGGCCTGCTGACGGCTAATGCGGATTATACAAAGGAAACGGTATCCATATACGAAAAAGAAAATTTTAAGAACAGGATATCCGAAAGCATCAGGGGCTGCCGTGATGACGGGAGATTTGCCTGGGCGGTAAACCCGGCAGGCTTTGAATTCTACCTTACCGATCCCTTTTATCAGGGCGGCTATATGATGCACGATACGGAAGAGATCCTTGTTCCCTTTGCACTCTGTAAAGACATCCTGTATCAGGATGCTTTTGCACCCTATGATTTTATCCTGGAATTCCACAGATTATACAGAAAAGACATCTGTGGATATGAGGGCTTATTGAGTCACGAGAAGGAAAAAGGCTATTATGGCCATCATCTCGTTCAGAAGAACGGTGATCGCTATCTCTACCTTTCAAAAGACAACGAAACCCAGGTCTATTCCCTTAAACAGGACGAACCCGCATTCATAACTTCGATCTTTGGAGCGATCTATGATCCCATCGAGTCGGATTACAGACAGAGCCTTGATCCCGACGGATTCAGGCTTACCTGTGATACCTCACTGGTCAGGGAGCTCAATAGTATGGTTGCGGATGCCTGTGTCGGGGAGGACGGTGTTCCAAAGCGTCTCAGCCTGTATTCCCATCTCTATGGCGGAGTAGAGCCTCTCTCCGTTCTGGTTCCCTTTGAGGCGGAAGTATTCGACAACGAAAAGGATACCGAGCCTGAGATCAGAATGCTTGAAAAAAACACTTATATGGACATCATAAGGACCGATGGCGAAACCTTCATAGATCTTTTGATACATGACGGTAAAGAAGAAAATGTATGCCGATTCTATGTGACCGGAAACGATGAAGACGGCTTCACCGTAAACGGACATCCGGCGGAGGAAGTCTTAAACCTCCAGGGATGGTTAGAAGAATGATTTGAAAAAAGCCCGGCAGGATCATCCCGCCGGGCCTGTTTTACGATATTATCTTTTTGTACCGGCTGTCCTTAAGATCCGGTGATCCGGAATGACTTCCTGAGATTTCCGGAATTCCTTTATAACAGCTCGTCCGTGGTACCGTCCTTTTTAACAATCTCCAGCTTGCAGCCGAAACCGAAAGCCGCAAGGGTGGCGGCTATGAAAGCCCAGGGTGCTGCTGCCACACCGATGAGTCCTCCGATGATGCCAACGTTTACGGGTACTCTCAGAATGGACTCGCCATCCTTTGTTATCTGGATCCTGTCCACATTGCCTTCCTTTACCTTGTCCTTGAGCTTATCGATGGTCTCCTTTATCTTGTCATCATCCGGCTTCTCATCCGGAGTAAGGAGCTTTATGGCCTCATCAACATCGCCGTCCGTCTTAAGCAGTGCTTCCTTTGCTGCAGCATACTCAACTCCCGTTACTTCCATTACCTTATCCAGTGCTTCGATCGAAATATTCATATTTCATCCTCCTTATAAGTTATTTTCTTTATCCCTGACTGCGGACATTCCAGGAACTTTTCCGCTGACCGCCGCGGCCTTAGTCATGTTCTGTCCATGGTCATATTGTAACGCCCGAAAACCGTATAATATATATCCAAAAGAGCATATTAGCACCGTCTATTTTGCCCGGGACGGAGAAATCAGGCATCCCTGTCTTTTCGGCGAACAGCCTGATAAGCTCAGAACGGCCACCTCACGTCTATCTCACCCTTTACCAGTCCGTCCTCCGTCATGATACCGAAGTACCCGCTTTCAAGGGCTATGTCATAGAACTCCTGAGCGCTTAATCCCGTGCGGTATTCCTCATTGTTGAACATTTCCGCAAGGGAGGGATCCACCTGGTTATATCCCTCAAAGGTGATGGCGTCAAAGCTTCCCGCAAGCCATTTTTTTGCATCCTCATCAAGGTCCTTGCTGTTAAGGAAGAATCCGCCCTTTCTTAAGGAATGCCATTCCCTCAGCTTGTATACATCGGGATGTCTTATTCCCATCCAGGTACCGAAGGTCTCAAATTCGCTGAAACCGAGCTTCATATTGTCATAATCAAGGGAATACATTATCTTTTCATAAAATGCCTCACCCTTTATGGGAAGAGCCTCTATCTCGTCAAGCATTTCCTTCATATATCCGACGTTAAAAAGCATGTGCTCCGCGATGAAGGATTTCTTTATGATCTTGTCAAAGCCGAAGAGCTTCTTTATGGTCTTAAAATATCCCGGCTGATATTCGGTCTTTAAGTCAAATATGGGATGGCCGTCATCCGTGAACATCCCCGTTTTTCTTAAGGGCACCGTGTCGATATCCCAGGCCATATAGTACTCGTCATCGCAGATCCTTGAAAACTGCATCTTCAGAAACTGCTGGTAATACCATCCGAGCCTTGAATTATCCGCTATATCATATCCGCCCGCGGTGAGATGATCCTTTACGGCAGCCATCATTTTTTCCGAGGATACAAGCTCCTCCTCGTACATGAAGGTTACCTTATCGGGCAGAATCCCGTTCTCCCTGTCCTTTTCCATAAGCTCAGAGAGGTGTTTCGAGCCTACCATTATTATTTCTTTTACAGGCAGGTATTCAAAGAACTTATTATAATCCTGTGTTATGTTCGAATAATCCGAATCCTTTGTAACGATAACAAGCTTTACCTTTTTGTTTTCCATAAGCCCTCCTTTTAAGAGATTCGCCGGTTTTTTATCCGAAAAAATGATCCTTATCCGAAAAAATGATCCTCAAGCATCAGGCACCAGGTATGATAGATGGGCAGATGCAGCTCCTGGATCTTATAGGTCTCCTCTTCGTTTACCCTGACACATACATCGGCAAAATCCTTTATCCTTCCGCCGCTTTTGCCCGTAAGGGCGATGACCTTGATTCCGAGGGCCCGGGCTAACACCGCTGCATTTAATATATTGCTGCTGTTTCCCGAGGTCGTTATTGCAAGAAAAGTATCTCCCTTTCTGCCGTAACCGAAGAGCTGCTGCGCAAATACACCGTATCCGTCCGCATCATTTATATAAGCCGTGGTCAGGGCATCATGGGCCGTAAGAGGTATGGCCATGAGGGCCCTGTCGAGATTTAATGACAGTCTGGAACCTATATCCCTGTCCGTAGCTATCAGACTGTCCGAAAGAGCCTTGCTAATGGGCCTGGGCTTTTTAAACCTCTTCATAAGCTCGCCTGTCATATGCTCCGCATCCGCAGCCGATCCGCCGTTTCCGGCTATCAGCAGCTTGCCGTCGTTTTCATAGGTTTCCTGCATGATCAGGTATGCATCAATTATACTTTCTTTTGCGTCTTTTAGTAACCCATACCTGCATATCAGATCATCCGCATGTTTTCTTATTCTGTCCTGTATTTCAGCCATCCTTTTCTCTCCATAACTCCGGGATCCTGTCAGCAAACTCCGAAAGACTTAAGACCGTCATGTCCTGTCCCACATCACCGAATTCCTCGTTTCTGTGGTTTTTTGATATCAGCACTGTCTTCGTGCCTGCTGCCTTTCCGGCCATCACATCCTTATCCTTGTCACCCACCATTACAGAGGCGGAAAGATCGATATTATGCTCCTTCGCAGCCCTTAAGATCATACCGGGCTTAGGCTTTCTGCAGTCGCAGACTATCTTTAACTCCTTTATTTCTCCTTCATGGCCAGCATCGGGATGATGAGGGCAGAAATATATACCGTCGAGATATGCTCCCTCTGCTCCCAGCAGTGTCTCAAGCTTTTTATGTATCTCTTCCAGGCCCTTGAAAGTGAGCTCTCCTCTTGCGATCACCGGCTGGTTGGTTATGACGATGGCCAGATATCCGAGCTCATTTATCTTTTTAATGGCCGAGGCCGCACCCTCCAAAAGCTCCAGATCATCTATATCCGACAGAAATCCCACATCCTTTATTATGGTGTCATCCCTGTCCATGAAGACGGCTTTCTGCGGATTCTTTAGGTTTTTTGCAGCTACGATCCCGTTTTTAACATCTCTGCATACCTGTCCGTATCTTTCGGGGGTTCCCATATCCTTCACGTATTCGGAACTCTCATAGGCAAACAGCAGGTGCTTTCCCGCCAAAGGCTTTAATATATCCCGGTCAAGATCGGCCTTTACAATATGTCCGTTCTCATCGGGTTTTCCGATCTTTGAGGGATCGATCCCCGCATCCTTCAAAATGTCTTTTGATAAAATATGCAGCCCCGCATTTACGAGATTCCGGTAGTATCCCTTCCTCTCATCCTCTTTGTTGAGCCATTTTTCCACGCTTTCGTCTTCATCCTTTACTATCAGCCCGCTGTCATAGGGGTGGCTGTTGGGATGAACAAAAATGGAAGCCTTAGCCCCCTTCTGCCTGTGAAAATCTAAAAACCTGTTAAAGTCCACATCAAAGAGTGAATCCGCATTTAACAGGAAAAACTCATCGGTCAGTCTGTCCGTTATCTTAAACAGGGCTCCCGCATTTCCGAGAGGTTCCTCCTCAAAGTAATAATCTATGTTTACGGACAATTTCTTTCCGTCCCCGAAATAATCCCTTATCTGTTCACCCTTATGGCTCACGGTAAGGATGATATCCGTAAAACCCTGATCCCTAAGGCATATGAGCTCTCTTTCAAGCACCGGGATCCCTTCTATTTTCACAAGAGGCTTGGGGAGGTCCCCTGATATCTCCTTAAGACGCTTTCCCATTCCTCCCGCCATTATGACTGTTTTTATATTCTCCATGCCGTTATTCCCGCTGTTTATGTGCCGGTCTTTTGTTTACTCCCCGTGGTTACCTCTTTTCCCAGGTCTCGGGGCTGTAATACATGACCCTTGTTCCACCGTTTTCAAACTCAAAGGGGATATATAAGAGCCCTTCCATGGCATCTATAAGGCTCTGCCTCCTATCCTCCTCAACATAGAATAAAAGAAATCCGCCGCCGCCAGCTCCCAGGAGTTTTCCTCCGATGGCACCGGCCTTTTTGCCTTTTTCATAAAGAGCATCTATCTTGTCATTTGACACAAGCTCCGAGGTCTTTCTCTTAAGCTGCCAGGTATGGTCCAAAAGCCTGCCGAACTCGTTCAGGTCGGTATGCTTGTCTCTTAAGATGTTCTCCGCCTCATCCACAAGGGACAGCATCTCAATAAGCTCTGCCGTCTTGTTTTTATCATTCTTAAGGCCTGCTGCCTGTATGTCCGATGAAAATCTCGTAAAGCCCGTAAAAAACATGATCAGGTTATCATTCAGCCTGCTCTTTCTCTCGGGAGATATGATAACGGGCGTTACTTCATATCCCTCCTCCGAAAAATCTATCCTGTTAAGGCCTCCGAAGGATGCGGCAATCTGGTCCTGGATGCCCCCTGCCTCTTTACAGAGCACTCTTTCAAGATAGATGGCCTTATCCGCCAGGGTCTTCTTATCCGCATATTTTCCCTTGAGGGCGTAAAAAGCATTTAACATGCCCACCGCAAAGGAGGAACTTGTTCCGAGACCCGACCTTGCGGGAAGATCCGCCTCATAGGAGAGCCTTATCTCATGCATGTCAAGCATCTGCATGGCATTCCTGACCGCAGGGTGAACAATGCTTTCGATCTCCGTTACCCGCTCAAGCTTTGAATAGGATATTTCCGAGCTGTATTCAAAAAAAGGCGGCAGATGCCTGACGTTTACATAGCAGTATTTGTCAAAGGTGGTGGATATGACCGCCCCGCCGTGTTCCTTATAAAAGTCTTCCATATCCGTTCCGCCGCCGAAAAACGACATGCGGAAAGGTGTCTGTGTAATGATCATTATCTGTCCTCTGTATCAGTTTATGTGTGATCTGCGCATCATAAAAGCATCAGTTTATCTATATTTTCGTTCATCCTTTCCCAGGAATATCTGTAGGCTTCTCTTTCAATCCCTTCCTTAAAGGACTCCGCCCTGTCATTTTCGTAGAAATCCTTTATGGCATCCCTTATCTCTTCCGGGGCAAAGGGACTGACCACGTACCCCGTTTCCATGTCAAATACAACATCCGGAAGTCCCCCGACCCTGGTGGCAAGAACGGGCTTTTCAAAGCTGTAGGCCACCTGTATAACGCCGCTCTGTGTCGCGGATTCATAGGGAAGCACCACCATGTCGCAGGCGGCGAAGAATTTTTCCACCTCTCCTATGGGGATATGTCCGTCGGTTATCCGGATATAAGGAGATATGCCATATTCTTCGATCAGGGCATCATACTGCTCCCTGGATCCTCCGAAATCCCCGGCTATCAGCAGTTTCAGGTCCTTTAAAGCCTCACCGTCCTTAAATAGCAGGTGAAGAGCCTTTAAAAGATGCTTTAATCCCTTATATTCCCTTACAAGGCCGAAAAACAGGAGTACTTTGTCACTGTCCTTAAGATCCAGTATTTTTCTTGCCTCCGCCTTTGTCATGTCTTTTTGCTTAAAAAAATTATAGGCCGGATGTACCGAAACGATAAGCTTCGGATCCTTTACAATGCTCTTAAGATCCTCACCGTCCGACTGAGAATGGGTGATAAAATAATCGGCCTGTCTCAGAGTATGCTTTGTAAGCCATTTATCCAGGGGAAATCTTTCATGAGGAAACACGTTATGACAGATATACAGTATCTTCGTATCCTTTAACATCCGGGAAAGGCAGTAATAGCAGGGCGCAAAATAGGGATGCAGCCACTGTAAGAGCAGGAGATCCGGTTTCTGCTTTTTTATATACGATGCCACCTTTATCCAGTTAAAGGGATTTGCTGAATTAAGGATATAATCTATCCCGTCAAGCTTTAATACATCATCCTCATAATCCTTCTGGGGCTTTTTGTATAAAAACTTCGGATACATCATGGAATATGATATTATCGAAACATCATTTTCTTTTGACAGCTGCCTGTACAGCAGGGATACGTAATAGGACAGCCCTGTCTTATAGGGATACACGGGGCCGATCATTATAATCTTCTTTGACATGTCAATCCTCAAATTCCGCGGTCACATAATAGCCCGCGGGACGTTCTTCTATCCTTACAACCGTTCCCTCCCGGGATTTCAGTCTTTCTCTTGTCTCGTAATTTGCAGACATGGCAAGAGAGGGGTCTATCGTATAATAATAGCTGGTGGGGAGCTGTCCCTCGGTAACGGTGACATGATCACCTTCCTTTAAAAGCCCCGGTCTCTCCATCTTAAATTCCATCCGTCTCATAGAAATCTCCCGTAAAGGCCCTCAGCCCTGTAAACCTTCAGTCCTATAAGCCTTCAGACCCTGATAACCTTTAATACTATACCACAGAAGGCCCTGAGTTTGATAAAGAGCCGTCCCTTATCTATTATATAGGTATATCTGTCCGTGTTAAAGCCGGCCTCGTCGGTATACATTATGCTCTCCACGACGCAGTCATCCATGGCTCCGACCTTCCAGCCGAACTTAATGTTCATCTCCTTCGAGTGATCGTTATTATTGATTATTATTATAGACTGTTCGTCCCTGTTGAATCTTCCGTAACACAAAACGTTGTAATCCCTGTACAGTTCCCTGTAGGAACCTGTCTTAAACTCGGGATTTTCCTTGTGGACCCTGATCATCTGTCTGTGAAACTCTATCATATCCTGATCTTCATGTCCCCAGGGATAGGTACGTCTGTTGTCGGGATCCGTAAAACCGCAGACACCGGCCTCATCACCGTAATAAATGGTGGGTGCACCCGGCCAGGTCATCTGAACCATGACGGCTTCCCTCATGACAGCCTTGTTCACGCCCTCGTTCGCCGCTTCGGGACCGAGCGAAGCCACTCTTCCCACCTTGTGATTGGTCCTTGTCAGGAATCTTGAGTGATCATGGTTGGAAAGCTCGTTCATGGAAACATACATGCTCGGCGCCGAAAACTTGGCCGTGTTCCATACCATGGCATCCCAGAAGGCGTCTGCATTTCCCAGCATATCGGGTCTGAAATCATCACTGTGCTTCTGCATGCCTGTCAAAAACCAGGTGAGAGGCTCCATAAACGCGTCATAATTCATGACGGTATCCCACTCATTTCCCTGAAGCCAGCTGGAAGGATCTCCGTAATGCTCGGCTATTATGATGGCGTCTTTATTGGCATTCTTGACAACTCTTCTGAAATCCTGCCAGAAATGATGATTGAATTCGCCGCTGTGACCCAGATCTGCAGCCACATCAAGCCTCCATCCGTCAATGTTATAGGGAGGCCTTACCCATTTTTCCGCCATGCTTAAAATATAGTCATAGAGCTTCTGTGAACCCTCGTAGTTCATCTTGGGAAGAGTATCATGTCCCCACCAGCCGTCATAGCTTCCGTTATAGGGCCAGGCGTTCTCGTCAAAGAACTTGAAGAAATCACGATAGGGACTGTTCTCATCCACATAGGCACCCTTTTCGTAGCCCTCGGAGTTCTCATATATCCGCTCCCTGTCAAGCCATTTGTTAAAGGATCCGCAGTGATTGAAAACACCGTCAAGGATCACCTTTATCCCGCGCCTGTGGGCTTCCTCGACAACCTTGATGAAAAGCTCGTTGCTGGCCTCGAGGTTCTTCTTGTTGGTGACCCTGTTTATGTATCTGGTGGCAAATCTGTTCTCGGTCTGGTTTTCCTCAAGCAGGGATCCCCTGTCATCCACGATCCTTCCGAAATGAGGGTCTATATAATCATAATCCTGTATGTCATACTTATGGTTTGAAGGGGATACAAAGAGGGGATTGAAATAGATCGCGTCTATTCCGAGGCTCTGAAGGTAATCCATCTTGTCAAGCACGCCCTGCAGATCGCCTCCGTAGAATTCCCGCACCCCCATCTGCTCGGGATATTTATCCCAGTTCTCAACTCTTACGGATTTGTCGCCTATGTACATATATTCGCCCGTAAGCACGTCATTGGAGGGATCCCCGTTATAGAACCTGTCAACATATATCTGATAAAAAACCGCGCCCTTCGCCCAATCGGGGGTCGAAAAGCCCGGTCTTATCTCAAAGAAGAAGTTCATGTCAACATTGTCCACGGCGCCTCTTAAGTCATACTGGCATTTGATCTTTCCGACCTCGGCCTCGAAGAAATACACCATAAGTTCATTCTCAAGCTGCAGTATGTATTCGTAATAATCGAATCTCCCGACCGTGCTTTCCTTGTACATGGCATGACTGTCGCCGTTTACTATTATATAAACGTGATCGACATTGTTCTTTGCTGTTCTGAAGCGGATCTTGACCTGACCGTATTTCGTCGGTTCCCAGGGAACCAGATAATCCGATGAATAGTCAGAAAAAAGAGCGTCCCGGTTTAAAATAGGCCGCATGTTAAAAAGATATTTTTCCTTCTCAAAAATATCCTCAATATTTAAAGACATGTACTTATACTCCCTTCAAGTTTCCCTACCCCTATATATAAGTATACTCAAATTCAGGGATTATACAAGTAAAAAAGACAGCCTCACGAATGCTGTCTTTTTTGGAG
>JAIKZD010000003.1 GCA_024682555.1 Lachnospiraceae bacterium | reverse complement strand
AGCAGATTGGTATCTGCACCTATTTCCGTATCGATCCTGAAATCGTCAAGCACAAGCTCTGAAAGGTCATATACCTTTTCAAATGCTTTTCCTCTTTCGTAGGAAATCTTAACCTTTATGGACTGTTCATCCTTATTCGCTACCCTTAAGATTATTGTTCTGTCCGGATCCTCGATTATATCATGAAGTCTCCAATTTTCTTCAGCTGTTTCACCTATTCCGACCTCAATCTTAGCTGCCATACCATCATCAACGTGTAATGCAATATAATGTCCGGAAGAAAGCTCTGTGCCAAACTGGGTCCAGCCTGTAACAAGTTTTAAGGTACCTGAAACAGTTCCGTCTTCATTGAGTACTATATTCTCCTGAATATCATCAGGAGCTTTATTCCCAAATGCTTCACCAAAGTTTGCTGTTGCAGCTTCAATGGTTAGAGGCAATACGGCTGCAAGCTCATCATTTTTATCTTCTGATGCTTCTTCAGTTTCAAAAGCTTCATCGACTGCCATGAGAACATCCTCGATATCTGCATCATCGGATGTTTCCATAATAACTGGTTCCATATCAGGATCAGAAATAACCTCATCCGCCTCCGTTAGTTCGACAGTCTGATCTCCCGATATAACAGTAATATCGGGGTCTTCCTCCGCATTCTCCGGCTGAATATCCTCTGATACAGAATTCCCCGGGCTTTCCATATCTGCTTCTGTAGCGAGAGCCCCAGCCGGGAATAACGTAAGTACAAGAGAGACAGCCAAAAAAACTGCCAGTATACGTTTAGTGTACTTAATCAATTCACTCATTTCCAAGTCCTCCTCGTATGATTAATGTCTTCCGGTTTATATTACATTTCATATTCCCGGTGACACTTAACGATATTATAGATTTATCAAATCAATATGTCAACTATTAGTTGACTTTATCTGCCGTTAGTTGACTTGTATTTAATATAATCAACTTAAAAGGGAAGACTACTCAATTTATTTAAGGAAAATCTTATGTATATCAAAAAAATGGGGATTCGGATAAAAAAATTGCGTATATCTTATGGATATACGCAACAACAGCTAGCAAACAGATTACATGTGACAAAGTCTTTGATAAGTGCCTATGAGACCGGTCAGCGCTCGCCTTCCTATGAGATACTTATTGGTCTTTCTTCCATATTTAAAGTATCAACCGATTATCTTCTCGGTGTTGACAACGACTCGGTGCTGTCTCTTTCCGGGCTGACCGAAGCTCAGCGGACTGCCCTTATCAATCTTGTTCAGACAATGAGATAATTATACTCTTTTTCTTAAATCGGTTTCCGATAATTTAATTACGCTAAGCAAAACCTTTCTGCCAGTTTTTGTCGGCAAATTCTTCGTTTCTCTTTCAGTGCTGATACTTTGCAAGCAGCAGCCGGAACACGGCCTGATGCCTTTTACTTGATATTCTATAATTCAAAAAGGAGACGAAGCCTGTGTATTTACTTGCTTCGCCCCCTTGAATCACAGCAACTATGATCCGGTAATAGAGATTTACTCTCAGCCCTTCTTCATCCTCAGGCATACAACGCTGCATTTGGGAAGAGTGATCTTCAAGCCCTCTGCGTTCTTTTCAAAGGCCGTAAATTTCTCTTCCTTCACAACCTCGGGAGCATCAAAGGTATTATGGGCATTCATCTTACCCGTTACAAAGGATGCATCGCAGACACCGTATTTATCTCCGTCGGAAACGAATCTCACATCGATATCCTCGGCCGATTCAAGTGAATTGTTCGTAAGAGTAACTGTTATCACGCCGTCCTTATCCTCCGATACGGATTCAAATACCTTCGGAAGCTCGTTCTTTCCGGATCCCACGGTCGATCCTTCCGTAAGGTTACTGTCAAGAAGTACCGCATCCTGATGAGCCGCATACATTTTGAATACATAATAGGTAGGGGTCTTTATCATCTTTTCCCCGTCGGTGAGCATCACCGACTGCAGAACGTTTATGAGCTGGGCGATATTGGCCATCTTTACCCTGTCCGAATGCTTATTGAATATGTTAAGTGTCATTCCCGCAAGAACGGCATCACGCATCGTGTTCTGCTGGTATAAGAATCCCGGATTCGTACCCGGCTCAACGTCTGTCCAGATACCCCATTCATCCACCATCATTCCTATCCTCTTGCCGGGATCGAACTCATCCATTATATTTCCGTGCTTTGTTACAAGCTCTTCCATATAATAGCCTCTCTTTAAGGTCTGGTAGAAGATCTCTTCCGTAAAGTTCGTTGCCGAACCTTTTACATTCCAGTCATCCACCATCTCGGGAAGAGTATAATAATGCAGTGACAGACCGTCCATGAACCCGTGCTGATGAGGCTCGGAATGGTCAAAGCAGGTCTCAAGGACCTTTCTCGTCCACTTATAGTCATCCGTATTGGAACCGCAGCATATCTTCTGTATGGGAGCGTTACCCTCGTAATTCCTCACATAGGTCTGATATCTTCTGTATTCGTCCGCATAATATTCGGGACGCATGTTTCCGCCGCAGCCCCAGTTTTCGTTTCCGACACCGAGATAGTCTATCTTCCAGGGCTCCTCATGTCCGTTCTTTTTTCGAAGATCCGCCATGGGCGAAACACCGTTAAAGGTAACGTATTCAACCCATTCGCTCATCTCCCGGACCGATCCGCTGCCGACGTTTGCATTTATATAGGATTTGCAGCCAAGCTGTCTGATGAGTTCAAAATACTCATGGGTTCCGAAGCTGTTATCCTCAACCACGCCGCCCCAATGGGTATTTATCATCTTCTTGCGCTTTTCTTTGGGTCCTATCCCGTCCATCCAGTGATATTCATCCGCAAAACAGCCCCCCGGCCATCTGAGCACCGGTATCTTCATCTCCTTAAGGGCCTCCACGACATCGGTACGCATGCCGTTTACATTGGGAATGTCGGAATCCTCGCCCACATACAGACCTTCATAGATGCATCTTCCGAGATGCTCGGAAAAATGTCCGTAGATCTCCGGATTAATGGTGCTCTTTTTTACTTCGTTGTTAATGATCAGTTTTGCCATAGATCCTCCTCTTACAACTTTACCCTATCCTTTCACCGCACCGGCTGTCATTCCCTCGATGATATATTTCTGGAAGAGTAAGAATATTATGAATATAGGTAATATACCAAACATTGAGCCCGCTATCAATACATCATAGTTATTTCCGTAGGGTGTGAGCAGGGTATTAAGTCCAATGGGAAGCGTAAATTTCTGTGCTCCCTTGAGCACTAACAAAGGCCAAAGGATCGCATTCCAGGAGCCCATGGCACACAGGATACCCATTGATGCGAAAGCAGGCTTTGCAAGCGGTAAGATCACTTTTACGGAAATATAATATTCGTTTGCTCCGTCTATCCTTGCGGCGCTTATAAGATCCTTCGGAAGTCCGGACAGATACTGCCTGAAAAAGAATATGGTAGATGCATTGCATATTCCGGTTATTATCACGCCTGCATAGGTATCTATGAGATGAAGAGCTATTATCTCCTTGTACATAGGCAGCATCAGGATCTCGAAGGGAACCATCATCGTGGCAATAACAAGGGTAAACAGCAGATTTTTGAATTTAAACTCATACATCGTAAGTCCGTAAGCCACAAAATAACATATGAGAAGGGTGAGCACCACGGATACTATGGTTATCAGGAGAGAATTCCTGTACCACATGAAATATTTCTGCGAATCGGCATTCCCGCCGAAAAGATACTTATAATTTGAAAGCGTCATCGTCCTTATATCAAGGTCGATGGCAAGTCCTTTTCTGATGAGCTCTGTGCCGGGTCTGAAGGAAGCAAGCAGGCCCGCCAGAACGGGAAATGCTATTATCAGACACAGAATTACGAAGAATCCGGTTCCAAGCGTTGAAAACAGAATATGTCTCGGTGATGCGGAGGGACTTTTATATTTATTATTCATATCAGTCCTCCTCCTTTTTGAAGGTACCGTTTAATATAAGCTGGGTAAAGTTGATGATCAGGGCTATCACAAGAAGCACCACTCCCACGGCGCAGGCATAGCCCATGTCATTTTTCTCTATACCCCTCTTATACAGGTACCCGACTATGGTAAGTCCTATATTGTTGGGTGATGAATTTCCGGCCCACAGCATATAGGATTCAAGGAACATCGCAAGTCCGGCATATACCGATATGGTAAGAACATAAATGGTAGTGGGTTTTAATAACGGAAGAGTCACATACCTAAACTTCTGTATTGCCGATGCACCATCTATATCCGCAGCCTCATACAGGGAGCTGTCTATGGCCTTTAAGCCCGAAAGGAAATAGAGCATGTTCACGCCTGTCCATCTCCAGCAGGCCACCACCAGAAGGGCTAACATTCCCGACCACCCGTTCTTGAGCCACTTATATGTGCCAAATCCGAGAGCCTGTGATATGACATTCATCTGTCCCGTTTTATACTCCGTAAACATCAGACGGAACAATGTTCCGGATATTACGACCGAAGTAAGTGCGGGCATATAGAGGATCGCCTTCCACACCCCCTTTGCCTTCACTATCTTTGAATCCATCAAAACCGCAAAGAGCATGGGAAACGGGATCAGTAACACCAGCGTAAAGAACATATACTTTGCACTGTTTGCCACCGCTATCATGAACACCTTATCCTTAAGAAGCTTCGTATAGTTTTTGATGCCTACCCAGTCGGTGTTTATTGCACCTATGTCCTGAAAGCTCATGGTAAATGCCGTTATCAACGGATATATCCAGAAAAAAGCAAAGCTCAGGATAAAAGGAAGCACAAAGACATACGGGGCAACTTTTTTTGAATACAGAAAATTCTTACTTTTCAAACCGCACCTTCTTTCCTGTCAGACCAAAACCGCAAGGCGGCTTCATTAAATTCAGGGGATGTCGGAGAACATTCCGGCATCCCCCTTATTATTTTTATTATATCACGTAACCGGGTTTACCCGCTCTTCCTTACTGCTCCATGTCAACGGCATCCTGAAGCTCTTTAAGGGCGTCATCGATACTGTAATCGGGATCCTCAAGTACTTCATTAAGAGTTGTGGTGCATACATACTCATTGATGGTAGGGCTTATGGCAACTACGGAGATCTTTCCGATATTGTCCATTCCGATGGCACTGAGTACGTCATAAGGATAGTTTATAAAGAACTGGTTGAACTGGTTGTTGTCATCATGCGCGAAGGAATCCTTATCCCATACTGCTGCGTTGCAGACATCAAATCCGAGTGTATCCCATATGTTCTGCTCGCCTTCGTCCGACATCTTGGCCCAGCAGAGGAACTTAGCCGCAAGATCGGGACTCTGTGACTGCTGTGTTACAACGGTACCTGTTCCGCCGATACCTACCGAGCACTTCTGTCCTTCCTTGAAAACAGGGCACTTTGCTATGTACCAGTTGCCCTTTTCATCAGGCATGTAGTTGGTGAAACGGCTCATATACCACATTGCCTTGGGGAAGGATACGATATTGTGATCAAGAATGTTCTGGAATCCTGCTTCAAGATCGATATGACCATCGGGTGATATCTCGGCAAGACCTGACTTTAACCATGACTGCTGCATTGTGAGCATTTCTTTTACGGAATCAAGAACACAGTTTGCGGGTCCTTCGAATCCGCCTGTCCAGTCATCGCCGTACTCGGCCATTGCAAGCCATAACCAGTCCGTTCCGCCTGTATCTACGGATGTCCAGTACTTGGAATCGTCGTTGATGGCTGCCTTGTACTCTTCGCCGAGTGCCTGATAATCAGCCCAGGTAACAACCTTATCGATCTTTGCGATCACTTCTTCATTTGAAAGGCCCATTGCCTCAGCCATTGCCGCAACATTGTAATACATTGTCGTTGCACCTACATGATAAGGTGCGCCGTAGTAATGACCGTCCTCACCCTGATAGGTCTGCATTCTTGCGGGAACCATGGTTGCCATATACTCTGCGGCATAATCATCGAGGGGAACAAGCCACTTATCAAGACCTGCTACTACGTTGGGATACTGTCCGACTTCTACGTCACAGATATCCGGTGCGCCCGTTCCTGCCTCAAGAGAGGTAAGGAGCTTTGTATGCATGTCGCCATAGGGATAGGTGGTACAGGTTATCTCGATCTTCTCGTCGGGATGCTGCTCGTTCCAGATCTCAGCCATCTTTCCATAATGCTGTCCGTGAAGCTCTACGAATGTCCACATCTCAAGATGTGTTCCGGATGCATCACCAAAGGTACTTGTGGGGATCTCCTCAGCCGTTTCGGCTGCTTCTTCGGTTTCATCCGCTGCTTCTTCGGTTTCACCCGCTGTTTCTTCGGCCTGATCCGCACTCGATGCATCTGCTGCTCCGGCTGCCCCGCCGCCGCATCCGGCAAGAAGAGCCGCTGTCATTGTTGCACTCAGAATAACGCTTAGTAATCTCTTTTTCATTTTTTCCTCCTTAATTGATAAATCCATTTCTTTTTCATATCCTCCCCGGATCTTTAGGACCAAATGAGGCTTTTATGAGGTCCTTTTTGTCCGATTGGGATATATTCTGTTTTGATACTACCAATATAACCATAATATGTCGACTTAGTCAATAAGTATTTTAGCTTTTATTAAAATAAAATCGAATTTTGTATAGTTATAATAAGCTTTTCACTGTTAAAATATGCATTTTGCACAAAGCTGTTGTCGAAATATTGAAATTCTGCAGTTTGTTTTTAAAATACTTTCCGGTCCTTTTCCCTTTTATTGTGCCGTGACCGGTCCCTCCGGATCAGCATTTCCCCGCGTATTTATCGTATTTTCCTCTTTCCGGCGGACCGGGATCGTCTGCGCATGAAATTATTTCGATTTTCTATAAAGAATTCCGGACCGGTCTTAACTTATATCATATGAGAATACCGGCACCCCGTTCTTCCAGACGATCCTCATCAGCATGGTATGTCTGCCGGGATCGTAGAGCGGATCCCCCGTTATCTCCGTCCCGGTCCTGGCATGATATACAAGGATATCATTTCCGTCTTCATCCACCGTAAAGGAATTGTGGCCCGGCCCGAATATTCCGTGTTCCTCCGAAGAACTGAGCACGGGATGTCTTTCCTTCCTCCATGAAAGAGGATCCAAAAGGTCTGCTGCCTCATCCGCGGTAAGCATGCCCATACAATAACTGATACCGGTATCACTGGCGGAATAGGTGACAAACACCTTTCCGTTCCTTTTAAGGACAGCAGGTCCCTCATTTACCCAGAAACCTCTTCTCTCCCAGTCGTAATCCGGCGTAGTGAGCAGTACCTGTGCAGTATCAAGCGTATACCCGTTTTTCATGCGTGCTATATAAAGATTGGATATCTGTCTGCCTACGCTCACCTTTTCCGCCCAGATATAATACCATTCACCCCCGTTTTCAAACACGGTGCCGTCAAGCGAGAAGGCGCGGAAGGAGAACTCATCTTCTTTACAGGGCTGCATCCTGCCCCTCTCTATCCATGGATCGTTTAAGGGATCCTCTCCCGTGCATTCAAGCACATAGGGATGTATGTCCCAGATGTTGTCCCTGTCACCGCCCGCATAATATATGTACCATTTACCGAACAGATAATGCAGTTCCGGTGCCCATATATGTATGCTCTGGGGCCCCTTTTCATGCTTATGCCAGATCTCATGCTCCCCCGCGTCCTTAAGACCCTCAATAGAAGAAGCTCTTCTTAAGATGATCCTGTCATATTCGGGGACGGAAGCCGTAAAATAGTAATTTCCGTTATCATCCCTTAATATATAGGGATCCGCTCTCTGCATGATCCAGGGTTTGTTGTATTTCAGGGTTTCTCTCATTTTTATCTCTCCGTTTTATATATTCTGAAAATACCGCAGGAAACGGTACTGTTAAATGGCCTCACAGATATCTGACTCCCCAGAGTGTGGTGTTGTTTCCCACAGCGGCAAAGACCATCACGGAGGCTCCCGCCTCATCCTTCATTTCACAGAAGATACCCGAATATGTAACACCATCTATGGTTATTTTCATATATGGAGTCTTTTCCCCGGTTTCCCAGAATCCTTCCGTTTCTCTTCCAATCACGGATCCGTCATCATTCAGATACATGATCACGGGATTGGCTATATCGGAACTTATGTCATTTCCCTGACTTTCGACAAAATATCTGCCGGTGAGCATCTTTCTGTCATAACCCTCTCCGGATATGCTCTCTCCCTGAGTCTGATAGGGGAGCATGCAGGGCCAGCCTTCCTCGTTCATGAACATCTGATGGACCCTTGGCGAATGGCCTTCACCTCCGTCATTGAATCTTGTATGATATACAACGTATTTTTTTCCGTCATCATCGATCAGAGCCGAGTTATGGCCGGTGGCCATATAAGCCTTTTCAAGACCCGGCAGCTTGTAATTCCCGGAAAGCTTCAGCCCGAAATCTTCATGACGGGCACTTTTCACGGGATAGGCACCATTCATGTCCTCATATTCCCCGTCAACCGTTTTGGATCTGAATACCCTGATCTGATATCCTCCGTTACTTGTTAAGGATCCGTAGGAAACAAACAGATAGTACAGATCCGTTGACTCATCATATATGATATAAGGCCCCTCTATAGAAATATGACCTCCCCCGAGCAGCCGCTTTCCGTAATAAGGATCGGTGAAGGAACCTCCGTCGGAGGGTTCGCCCATATCCTTCTCACTGACCTTGGGATGAATGACATCCCCCGTCTCCTCATCTATTTCCAGAAGATATATACCGCCGCTCCAGGAACCGTATACCATCCACATACGGCCTTCCTTGTCATAAAACACGGAGGGATCGATGGCATTTGGATAGTCCTCATAGTTATATGCCCCGTTTTTTATGTAATGCCTGTGAGCATAGTCTTCATCCACATATCCGCACACATCCGTATCCTTTAAGGTCTTGTAATTAAAGCCCGAATATATAATGGCCTTCTGCCATATAAAAGGCCCTGCGGGAGATTCAGATGTTCCGTAGCAGAGATTGGAGGCGTTCCACGTGGACGAAGTGCAGTAATACATGTAATACAGACCTTTTTTTCTGTTATATATCACATCCGGGGCCCATACATGCGTGGCGCCGTCATCGGTTTTTATGGCACTTGTCTTATCTCCGGCATAGGCAAAGGCTTCATCTGCCACATCATAGATCTGACCGTAAACCGGATTTGTCTTCATGTATTTATCAGCCGTCATTTTCCAGTTTTTCAGGTCATCGCTGACTGCTGCCGTCATATGCGAACCATAAATATAGTATTTCCCGTCAGCCTTCAATATTGAAGGGTCATGTACGGCCACCCCGGGAGATGACACATCACCGGTTTTTATGTCAGAGAGCTTCATCGTAAAATCATATGATGATACGGCACTGCCCGCACCGCATCCCGTTAACGAGCCGGACAGAAAAGCGGAAACTGCGGTTATCACGGCTGTCCTTCGCAGGATATTTCTGTTTATCAATGTATGGTCCTCCTGTCTGTAAAAAAAATGAGGCATCAACGGGCAAAGATTGTCCGTTAACGCCTCATTCATATTTAATCTACAATATAATTTCAGAAATGTCTACTGATTTTTTAAATTATTTTACCATTATCGAAAATTATTACCCGATATACCTGTAATCATTATCCTCGATCACGGCCCTTACCTTTTCTTCATCATACTCTCCGCACAGTGTCAGCTTTGCGCTCCCGCTTTCGTGGCTCGGCTCAGCCTCGCTTATAAAATCCAGTTTTTCAAGAGCCTTTTTTACTCTTGCCTCACAATGCTCACACATCATTCCTTCGATCTTTACCGTTTTTGTCATTTTCTTTTCTTCTCCTTTTTCCGTTCTGTTATTCTCTTTTCCGGTACTGCCCCCTTTATCCGGTTCATTCCGTAATATACTCCCTGACATTTGTATATCATGGTTCCTGATCCTTTTATCCTTTGCGGGATAATGGATTTTTAACAGGTTCAGCCTCAAGGCATTGGATACGACACAGAAGCTCGACAGGCTCATTGCCAGGGCTCCAAGTACCGGATTCATGGTTATTCCGAAGGGCTTTATATAGAGTCCTGCTGCCGCAGGTATCAGCAGTGTGTTATAAATAAGTGCCCAGAACAGGTTTTCCTTTATGTTCCTGTAGGTGCGCCTGCTGAGCCTGACAGCCGATACCGCATCCGACAGGCTGCTCTTCATAAGCACAACATCCGCCGCATCAATCGCAACATCGGTTCCTGCCCCTATCGCGATACCCGTATCGGCCCTTGTAAGTGCCGGCGCATCATTGATGCCGTCACCTATCATCATTACCCTGCAGCCGCCTGTTTTCTTCCTGAAACGACCTTTTCCGGTATCCGAAAAGGATCTTTTCCCGCCCTGTTCCTTAAGCCTTCTGATAACGGCTTCCTTTTCATCCGGCAGTACGGAAGCTATTACCTCATCTACCCCTGCCTGTTTTCCTATGGCATTTGCCGTTCTCTCATTGTCTCCCGTAAGCATCACAACATGTATTCCCATGTTTTTGAGCTCTTCTATGGCCCTTCTGCTGTCATCCTTTATCACATCGGCTACGGCTATCATTCCGAGAACCGTCCCATCCGATGCAAAAAGCATGGGTGTTTTGCCCTCTTCGGACAGCTGCTCTGCCTTTTTCATCATACTGTCGTCAATGTCCGCCACGGCTGAAATATATTTGAGATTGCCTCCGTTTATTTCATGTTTTTCTCCGTTCTCATTGATAAAGGCCCTCAGTCCGTTACCGGAAAGAACCGAAAAATCACTTATTTCAACATCCCCGGCTTTTTCCCTGATGATCCTGTTTCTTTCGGATGGTTCACCCTCCGTACCTTCCGGATCCTCTATGTATTCAACGATCGCCTTTGCCAGAGGGTGTTCGCTCTTTTTTTCCAGAAGATATGCGATCCTTAAAAGCTCCTCTTCGGTATTCAAAGGAATTATATCCGTGACTTTGGGCTCTCCCTTTGTGATCGTTCCGGTCTTGTCAAGAGCCGCTATCTTTGCTTTTCCCGTCTCCTGCAGGCTCTCGGCCGTCTTAAACAGGATGCCGTTTCTGGCACCCACGCCGTTTCCCACCATTATGGAAACCGGTGTCGCAAGTCCCAGGGCACAGGGACAGCTTACCACCAGCACGCATATTCCCCTTGCAAGTGCAAATCCCCCAGACTCACCCAGAACAAGCCACACGATTTCCGTTATCACGGCTATGGTTATTACAGCAGGAACAAAAATTCCCGATATCTTATCAGCCAGCTTTTGGACAGGGGCCTTGGTTGCCGCAGCATCCGATACCATCTGTATTATCTGTGACAAAGTGGTATCCTCTCCCGTCCTTGTGGCAATGCATCTGATAAACCCGGACTGATTGATGGTTGCGGATGAAACCTCATCTCCCACGGCTTTATCAACAGGTATGCTCTCTCCCGTCAGGGCAGATTCGTTTACCGCGCTGCTTCCCTCTATCACCTTACCGTCTGCGGGGATGCTCTCTCCCGGTCTTACCACAAAGATGTCCCCCGTACTGACTTCCTCCACGGAAACCGTTATCTCTTTTCCGTCTCTTATGATAGTGGCTGTTTTGGGAGCAAGTCTCATAAGACTCTTTAATGCGTCCGTGGTCTTCCCCTTTGAACGGGCCTCCAACATCTTGCCAAGGGTGATGATAGTAAGTATCATTGCCGCAGCTTCAAAATAAAACTCATTCATATAGCTCATGACAAGGTCTTCATTTCCTTCGGTCACTGCCTTTGTCATCAAAAAAAGAGTGATCGTCGAATAAACAAAGGCCGCCGAGGATCCCAGAGCTATCAGGCTGTCCATGTTTGGGGCTTTATTGGAAATGCTCCTGAACCCGCTTATGAAAAAATCCCGGTTGATGATCATCACCGAAGCCGCAAGCAGCAGCTGTATAAGTCCCAATGCCACATGGTTTCCCTCAAAAAAAGGGGGCAGGGGCATGCCAAACATCATATGCCCCATCGAGAAGTACATGAGTATCAATAAAAACAAAAGAGATGAAACAAGCCTTTTTTTAAGAACAGGCGTGACCTTATCCTTAAGAGCTTCTTCATCTGCCCTGAGTCTTTCATAGTACCCGCCGTCACCTCGCGGTTTATCATTGCCCCCCGGTGTGAGTCCTCTTTCTCCGTTACCTTCATGACCTGCGGAATTTTTTAGCTTTGCACCATAGCCCGCATCCGTTACGGCCTTTATGACATCCTCAGGATCCGCGTTTCCGTCAACTCCCATTGAATTTGTAAGGAGGCTGACGCTGCAGCTTTCTACCCCGGAGACCCTGCTTACGGCCTTTTCAACCCTCGCCTGACAGGCCGCGCAGGACATACCCGTAATGACATAATGTTCCATTTATATACCGTTCCTTTCCATTATTTTCTTTTTATCAGATCTTTTCATAATTCTTCTTAAACACCCCTGTGCTCACTATGGAGATATCCGTAGTATCCTCGATCCTTGCAACAAGATAATCACCCTTGTTTCCGATGGAGTAGCCGTTTTCATCCCATCTGGTGAACAGCTTCACTGTCCTGTCAAGCTGCTTTGCAAGCACGATAGACTGCTGCATGGACCTGCAGGGCTTGATGAATTTTTCAAGTCCCCTCATCTCACCCGTCATTCTGTTTCTTATGGTCGGAATGTAATCCGTATCATTTTTATATGTACTGTTTAAGATCCTGTAGCTTTTTAAGAACTTCTCCCTGTTGATCGAATAGGCTTTTCCCGATGAATCCAATATGACAAATGAGTTTCCGTCTATCCTTGTATTCACATCCCCTGCTCTGGTCCTTACCGTCACCGGCGTCCCGTTTTCCCATATCATTGAAAGATCCACCATACCCATGGTAACGGATCTTCTGGCATATTTTTCAAAACCCTCTTTATTGATGTCAAAGTCGGCGGTATCCACTATGTCATAGGAGGAAAAATACTTATTCATCCTCATGCCCACATAGGAATCGATATCCATATCCCTGTACAGTTTTTCATATTTATGCTTGGATATAAAGCCTCCCGCCTTGTCAAGATGACCTCCTCCGTCACCTATGTCCTTGGTCAGATATTCTATGAGCTCATCCGCCCTGGCTTCCCTGATGCAGCTTCTGGTAGAAAGCTTGTATCCGTCAAGGGTTTCATTGAATACCACACAGGTATCCACCACATCCACCTGCAGCAGAAAATCGGCTATGAGCCCAAGAATGTTCGGGTCGCAGGGTTTTGCATGTATCATGGCAAACCTGTTATCCCTGTTGTAGACGTGTCTGATGAGGGCTATCCCGGCTACCTCAAGCTCCTTTAAGGAAATATTGGAATTGATGAGCTGGTTGACAAAGGCCTTATCATATTTAAGGCTCTCCATCATATCCCGGTCCAGAGGATGTCTGGCCTCAACAAAGTTTCCGGTATCGGTCATAAGACCGTAGTACAGGCAGGTGGAGAGCTTTATGTTCTCATTGGCATCAAATCCCTCCTGATTCAGAAGATCCCACACAAGGGTGGAACAGCTTCCGAGCTCCGGACGGATATCGATAAGCTCTTTGTTCCCGTTATGGGTAAAATCCGACTGGTGATGATCGATGATACCACGTATATCCGAATCAAAATGTGTGACGTTTCCCTCACCATCCTGGCAGTCGACGGTTATCAGAAGACCTTTAAAATGGAGATCCCTTTCGGCACAGAATATGACCGGTATCCTGAATTTTTCCACCAAAAGCTTCAGATTGGATTTCTGTATCTCATTCCTTCCGCCATAGATGATGTTAACATCGGCATTTTTACTCTTAAAATACAGATATAATCCGAATGCCGCCCCCAAAGCATCCGCATCCGGATTGTCATGACACTGAAGTGTTATTTTTTCATATGAAAGAAGGTCCCTTAATCTCATTGTTTTCTCCCGGTCATCCGGTCAATGCCGGATATCTTTCATCCCCAATTCTATCATCAAAAAGATACGTCTTCAATCATACCGGAAAACTGCGGATGATCGGCAGGTCATTACTGTTCTTTTTCCCTGTCGGTGACATTTACCCTGACGCTGTAGCTTCTCCCGGTGTTTGAGGTCACCGTTACGATGGTGCTTCCTTCCGCCATGGGTATCAGTACCCCGTCGGGACTTACCCCGCATATGCTCATATCCGCGGAAGACAGCACAAATTCGGGATTTTTGACTGTAATGCACTTTATTTCTCTGATGGAATTGTCCTCATATCTTGCAAGAGGTCGTACGGCTGTAAGATAATAGACATTCTTATCGATATTGTATTCCTCAACCGGTGAAAAAAAATCTGTCATCCCGGGATTTTCTAAAACTCTGCCGTAGTCTTCTCCGGAAGTCACCACAAAACAGATACGCCTCTTAAAACCCTCATATTCCGCATACGCATAGGTAATACCCTCACCTGCCGGGATCACCCTGCCGTTTATTGTGTTTATCACTCTCCGGTCATAGCCGGTCAGCCTGACAAAATCCGCGTTTACCGGATGTCTGATAAAGGCCTCGTCATAAATATAAAAGGATAGCGGTATCGAGGAATCCCCCAGCCTGCCTATGGCAGTCAGCCTGTCGGTACTGAAAAAGATCAGACCCATTGTATCGCTTCTCTTTGTAAATCTGCGTCTTTCCTTAAGGTTTTCTTTTTCTTCATTTACAGTATCGGAATCCTTTTTCAGGCTTATGGAAAAGGGTGCAAATCTTGTAGCCCACATGCCCCATTTCGGATCTCCGGATCCCCCGTAAGCGTAGCCCAGGAATGTTCTGTCACCCTTTTTGATATGGGCGCTTTTATCACCCATGATGCCGCAATTGTGGCATCCGCAGATAATGTTCTCATTGAGTTCCGATACTCCCTCAAAATTTATCCCGTCATCTGATTCATAATAAAGGATACAGCTGTCCCTGTTAAAACGTCTGTTGGTGCAGACCGAAACAAACTTCCCGTATTCCTCTATATAAGCCACATCCCAGGAATCGCAGTCATTATACTCATAGCCCTCTTCCCCCGGATTATCGGTCCTTACAACGGCCACACCCCTGTATTCAAGCTTTGAGGGCCAGTCAGGGTCCCTGAGATCAGCCGTTCTGACCTCCGTTGTCCTGACTCTTACATAATCAGCCGCGTAGGTATCCATGGTGGTATAGAGATAGAGGGTATCATCAAGCACGACAAAGCTGGGTTCTCCCGCACCCCATCCTAACCAGGTCCCGTCATAGCAGACTATCGGAACAGGCTCCTTTCCGTAGCCCTTACCGTCCCATTTGGAAAAAGGCCCGTCAGGGTATCTGGATCTTGCCAGAAATACGCTGTTGGCAAGTCCTTTATTCTCATGATCAAGGGTAGAGGTGTATCCCAGATAATAGTAACCTGCATAATAGAACACATCCGGATCACAGACCGATACCGAATCTCTTGATCCCGGATCGGAACTTAAGATCATCTTGTCTTCGGACCAGGTTGCACCGTTATCATCGGAATGTCTGTAAGATATCCAGTCATATTCCTTCTGCCCGTCTCCCGGGGCTGAAAAATAAGCATCGATACTCCCGTCATCATTTAAGATCATGGATGGACCGTATCTGTAATCAAAATGCGGACTGTCCACCGGCCTGAATACATCATATCCGGGGTCCGTTACGGAAAGTCCGATATGCCTGTCCTGATCCTTTGTTTCCGCAGATACGCTTAAGGGCGCGGAAGCCGGTATGAAAAGAACGGTCAAAAAGGCAATAAATACGCGCATTACGGATCCGAAAGGCTTTTCCCTTTTCTTTGCCATATAAAAGAGGATCAGAACACAGAAAACAAAGGCAGCTGCGGCAATATAAGACATCACGTTCCTGTTTAAAAGCTCCGATAACGGCATTTCAATAAACAGTCCGGAGATATTGATGGAAATGTGCACAAGAACGGAGGGGAAGATCGAATCGTATAAATGATCTATATAACCGAGTAAAAACCCCAGAATAAAAGTATATACACCCTGATAGATATTCCGGTGATAGATCCCGAAAGCAAGAGCCTGGATCATATTCGCCAGGATAAACGGAGATATCTTTCCAAGGTATGAAAATATGATCCCCCGAAACATAAGCTCCTCGCAGAGCGGCCCGAGAAGACAGACATACAGCACAATATAAGGCGTCTTTTCCATAACCTTTGAAATGAGTTCGGAATACTCCGAAGTCTTATCAAGCTGTTCAAGAACAAAGGAAAGAAGTTCGGAGGCAGATATCTGTACAAGAAATCCCAGGACAAGGAAAAATGCAATGTCCCGGATGCGGAATTTAAGCAGGAATCCTTTCTCTTTCTTCCCGGCACAAAAAACATAGAAATACCAGAGAGAAAGTGCCCCTATGATCAATATGTAATCAACTGCCTTAATGATATCACTGTTCATAACGCTCAACACCAAACTCTCCGGCCTGCCGCTTGATCATGGATATGAATTCTTCCCTGTTGTCACTGTCAACGTGCACTCCGAAGCCCTGAGAATACAGTCTCTCATCATATGCACCCCTAAATACCGTATCTATCATCATACGGCCTGTATCCGGAGTAAAATGGCTGGTCTCATAATAATTTGCCGTATCTACCGTAATGTCCGAATATGAACTGAAATTCCAGAAATCCGTCACTTTGGAAAGAGCGTCAAGAAATTCCAAATATCCCTGTTCCACGCCCAGGGTATAGGTCTTATAATACATCGGATTCGTTACAAATATCAGGTTTATGCCGTTATCGGCACACAGTTTTATTATCTCTTCTATATCCGAAATGACCTCATCGATCCTCAGGGAATAATAATCCGCCCAATAACCTTCGGAAAAATCACCCGCTATCTCGGAGGCCTTCCTGTCCATCCTCTCGGATCCCGAATTTAAGTATCTGTTAAGATACTCGGGATCGTCATCCACGTATGCCCGCATTACCCTCAGGGCCTCCATGGTGGTGATAAGATCGCAGTATCTGTAGTAAAATTTCATCTTCGATACCGGATCATCATCGGGATAGGGTACCCGGTAAAGCATCTGATCGTGAAGTGCCGGATCCACAAAGCAGCTTATATCATCAAGCAGTATAAGAACGTTTTTCGGGACTATTCCGTTTTTTATGAAGACCTTCAGGATCCTCAGATGTTCGTGAGGAACCGCTTCGGAAGAACACATATTGTAATATTTTCCATCCGGGATATCATAGGTATTTACAAATCCCGCCCTTGAGGAGCCGAAAACAAACGAATCGAATTTATCGGGATTATCAAGGATATACCTTGTCTTTATGTAGTTCTTGTTTGACTCCACACCGTTGTTTTTTGGCGCGGAATAATGAAAGATATTGTAGGGATCGATAAAAACATTTACCGAAGCAAATATCGTAAACAGTATCAGTATGTAAATACAGAGTTTAAGCAGATATTTCCTCATCATCCTTCATCCTGCGTTCAGAACTTGAAATATATGAATTCCTGTGTCTGCCCGCCGTGTGCGGCAAAGGCCGTGACCAGAACTCCCGCTGCCACATATATAAGCCACCTGATCGGCATCTTAAGCCTGTCCATTTCCCTGAGGGGATCTTTTTTCAGTGCGAAAAAGTCGTATACCAGGATAAATACCATGGCAAAGGTGGTCTTTATCACCGATCTGTCACTCATCTTCATATATGACATGGCATTTCTTATCGAAAGGTCGGTAAACATGTTCCTTGTGGCAAATATGGCCTCGCTTATGGAATTGGCCCTGAAGAAAAGCCAGGCATAGCTGACTATCAGAAAAGTCAGGACCGTCCTTAGTATCCTTACCGCCTTTTTTTCGGTTTTGCCCTCTTTTGCACCTTTGCCCGTATCCGAAACTTTACTCCGGCGGGCATTAACCGCCTCGGTTATCCTGTTTTCGATTATCTGGCAGATTCCGTGAATGCCTCCCCATAATATGAAGGTAAAGCTTGCTCCATGCCAGAGCCCCGATGCCAGAAATGTCAGCAGAAGGTTTCTGTCCCTCTTAAGCTTTGAACATCTGTTGCCTCCCAAAGGAATATAAACATAATCCCTAAACCATGTGGAAAGGGAAATATGCCACCGGCTCCAGAATTCCTTCACGCTTCCCGAAAGATACGGACTCTTAAAGTTCGTAAACAGATCAAATCCCAGCAGCTTTGATATGCCGACAGCCATATCCGAATAACCCGAAAAATCAAAATAGATCTGGAAGGTATACAAAAGGGTTGCCCAGGCAAAACATATCCCTGTCCTCTCGGGAACATGGTCAAATACGGCGTCAACATATTTAACCATCATATCGGCAAATATTATCTTTTTAAGCAGACCGAACAAAAGGAGTCTGCTGCCGTAAACCGCCGTTTCAGGATCAAATGCCTTCTCTGTTTCAAGCTGGGGAAGAAAATGCTCCGCCCGCTCGATGGGACCGGAAGATATATTCGGAAAAAACGAGGTAAATACCGCATATTTTCCGAAGTGTCTGACTGCTTTTGTTTTCCCCCTGTACACATCAATGAGATAGCCTGCCATCTCAAAGGTAAAAAATGAGATCCCTATGGGCATTATAAGATCAAGGGTCTTCTCCGTGACCGGAATGCTTACAAAGGACAGCAGCTTTCTGATACCGTAAAAGGTGAAATTGAGATATTTAAACACAAACAGGAAGGACATGGTGAGGATAAGTCCCATCACAAAAAGCCCCCTTCTTTTTTTCGAAAGAGGCCTGTCCTCAACATAGATCGCGGTAAAATATGATATCACCATCGAAAGCGCCATTACGATGAGATATCTCACATCATAACAGGCATAAAAACATATGTTGGCTGCAAGTATCAATGCCCATCTGTATTTATGGGGTATATTCCAGTAGATCAGGAAAATAACAGCCATAAATACGGCAAATCTTAAGCTGTAAAAGATCATCCCGTTCTTTCCTAAGCCATGTTCGAAGCGCCGATACCCATAATATCATCGCGCCTTATCTCCATACCCCTGAGTTCTATAAGGGGCCCTCCCTTTCCGAGAATATAGTCCTTTGTAATGGTAACTCTTCCTATATTGTCATCCTTGGGAATCTCATACATTATATCAAGCATAAGCTCCTCGATTATGGACCGTAAAGCCCTGGCCCCTGTATCCCTTAAAAGGGCCTTCTTCGCAATCTCATGAAGGGCTTCATCTTCGAACTGAAGGTCAACCTCGTCTATGGCAAACAGTTTCTGATACTGCTTGATAATGGCGTTTTTGGGTTCTTTCAGTATCTCTGTGAGCATATCTTCGGTAAGGCCGTCCATGGCAAACAAAACCGGAAGCCTGCCCACAAATTCGGGTATCATTCCGAATTTCTTGACATCTTCAACGGTAACCTCCTTAAGGATATCCTTTCTCTTGTCCAGAGTATCCTTAAGCTCGGCATTAAACCCGATGGAGGTCTGCTTTCTCAGCCGCTGCTTGATTATCTCATCAAGATCGGGAAAGGCCCCGCCGCAGATAAAAAGAATGTTCCTTGTATTTACGGTCGCCATGGGAACCATGGCATTTTTGCTGTTGCTTCCCACGGGAACCTCTATCTCGCTGCCCTCAAGGAGCTTTAACATACCCTGCTGCACACTTTCGCCGGAAACATCGCGTGTGTGGGTATTCTTCTTTTTTGCGATCTTATCGATCTCATCTATAAAGATTATCCCCGTCTCAGCCCTGTCTACGTCATTGTCGGCGGCGGTCAGAAGCTTTGTCACAACGCTTTCTATATCATCACCAATATAACCGGCCTCCGTAAGGGAAGTGGCATCAGCTATGGCTAAAGGTACATCAAGCAGCTTTGCCAGGGTCTTTACCATATAGGTCTTTCCGCAGCCTGTGGGGCCTATCATCAGCATGTTGGATTTTTCTATCTCCACATCCTCAAGCCTCTTTGAGAACCTGCCCTTTTCCATGCCTTCCGAGGCCACTCTTTTGTAATGATTATAGACGGCAACCGATATGACCTTCTTGGCGTGATCCTGCCCCACTATGTATTCGTCAAGCATGGCCTTGATCTTATCGGGTCTCGGTATGTTCTTTATATCGATCACGGGAACATGCTCATCATCCTTTTTCTTCTTTACCCTGGGTCTGCCGGATAACATCCCCTGAAGATCGGACATATTAAGGAAGCTCACACCGGGGAAGGAAAAATTCGGTGAAAAACCGCTTATCCCGCTGTCCTTTTTTTCATCATCGCCGGACTCCTTTTTGCCTTCCCCGGACTGTCCTTTCCTGCCCTCATCCTTTCCGTCGGTCTTCAGGGAAGAGTCATGGGAAGAAACTTCCTGTTCCTTGCCTGCAGAAGTATGATCCTCCCTGCCCTGTTCTGCCGGTACCGGATCGAAAAGCTTTGACAGATCAGTCATATCCTGCAGATTAAAAGGAAATGGCGTTTTGTTCTGCTTAAACCCCGTCAGTGAGGAAAGCATGTTATGCATACAGTCCGAACATAAATACATATCCTCCGACAACCGGAACATATCCTTCACGGAATCCGAAGACCGCCTGCAAAGCTGACAGTATTTAATCTCGTTATCTTTATTATCCATTTTATTATCTTCCTATGCGATTTTCCGCGCATCCGGCGTGATTTTTTCCTTTCGCATTTTCTGCGCATCTTTAACTGTTGAATAAAACTGAAAGTTTTATTCAACAGTAACCGACTTGGCCAGATTCCTCGGCTTGTCCACATCGCAGCCCTTTAACACGGCCGTATAATAAGCTATAAGCTGTAAGGGAACCGCCGCTACCATCGGCATCAGAAGCTCATCGGCTTCCGGAAGCCTGATTATCTGATCACAGACACCATCCTCAATGTCCACGTCCTTATCACAGATGAGAATGACATAAGCCCCTCTTGACTTAACTTCCTTGATATTGCTTATGGTCTTTTCGATCAGCGATCTCTGTGTGGCTACAGCTATAACGGGCATCTGGTTCGTTATAAGGGATATGGTTCCGTGTTTTAATTCTCCTGCCGCATATGACTCCGAATGGATATAGGATATCTCCTTAAGCTTTAACGACCCTTCCATGCTCAGGGCATAATCAAGTCCTCTTCCGATATACAGAAGACTGTCTGCATTTAAAAGCCTGCTGGCCGCAAACTGACAGTTCTGCTCAAGGCCGATGGCTTCCTCTATGACAGAGGGCATGTCCTTTAATTCCCGGATATACTTTTCACAGGCTTCCCTGTCTATCTTTCCCTTTGCATAAGCAAGAGCAAAGGCAAAAAGATACATTACCGAAACCTGAACCATATATGCCTTTGTGGATGCGACCGATATCTCTGGACCTGCATGGGTATATACCACTATATCCGCATCCCTTGCGATGCTTGATCCCTTTACATTTACCACGGCCACCGTCAGGGCACCCAGATCTTTTGCAAGCTCAAGTGCTGCCTTGGTATCTGCGGTTTCTCCTGACTGGGATATCACTATCACCAGATCATTTTTTGTAATAAGGGGATCCCTGTATCTGAATTCCGAAGCTATATCCACGTTGACAGGTATCCTGGCAAGCCTCTCTATCACATATTTTCCGACCATCCCGGCATGCATTGCGGTTCCGCAGGCCACGATATGTATCCTGTCATAATCCTTAAGCTTCGAAAGCTCCAGACCCTCCATGGTAAAATCCGGAAGATCATCTATTATCCTCGGGGTTATGGTCATATTAACGGCCGAAGGCTGCTCATGTATCTCTTTTAACATGAAATGCTCATAACCGCCCTTTTCCGCAGCATCCACACTCCAGTCGGCTGTCTGTTTTTCCTTTTTGATAACGTTTCCCCTGATATCGTATATGGTAACCTTATTTGCGGATATCTCGGCTATCTCGTTCTGTTCGAGCAGATAATAATCCCTTGTATAGCTGATGATGGCCGGAACATCGGAAGCAATGAAATTTTCCTTTTCCGACAGGCCGACTATAAGGGGAGAATCCTTTCTTACGGCATATATCCTGTCCGGAAGATCCCGAAACATTATTCCCAGCGCATACGAACCCCTTATCTGTGATATCACTTTGGATAAAGTCTCTATCGGATTGCCGTTGAAACAGTAATCTATAAGCTTGGCAACTGTCTCCGTATCCGTCTCGCTGACAAAACTGTAGCCTTCGGTGATCAGAAAATCCTTTATCTGCTTATAATTCTCGATTATCCCGTTATGAACTATGGACACCCTCTTGTTACCGTGAGGATGGGAATTGATATCCGAAGGCTCTCCGTGAGTTGCCCACCTGGTATGTCCTATTCCCACGTGACCTGCAGGGGTCCCGTCCGCCTCGAGTTTATCTTCCAGGTTCTTAAGCCTGCCCTGGCATTTCTCAACCTTTATGCGGTTTTTCTCCATAACGGCTATTCCCGCAGAATCATAGCCTCTGTACTCAAGCTTTGAAAGACCGTCGATCAAAACCGGGACTGCCTGCTTATCCCCCGCATATCCTACTATTCCGCACATATACACTCCTTCCTGAAAAACAGGATCTTCCGATTCCGTTTTCACGCTTTCTGATACGGTTAAATATCCGTTTTTTCAAAAAAATCCCTGTTCATACTGAGTCTCTTTACAAGTTTTCCGGGAAGCCTGTCATAATTCTTACCAAGCTTAAAGCCGATATACTTATATACGCTCGTCACAAGAAAGGGAAACATGAGGTATGCTTTACCTCTTTGTTTCATGTATCCATAGGCAGCCTTTACGTATCTCATCCCCTCGGATTCGGAGGATATGCCCCCGAAAGTTTCGGGATGCAGTTTCTGCGACACCGCCAGATCAAAATTTCTCTTAAGCTGCTGCATATTGGTATAATCATGGGAATGAATAACCCCGGCATCCGCTTCATATCTGATGCGGTATCCGTTATCCAGCACTTTTCTGGCAAAGATCATATCCTCGTTAAAGATCGTGGTATCCGTAAAGCCGCCGAGACGGTCAAATATATCTTTTCTGTAGGCCGCACATACATTTGAACAGAAAAAAGCCTTGATCCCCATGGTCTTTATATCTTCCTCGGATTTTAAAAGGCTTTCATCCCCGTAATTAAATTCCCTTGAAAAGCGCTCCGTCAGTGAGGAATTCTCCGAAGGAAGCTGTCTTGCATAACAAACGGCCGTATTATCGTACGAAAGGCCTTTTAACAGATTCTCTATAAGCTTCTCATCCCTCGGGATCGCATCATCCGTCATGAAGATGATCACATCCGCATCGGAACACTTCGCTGCCTCATTTCTGGTCCTTCCGTGGTCAAAATCCTTTTTATCGATCTCCCTAACCTTAATATTCAGGGAATGACCGTCAATATCCCTCCGTTCATAGGAATCTTCGGAATCCTCCCTGGTATACATGCAGATCAGTACGGATATCTTAACGGTCTGCCTTGAGAGCATGTATAGCAGTTTTTCAAATTTTTCTCCCGGTCGGTACACCGGGATACATACATCCACCCTTAACCCGTCAGTATGCATTTTCGTTCACAAATCCCCTGAATAAGGTCAGGAACATGATCTTAAAATCAAATCCCATGGTCCAGTTTTCAATATAATAAAGATCGTATTCTATCCTCTTCTCTATGGAAGTGTCTCCCCTGAGGCCGTTGATCTGAGCCCATCCGGTCAGTCCCGGCCTTACCTGATGCTTGATATTGTATCTGGGTATCTCCTCGGTAAACTGTTCCACAAAATTAGGTCTCTCGGGACGCGGACCCACTATGCTCATCTTTCCGGCGATGATATTAAAGAACTGGGGCAGTTCGTCAAGGCTTGTCCTTCTGAGCACCCTTCCTACCTTTGTAACCCTTGGGTCATCCTTGGTGGTCCAGCCTTCCTGCTCCTCCTGTTCATCCTGAACGTACATGGTCCGGAATTTGTACATCATAAACGGCCTGTTATGAAGTCCCACCCTTTCCTGCTTAAAGAGTACCGGTCCTTTGGAGGTGGTCTTTACAAGTATCGAGATTACGAGCATGACAGGCGAGAGTATCAGTATCGCAAAGATCGATCCGACGATATCGACGATCCTTTTAGCTACGGAATTCAAGGTATTTGTAAGGGGAACATGCCTGATATTGATCACGGGAAGCCCCTGTATATCCTCAGTATAGGGTTTATTGGGAATTATACCCGAATAATCCGGGATGAATTTGGTATGCACGCCTGATTTTTCGCACATGGCCACGATCTCTTCAAGCCTTCCGTATTCCGAAAGGCTCAGGGTTATGGCGATCTCGTCAAGCTTGTTTTCGGGAAGGATTATGGAAAGATTGTCTATCTTTCCGAGGACCTTAACTCCCTTATACATGCTTCCTCTCTCCACCTTATCATCCAGGATCCCCCTTATGACATATCCCCACTGGGGATTAAGTCTTATCTTGTTGATATAGGATTCGGCCGATTTGGAGTAGCCCACCAACAGGACATATTTGATATTATAACCCCTGCGCCTGATAAACCTTAGGATATAACGGATGACGTTTCTTACAAAAGTCTCAAGGAAAACATTAAAGGCCCAGAAGATCATTATCATCTCTCTGGAAAAATGGGGCTGGTTAATGGCATACAGAACGACCATTATGGCAAGCAGGCCGACGGTATTTGCCTTTATGATATTGATCAGTTCCCGTTTCCTGCCCGAGGCTCTTTTGGAATTGTAAAGATTGAACTGATAATACAAAAACAGGTATGCAGGCACTATATAATACAATGCCTTGAAATAATACTTCGTGGGAAGTCCGATGGAATAGGACACCAGTCCGCTCTTGAATTTGAACCACCAGGCAAGAGCATAGGCCCCAGAGATTATCAGAGCGTCTATCAGTATATGCAGTCTGTTGAATAAACTTTGATTATCCTTTATCATACCTGTTTATCCCGTAATTCTTCGTATCACATTTATCCACAGTTCAAGCTGTATAAGAACATAATTCTTAAGATTCTCCGGCTTAAAAGGATATTTTCTGCCTGAAGCGCACAGTTTCATCCCTTCGCAGAGTCCGGACAGATAATCCTTTCCCATTCCCTTGAGGGTAAAGAACAAAATCTTTATCAGATACCCGGCAAGAAGCAGCGGAAGGTTCAGTAAAAGCTGCAGGACCGGCATATTCTTGTATATCAGATAAACGCTGTTCCTTGAGGAAAGCCTTACCTTGAAGGGATTATGCCTTGAGCCCGTTACGCCGCTGCCTGCATGGTATACCAGGGCTTTTGGTGCAAACCTGCAAACATACCCTTCGATCCTTGCCCTGTAACAGATATCCACATCTTCTAGGTAGGATATGTGTTTTTCATCAAAATATCCCGTCTTCCGAAGCAGTTCCTTATTATAGATTGCAGCCCCGGCACAGGCCGAGAATATCTTTACATCCTTTGAAAACCGGGCGGCATCTTTGTCCTTGCCCGGGGCAAAGGCCCAGCCCAGGGCACAATATAGATCTCCGGCCGAATCTGTCTTTGTCCTGTCATAGAGGTTAAGCATCTTGGCCTGGTATGCAAAGACCCGGCCGTCCTTTCGTATAGCCTCATACAACGCCCGGACAAAGTCCCTGTCGGTCACCGTATCATTATTCAGAAGTATAACATATCCGGAGGTGCTTTGCCTTATTCCCTGATTTACGGCCTTCGCAAATCCGTAGTTTTCGGTATTCCTTATGAGAAGTACTTCCGGAAATTTCTCTCCTATGAGCTCGGCGCTGCCATCTGTCGAAGCGTTATCCACAACACAGATGTCAAAATCCGGAAAGGTCTGATCCATCAGTGAGGAAAGGCAGTTCTCAATAAAATTTATCCCGTTATAATTCGGAATAACAACTGTTACTTTAGCCATTTTTCCTCCTGAATACGGCAAAAGGATCATAGACGCATATATATCCCGCTTTTATCCTGTCTTTACTGTCATCCGTTAAGGCTTCCGTCTTTACCATCCTGCAGTCAGCGGGCAGTCCGCAGGTTTTATGCTGTATCGAAGCCCGGTGCATATATCCCGAAAAATGTGAATTAAGGCCGCAGTTCTCCGGAATGAGCTTTCCTTCCCCGTCAAAGGTATAACCCGCACTCTCGATCCTGTTGCGGCTGTCAAGGATCTTTCCTGAAACGGCACCCACTTCTTTTCTGAATAACACCCCCGAAAGTTCCTTAAGATAATCTTTGGTAAGAGGCTCTATATCCCCGTTCAGTATCATAACCGCGTCCGCACCCCGACTTTTTATCTCCTCCGTGCCAAGGGATTTAAACTCCTCCTCCGTCATGGTGATGCATTTAAGTCCCCTGTCCGCATATTTTACCCTGAAAAAGCCAAGGTGGGGCGTTTCTTCAACCTCAGCCTCTATGCAAAGCCTTTTAAGATGGGCTTCTATGGCCTTCTTTGCCGAAGCATAGGCATAGAGCTTGCTCTCCGGATTATCGGCGGTTGACATATCTGATGTTCTCCAATGATACAGGACCCTGGGAATATGCTTTATATTCTCTTCCTTAAGCTGCTCAACGCATCTGAAAATGAAGTCATGATCCTGGGCTCCATCGTATTCCTGAAGAAATCCGCCGGTTTTACGGGCAACGGAACTGTCCACCACCAGAAAATGACATATGTAATTGTTGCTTCTCAGCAGGTCGATATCAAAATCCGGCTTTCTGTGATGGTCAAAATAACGGCTCTGATCTGCATTAACCTTATCCTCATCGGAATAGATCAACAGTGTTCTGTTCAGGGTGATGGTTCCCTCCCTGTATATCCCTTCATCAAGAACCTTCATCACTTCAAAGAGGGCATTTTCCTCAAGGATATCATCATGATCGAGCAGGGCTATATAATCACCCGATGCCATTGACAATGCAACGTTGGTATTTCCGGATATGCCCTTATTCTCAGAAAGCTTCTGATATTTGATCCTGCTGCCCAAAAGTCTGTCAGGACATTGCCCGATCACATTCATGACAACCTTTTTCAGATCGTCATGCTCGCTTCCGTCCGCTATACACAGCTCCCAGTCCGCGTAGGTCTGTCTTATCACAGAATTCAGCATCTGTTTAAAGAAAACCGGATTTGACTCATAGGCGGGCACGAGAATGCTTATCCTGTAGGGATGGGAAAAAACGTGATTTCTCTGCCTTTTAAGTTCATTCTCATCCGGCCTGCTTTCGATAAAGACTCTGGAATAATCCTTCTCCTCATCATCCCGTTTGAGGCGCTCCGCTATCTTATAACAGGTCTTTAAGGCTCCGTTTCTTTTTGCGTAGTTTAATATCCTGTCGATATTCTTTTTACTGATCTTTTGAAACATCGTATTCATCAATGAAATCTTTAAGCTCTGAGGGGGTTCCCAGGACATGGACCTTTTTTGCGTCCACATCCGATATATAAACCTTCATCCCCTTTTTTATCATGTGATCATACAAAGGGGCTATATACTTTTCACCGTTTACAAGGTTTGAAGCATCGGAATAATACTCATTGTATATTTCCTCATACATAAGGCAGGTCCTGAAGTAGTAGGCACCGAGAGTACAGTTATCGGAGATCCTTTCTTTTTCCTTTACCATAACGGCTTTCCCGGTTTCATCCACGCTCACGAAGCTCCAATGATCACCTTCCGCCCTGAAACAGGGGATAAATCCGTCACCGTGGATCTGCGAAGGCTCCATTTCATAAGCCTCAACGTAGGTATCGATATTGTATACAAGAAGAGAATCCTCCGTATTCCATGATCTGGAAGCAAGCATCGCCGTGGTAGCCTGCCCGTCCGTGGTATTCTTAAGCTCTAAAACTCTGTGGGAAGCTATCTCCATGGCTTTACATTTTTCATATATGAATGAAGCAGCATTATCTTCTTTTCTGACGATAAAGGTATATACATCTTCTGCCCTGCGGAAAGCCTTCAGGGATTCCAGCGCCCACTCAAACAGGGTCTTACCGCATGCCTTTATCATATACTTCGGTTCCGTGTAGCCTGCCTCCCTGAATCTTTTCCCGAGACCTGCCATCGTTATCACTATTTCCATATCTTTCTCCGCTATATCCCGTCCTTTTCGGATATCAGGGGTTACACCTGCTGTCCTTACATATCCTGTCGAGTTCGGAAGGTGAATACCTTAAAAACTCATCCGGGCGGACCGTCCTGTCGTCCACATAGAAGCCTTTATGACCCGGCCAGGGTTTTCCGTATATTATCTCGTCATAGGGGATATCCCATTTTTCAAGCCAGCTTAAAACCACTTTTGCGGTATTGGCATTTATAAGACCTATGTTTCCCTTGTAGCTGTTCATGTTTCTCGAAGTGAACAGTACGATCTTCGCACCGCCCTCCTTATATTCCCTGATCTTTTCAACCATCTCCTTATAAGGGACCATGTCTTCATATTTTTCTTCAGGCTTCTTTATGGGACACAGAGTTCCGTCTATGTCAAAAACAAAGGTCAGTTCTTTATAATCCATCATCCCTCCAGCTCATCCATTATCCTTACCGCGTTTAAGATAAACCCTAACACCTTCTTTTCCCTGTCCATATGTAACGGAAGCATGGATAAAAACAGTGAAACCTCATATATCCTTACTATCATCGGATCGAAGCCGGCTTCTGTCAGGTACTCTCCGAATATCTCCTTGAAACTCTCATTGTTTCCGTCTATGGAAAGCCTGAATGTAAGATCGTCGTCAAGTGTTATCTCAAACAGCGAGCTGTTAAAGAAATCATAGTCACCCATAATGGAATGTGAAAGCTTGCACAGATCATAGTATGGATCCATATAGAGCATATCCTCCGAAAGAGCTCCCCTGGGATCGATCAGTTTAAGAAGATCCACATCCTTATTGTAAAGGATGTTTGAAAAGCACAGATCCCCGTGTCCGGCAACAAGAAAAGGTTCGAATACCCTCTTCTTTTCCGCTTTTTCATATAGCTTCAGGTATCTTTCCTTTATCCCGTCGATGGAAGCATATCCCGTGCCCGACCTGATAAGGGCCTCAAGCCTGTCATAGCCTTTGGTCTTTTTGAGTTCTTCGAGACGGCTTATGACCTTGTCGACATAGAGCTCCTTTGCCGAATTTATTACCTGCTCCTTTGGATATGCCTTCTTTTTCCTGATACCGATGTAATAAAACAGCTTGTTAAGGATCATCTTAAACTCATCCTCGTCCACCGCCCCGTGTACATACCTTAACGCCACATCGGTAACAAAGAATCTCTCCATGGAATAAGATGCACCCTTTTCATCCTCCCTGTAGTCAAAAGGAAGAGCGTACCACATCCTCATTTCTTCCGGAAGGAAGCGGTAATACTCGTATTCCGCCCTTATCTTCTCCCTGTTGGATGAATGCTTTATCACAACATATTTATCCCCGGTAAGGGAATTAAAATATCTTGCATCAAAGCCGCTTGTTATGAACCGTCTGAAATCATTTACATCGGACAGATCCGCAAAACCCATGCCCTCTATCTTTTCGCAGGAGACAAGGGTACTGTCCTGCGCATGAAGATAATCACCTATGCCGGGATACATGACCGCAACGATCCGGTCTCCCTTTGTAACCCTGTATATTTCTTTAATATAACACGCTTTTTCGATCAGAACCGATATTTCTTCTGAATCTTCTATTAAAAAATCGGAAAAAAATCTTAAAACGGCACAATCCTTTTCCTGCTCCGGGATCTGGAAAAATTCCTTATCCACCCCGGTTTCATCGGCATAGAACACATTTGCGACCTGTTTTACCCCCAAAAAAATACCGGTCATCCTGTCTTTTAAGGATATCCTTTTTAAGATGGTATTTCCGAAACTCCTGTTCCCGGTGATGCTCCTTATTTCCTTATCCGGTTTTCTGCTGTCATCATAGATAACTGTTACTTTCTTCATTTTTCTACCTTCTTTGATCCCTTAAGGAACATAAACAGCTCTTCCCGGCGGCTTCTAAGGACGGTGCCCCCGGTCCTTGCAAAGTAATATGCCCCGCTTAAACAGGTAAATACCGAGAGGATTACGATCCCCAGTATGGCATAGGGTTTCTGTATTTCGGCGTAATGTACCGGTGAAAGGATAGAGGACACATATTCGCAGAAATCCCTTGCGTCAAATGAAATCCCAAGAAGACGCGAAAGGGAGTAAAGCAGCATTCCTTCAAAGATCCAGGCCCCGAAGGACATTATGATCATGATGGCATAACGGCCCGATACCAGATCCCTCACCCCGTCATATACGCCCTTTAATACCTCAAGGCTTTTCAGTACCGCCATGGACCTTCTGGAACTTCTGTAAATAATTATGTATCTGTTAAGATATCCGTAGGCTGACGGAAATACCCGGAACACAAACAGGACCGCGATCAGAAACACGGTAAGGAACACGCTTACCGGTGAAACGGTATCCTTATAGAGTATCTGCAGAGGCAGCATTATAAGAACAAGAGCCAGAGTATCAAAAAACCTGTCACAGATTATGCTCACCGTCCCCTTTAACAGGCTTTTGGTCATTCCGGAAAAAGCCGCTATCCTGTACAGTTCTCCAAGCTTAAAGGGTATCACCAGATTTACCAGTGTGGTTCTGAAGTAGGCAAAAACAAACCTTTTAAACTCTGTCTTCTCCTCTAAAAGGATGAGATAGAGCCTCATCATCTTAAACAGGTGTATAAGCAAAAATAAGATGACCGTCATGATGGAAAAAAGAACCGTACGCAGAATTTCCGTCATTTTATGATTTCCGCCTCATAGCTGTCTATGACCTTATCCCTGTAATCCTCAAGTATCACCGAGGGATCGGAATAATAGGAAAACAGTATCTTTAATACCTTAAATGCCTGATCCGTAAGCTTCACATTGCTGACCTGATCCTCCTCACGCCATGAGACCGGGAAGAAGGAGATATCATGTCCGTAATACTCGCTCGCAAGGATCATGCAGTAATTAAACATCAGATTATCGGGAAAGGCCTTATAAAACTCATCCTTAAGCATCTCCACGCTGTACATGTTAAGTCCCGAGCCCAGATCATAGATCTTTTTTCTCACCACAAAGGCAAACAGAAAATCAAAGATATAATTTCCGAAGGTCCTGAAGGCGGAATAGCCTTTAAGCCTTGAGCCCTTCATGAACCTTGCCCCCAGGATACAGTCATGCTTTTTGTAATATCCGGTCCTTAAAACCGGCTCAAAATCGGACAGTGATCCCTGGTCATCCCCATGAAGGACGATCACATGGTCAAATCCGTTATCCGCGGCATACTTAAATGCGACCTTGTGAGAGCCTCCGAGGCCGTAATTTTCCTTATTCCTGAGAAGCTTTACCGGAATATCCCCGTGTTTGTCCATAAAACCCGTGACCACTTCTTCGGTATTATCCGTACTTCTGTTGTTGACAACGATAACCTCGGATATATACTTCATGATATCGCTGTCAAGCTGTCCAAGAACCCTGATTATCTGGTTTTCACAGTTGTAAACCGGAATAAACAACAGTATCCTATCTTTCATCACTCGATCCTTTCAAGTCCGCAGTCTTCGTTTATGTTGAGCGGTTCAACCTCCACATCATCCGGATAATCAAATCCGTCCGGGATATAAGTGGTATCATGTCTGTAATCATACAGACACATTTCTCTTCTGTTATTGGTATAATACGCAGCACTCATGGCTGCCTGGTCTCCGATCATATTCAGCACAGACTGGTTGTAATGCCAGGAATCCACCATATACTCGGTAGAAACCCTGCATAAGGCCGTGGTGGCAAGAGCGTAATATCCGCTGTTTCTGCAGAGCTCTATCTGTGCTTCCACTATATTTTCAAAGAAATCCTTCGTCTCCACTATCCTTCCGGGAGTTATCATGAATACCTTCTGAACTCCCCCGATAAAAAGAGGCCTAATGATATTATCCATGTTCTGCTTATAGCCTTCCACCGTAATATCATCGATGGCATCTGATTCGCCCTGAAGCCAGATAACATACTGCTTTCTTATGTAATAATCATTGCTCTCAAGCCACACCTGAGCTCTTTTCTGTCTTTCCGTGAAATCACTTACCGTTGAGGGAGAAAGCCAGAAATCCGTATCGGTCCCTCCCTGGGAAGCGGATACCGCCACTATGGGAACACCGGTCTCCTTATAATATCTGTTGGCAAAGGCCGAAACAAGGCTTCCCTTTTTTGCACCGGGAAGATCATATATCCCGTTTAGGTTGCTCTCATTCTTTCCGAAGGGTTCCTCTATGGGATACAGCCTGGTGGGATCCGATACGGCCCTGAACTCATACCCGTGATCCACGGGAACATGAGGTGCTCTCGCCGCATCTCCGCCGGCTCCGGACATATTACTCTGACCCATGAACATCACAAGGTCAACTATGATCTTTCCGTCCTCGGTCTTTTTTACCTCTTCTTCAAAGACCTCGTTTATCTCATTATCCGAAACACTCTCAACCTCCGTTGCGGAAACATCCGAATAGGATATCTCCACCACGGGTTCCGCCTCCTTTTGTGAATCGGAGTTATCGGCTGCATCCTGCGTTTCAGCCTTACTAAGCTCGTCGACCTCATCCGCCGTAATGTCATTCTCCGTACTGGAGGGTATTAAAATGGGGGTGATATCGCTCTGTGTCCCGCAGCCTGTCAGAACAAACCCTGCAACGGCGGCTCCAAGCAGGATCGCAGCAAATGATCTCTTTCTTCTCATTTCATTCCACATCCTTTTTTTCAAGTGTCATCTTTCGGCTTATAAAATTGTATACCATAACTATTCCGGTAGCAATTACCTTGGCTATCAGCGCCGCAAGCTCCGATGCCGAACTGATGGCACCGGCTTTCAGGGAGCTGACAAAAGAATAGAGGCTCCCCACAAGGTTTTTTACGGCATTACTTTTCTCATAGACCACATCCATACAGAGCCACAGCACAAAAGTATTCAGAAGAAGGCCTATGAGGGAAAGCACAAGAAAGATGACAAATTCTGTTTTCCTGTCGGCATCTTCCTTCCTCTCAAATACGAATTTCATGCTGGCAAAATAATTAAAGATCAGGGAAACGGTAAATCCCATTATTCCCGCGATCAGATAACCGTATTCCCAGTTTATGAGCTTAAGCACGATGGTATAGACTATAAAATCGATCAAAAACGCAAGTCCGCCCACCACTCCGAATTTTAATATCTGTTTTAACAGCTTTTTCCTTTTTTCAGCTTTTTTGTCCATTTTTCGTTAATTTCCTAACCGCGGCAGCGCTTATGGTGACCGCAAACGTATAATAAAGGAGAGCCGCTCCGGCCCTGGAAGCGGGATTCTCCGAAAAGATCCTTAAAACATAATTGATATATATCATCAAAACCGCATAAAAACACAGGATCTTTCTTTTGTGTTCAAAATCCACGCTAAATAATACCGTCAGGATAATAAGAACGAAGAAATCATAGGTCCTGTGGTAGACCGTCACCAAAGACCACAGGGTAAGCAGTGATATCAGAAGCCCTTCGTTATCCGGATATCCCGTGACCTTAACCGCATATACAAGCAGCAGTAAAAGGATCATAAGGCTGAGCACATAAGCGGCCGGGGATCCATTAAGCATAGCCGGAAGATCGATCCCTCCCTCCGAGGACAGGGCCGAAGAAACCTTAAGGGGCTTAAGGATCATGTTTATCAGGCTGTCCTTCAGCCAGAATGCGGCAAACACGGTCAGCACCCCGTGCAGGATGACGGAGGCGATGATCTCTTTGTATCTCTTTTTATATACAAACCAGAGGGCAAGCGGAACGGTCAGGGTATACTTAAAATAACAGACAAAAAGTGAGAGAGTTACCGCAATGAATCCCTTCTTACCCTTCATGTCCAGACAGTATACGGCTAAAAGGAAAAAGAAGAAAGCAAACAGGGTATGCTGACCGACACCGAGCTGGTTTCTGTAAGGTGTTCCGCTTATCATAAAAAGAACCGAAAACCAAAACAGAAAATCATCCGTATCCCTGAGAAACGTCCTTCTTAACAGGATGATGATGCCTGCCGTAAACAAAAGATTGCAGAAAAGCCATACATATCTTGCGGCAAGAGGAGGCAAAAAAGTAAAGGGTATCAAAAGCATGAGAAGTGAAGGAAACTGATTGGCTTCCATCTGCAGATAATACTTTTCAAAGCCGTATTTTTCAAGCACCCCGCCGGGACTTAAGGATTCGTCGTAAGGATTGATCCTTAAGGTGAATGCCTTCGCCGCATCCCACTGGAAGTCCTGGCTTACCATGACAGCATTCTTACAGCCCTGAAACAGGGACAGGGCTGCAAGAAGTAAAAATACCGTCAATATTATCCTTTTGATCCTATCATCCGAAAGAATACGCTCTATGGCAGAATCCAACATATTTACTAAATCCTGTCCACTACTGCTTTCCTTAATACTTCAAGGGCTTCATCGGCTTCCTTAAGGCTCTTTCCCTTAACACCCATATAGAACTTGATCTTTGGCTCGGTACCCGAAGGTCTTGCACAGCACCATGAATCATTCTCAAGTTCAAAATAAAGGACATTGGATTTGGGAAGTCCCGTTTCCGAAACCTTTCCGGTTAACATATCCTTCCTTGTGCCGTTGTCATAATCCCTGAACTCGACGACCTTTAGGCCTCCGAAATTCACCGGAGGGTCATTCCTTAATCTGTTCATTATCTCTTTTATCTTATCGGCACCTTCAATTCCCTTCATCGTCAGGGTGTGGATACCCTCCTTGAAGAAACCGTATTCCTCATAGATCTTTATCATCTGATCCCATACCGTGATGCCCTGCTTCTTGCAGAATGCGGCAACTTCACAGAGACACATCACGGCTACCACCGCATCCTTGTCCCTTGCATGGGTACCGGCAAGGCATCCGTAACTCTCTTCAAAACCGAACACATAATTGTTGGAATGGTTTTCTTCAAACCACTTTATCTGCTCTCCGATATACTTAAAGCCCGTGAGGACCTCGATAAGCTTCACGTTATAATGTGCGGCAATGGGATCCGCAAGATTTGTGGACACGATGGTCTTGATCATTGCAGGGTTTTCAGGCATAGTTCCTGTCTTTGTTCTCTCTCTCAGGATATACTCGGCAATGAGCATTCCCGACATGTTTCCGGTAAAGGGAACATATTCCCCCGAAGCCGTGTCCTTTGCATATATACCGAGTCTGTCCGCATCGGGATCCGTTGCAAGAACTATGTCCGCATCCTTTTCTTTTGCCAGCTTAAGTGCAAGTTCAAAGGCCTTGGGATCCTCGGGGTTGGGATACTCAAGAGTTGTAAATTCGGGATCGGGAAGCTCCTGCTCGGGCACAACATAGACATGCTTGAACCCAAGCTCCGACAATATCCTTCTTACGGGAACATTTCCGGTTCCGTGGAAAGGTGTATAGACTATCCTGATATCATCAGCCATTTCCTTAATGATGTCCGGATGGATGATCTGTTTTTTAAGCTCGGCCATATAGGCATCATCTATCTCACTGCCTATGACGTTATAGAGACCCTTCTTAACGGCCTCGTCCTTATCCATGGTCTTTGCGTCGGAAAATTCCTTTACTGCCTTTACTTCATCAATGATATCCGTATCCTTCGGTGATGTTACCTGGGCGCCGTCTTCCCAGTATACCTTGTATCCGTTGTATTCCGGAGGATTATGGGATGCCGTTACCACGATGCCCGAAGTACACTTAAGATATCTCACCGCAAAGGATAATTCCGGTGTGGGACGGAGAGAATCAAAAACATAGGCCTTTATTCCGTTGGCATTAAGACACAGCGCGGCTATATCGGCAAATTCGGGAGACATAAATCTTGAATCATAAGCGATGGCCACGCCCTTACCGGAGGCTCCCTGCTTTATTATATAATTGGCAAGTCCCTGCGTTGCCCTTCTGACCGTATACATATTCATCCTGTTTGTACCGGCGCCGATGACGCCGCGAAGGCCTCCGGTTCCGAACTCCAGATCCTTGTAAAAACGGTCCTCGATCTCTTTTTCATTACCCGAGATCCCTCTTAACTCCTCCTTTGTTTTCTCGTCAAAGTAAGGATCATTAAGCCAGTTTTCATATTGCTCCATGTACCCCATTTTCAGAACCTCCTTAAGATTATATTTTATGGTTTCAGCCCACCATGCTTTTCGGATTTCCTTTCAGGACGAAATTCGAGTGATCAAGGGAAAAGTTGGGGTTGAAATAGGGATCTCCCTTTTCAAGGACTTCCTTCCATTTTTCCTTAAACAGCTCGCTTTCCCTGTTATATCTTTCTATATTCCGCTCCGAAGCCTCAGGATCTCCCGAATCTTTTCCTCTTGAAGCGGACTCATAGTGAAAAAGCTCGGCAAACGGCGTAAACACATTGAGCAGCCCCTTTTTCCTAAGCTTCAGACAATAGTCGACATCATTTAAGGCAACCGCAAATTCCTCACTTAAACCGTTAACTTCTTCATACAGCTTTTTCTTTGTCATCATGCAGGCACCCGTTACCGCTGATACATCCTGGGCATAACAGAGCCTTCCCATATAACCGAGATTTTCCTTGGGCATTTTATAATGCGTATGCCCCGCGGTCCTGTGGGCTCCGAGTCCCAGCACTATGCCTGCATGCTGGATCGAATAATCGGGATAATAGAGCATGCATCCCACGGCCCCGACGTCATCTCTCTGGGCATACATGAGCATCTCCTCGATCCAGGTCCTTGTGATGACCTCCGTATCGTTATTTAACAGGATCAGGTATCTGCCCTCCGCAAAGCCTGCGCCGAAATTATTGATCTTTGAATAGTTAAACTCTCCCGTGAAGGTTACTACCTTAACATTCGGAAGTTTCATAAGGGTATCGTAATACTCCTTTATCTCGGTCGTTTCGCTGTTATTCTCGATGACTATTATCTCATAATCCTCATAAGAGGTCTTGTTCAGGACAGATTCAATACATCTCTTAAGATCCTCAAGGTGATCCTTGTTTGGTATAAGGATGGAAACCTTCGGCTTTTCCGTCAGTCTGTATCTTATCCTGAATATGGTCTCAAAAGCTCTGGAGCTCTCGATCTCAAAGCCTTCGAAGCCGCAATCCCTAAGATGGGCAGCCACCGCATTTTTTGCAGCATCTATGGCATAGGTCTTGGCATTTATATCACTTGCAACGGAACCGGCATGGCTTCTCCAGTAATACAGGATCTTTGGAACATGAACTATCTTTCCGGCCCTCTTTGTGAGTCTGAGTATCATGTCATGATCCTGTGATCCGTCGAACTCACTTCTGAATACTCCCGCCTCATCCACAAGTTTCCTGGAAAAAACAGAAAAATGACATATGTAATTATTGGCTCTCAGATTGTCTATGGCAAAATCCGGCTTGAAATGAAGGGTGATCATGTCATCTATGCTGTTTCCCTTGAAAGTGGTTTCATCACAGTAGATATAATCGGCCTCCTCCCTCAGGATGACCTTTACATATTCATACAATGCGCAGGGATGCAGTATGTCATCGTGATCAAAAAGGCCTATATAATCACCCGTGGCCATCCTGAAGCATTCGTTAGTGTTTCCGGATATACCCTCGTTTTTGTCAAGTTTTCTGTATTTTATCCTGTCGTCATCCTGACAGTATTCCCTGCATATGGTTCCCACAAGGTCGTGTTCCGGATCGGAACCGTCCGCAAGGCAGAGTTCCCATTTCGGATAAGTCTGCGCCTTGAGAGATGCGATCATCTCCCTTAAAAATCTTTCGGGTGTATTGTAAAGGGGGACCAGTATGCTGAACTTTATATCACTGTCGATAAACTCGTTCCGCTGTCTTTCCCTCTCCTCTTCCGAAGGCATGCTCATTGTTCCGTAAGCTTTGTACGCCTTCTGTTCTATCCTTTTACTCTTTATTTTTGCCAGGATATTTTTAAAATTTCCGTACCGTTTTATCCTTGTAATGAGATTTTTCAAATGACTGAAAGCAAGCCTTACCGGGTAAACCGCCTTCCACAGCCGGCTCTTTCGTATCCTGTCAAGCTTGTAATTAAGATCGGCGTTCTCCGCCTCCATATCCACAAGCTTCCGTGTAAGCTCTGCGGTCTTTTCCTGTTCCTTAAGATACAGTTCCTTATAATATTCAGTCTGTCCTGTCAGTTCTTTATCCGGTGATTCCATTGATCCTCTCTGGTTTCCTGCCTTCAGGCAGGCTTATAGCTTATTTTCCGAAGACAACATTCCTTATATTCACATCACCTGTATCCGATGACATATTCCTCTTTCCGGTAAGAAAGGAAGTCATTTCAACCGCAGGGAGATAGCTTACGTCTTCCCTTACCGTGTTACAGGGTATCTTTGCCGCAAATCCCGATAATTCCGATCTTTTTGAATCTTTAAATACAAGGCTCACATCTTCCCTGTATTTTGGAAATAAGGAAACCCTGAGTGCCGGCACATGACCCTGCTCACCGGATGTCTCCCTTCCGTCTTCTCCGTCTTTCTTACCGGGGATCAGGATAAGCTCCTTAAGATATACCGAGTTGTCCCTTTTATCCATGACACACCAGCCTTCTATCACATAATGATCGTCTTCCTCCGTATTTACCGCTCTTTCGAAGGAAACAGACTCTATGTTGAACTTAAGCCTTCCCGATGAAAATCTTTCGATCTTCTTAAGCTCCCGCGGCGGTATCTCCGACACGATACTGCGGGTGCTCCGCTTCATATATTCCGGGATCACGTTTATGTCGTAATCCAGGGTATCGGTTATGAGCCTGGAATTATAGAAGGGATCGCCGTCAGTTCTCAGCCATCTGTGATCCCTGTACAAAAGGCTCCTTTCCATCTGAAGTCTCTGGTATTTTGCATCATCCTTTGAATCCCTGCCTCTTGTAAGGGATTCATGATGATATAAAAACACCTCATTCAATATTATGTTCCGATAGCCGTACTCGTGGAGTTTCAGGCAAAGATCCACGTCATTGTACCCGACCTTCATTTTATCATTAAAGCCCGAAACATTAAAGTATTTTTCCCTCGTGACGGCAAGGCAGGCGCCCGTAACGGCAAGGGTATTCCTGTTTATCCTGTTTATGCCGAAATACCATATCTTTCCGTCATCATGAAACTGCAGTTTGTGGGAGGGTCCGCAGTCAAGATCCGTTATGCCGCAGTGCTGGATAAGCCCGGAATCAGGGTACAGCAGCTTGATCCCGACTGCACCGGCATCCTTCATCATGGCATATCTGAACATGCTTATGAAGGGCTCATCATCCGAAAATTCGATATCGTCATTCATGAACAGCAGAATTTCATAACAGGCTCTATCTGCACCGATATTGCACATCCTCGAAAAATTAAACTCCATCGGTTCATATATATACTCGGCAAAGGAATCCCTGTTTTTAAGTGCGTTTTCGTAATTGAATTTTTCGATATCTTCCGTTATTTTAATCCGTTCTTCTTCCCGGCTTCCGTTATCGACTGTTATTATCTGCAGTTTTATCCTGCCCTTTTCAGCTATATTTAAAAAGCCTTCCAGACATTTTTTCATTAAGCTGCTGTTGTCTTTGGAGGGAATGATCACCGAAACCCTGTATTCTTCCATGTCTTTTGCATATCCGGCCTTTGCCCTCAGTTTCTCATGGGCCCTGAGGATGTCCTTCGCCCGGTGTTTTTCATAATACATTCGGTGGATCGCTCTTTCAGGGCTTTTTTTTGCATCATCATCCTCTTCTTCATATCCGCGGATATCTTCCTCCCTGATCCTTATGTGAAGAGCCGTCTTTTCAACATGTCGTACAAGCCCCTTCTCCATAAAGTAATGAAGGAACAAAAGCTCCGCAAATGCCCTGTCCCACGCTCCGTTCTCATCGGGAAGACAGTCCTCTCCCATGACCGGTCCGGTCTCCTCAAGGGCTTCAAGGGCAGTTTCCCTGTCAATGAAGAAAACATCCCTAATGTAATTGAAATGCATAAAGGTATCATAGGCGGGATCAGGTTTTAAAAAAGGGGCGATCCTCTTCCCGTTAAAGATGTGATCATGATCGAAATAAGTAAGGCCTTTATCTTCCGGTTTCATGGCTCCGGTAATAAACCCGGCCGATACTTCCGAATCATTCTTTATAAATATCAGGTATTCTTTTCCGTCCTTTTTGTATCCCCGGATATTTAAGTCGTTAAAGATCCTGCCTAAGTCCCTTACCAGGGGATCATTTTCATCATAATCATAAAACAGAGGGGCATTATCCGATCTTATCCCTCTGTCGTCTGTGATCTCACCGTATCTGACATGATATTCGTACGGATCCTTCTGTTTTAACAGCTCTCTGCCATACAGTCCGTGCAGCTTCTTTGTATCAAATATGCTCATGATCCTCTCTTACGGTCCGGATATTTATCAGACCGGTTTCCTTATATTGCATATGAAACCCGGATAGATGTCATCATCTGTTTTTACGGGTCCATTAACAAGCGTTTTTATTTTATTAAACCCTCTTTTAATAATAGTGCCTCTTCGCTCTTCCTGCTCCTTTTTCCTCAGTTTTCTGAGCATTCCGTACAGATCCTGCGACAGGTTTTCATCCACGTAAGAGACGCAGTAGCTTACACGGAGAGTCTTTTTTGTCTCCGGCAGTCCGAAAAAGACAAGCTGCGGATCTTTGTGCTCAAACAGAAAGGTCGAATCGGAAATATGATATCCGTTCATCAGATATCTGTCGATCTTTCCGGAGGTACCGGCCGTTATTTCGGTATTTATTAATTCTGCATTTAACACTTTTATCATGCACTCACATTCAACCGGATCTATCCTGACCTCTCTTATCTCCGGATCCAGATCTATGGAGAGGGTTATGGAATCGTCCTCCTCATTATGATCTCCAAGCGCATTTATTATATCTTCCGGCGCAAACCCTTTTCCCTCCTCCCGGCACAGATATACCTGGGGAGTCCTCAGATTCTTTCCTCTCAGACTCTTTTTTACCATATTCGAAAAGTTCAGCGTGGAAACGGGCATTATCTCATGCAGGATCTCAAAGGATACGGTATTTCTTTTTATATACAGCTGAAAGCTTTCTTCACGGGAAGTGTAGAATTCCTTATCCTCTGTGCTTATTCCGAGTTCTTCATATATATCAATGCCTTCATCCTTAAGCCACCCCGCAAATCCACAGTTTTCCCTATGTCTGAAATAATAAAACAGGGCACGGAACATGATAAAGCTTACCGGGATCCTTCCGTCAAAGGTCCACTCGTAATCTATGATCCTCCAGGGTCCCTCGGGTCCCTTTTCGTCATCGAATATTATGTTTTCAAATATCAGATCGACATCCGAAACATCCTGCGAAGCTCCCGGTCCTTCGGCCATATCCCCGAAGATCTCCTTAAGAACCGCATCATCCCCGTCAGGATCTTCCTCTGCTTCCCTTTTCTTCTCTGCCTCAGTCAGTATATCCCTGTATCTTAAGATCAGACTGTGCATTTCCGTGTATCTCTTCATGGAATCCAGTCTGTCAAGATACTCTTCCATACTTATCCCGTCTGCATATTCAAAATACAGCCTCTTAAGGCCTCCTTCCCCGTTCTTTGCGTCTTTATGGCATCTGACGGGGAGAGCACCTTTGTCACCGTACTTCTCAAGCAGATGACCGTAATGGCCCGACATCTCTTCAATATGGCTGTCTGCAAGGGATGAAAGAGCTTTTTTGCATACGGTTCTCTCTCCGTTTTCCGTAAGAGATACCACTGTTGCGATCCTGTAGCCTTCACTTCTCTCATCGGAAAATTTGGCATATATTATGTGTTCTTCTGTATTTTTCCCCGGGTCTTTCGGGCCGTCTTCCCTAACCTCTTCATTTCCGGCTATGACCAGGAAGGAATTTGAGTACTCACAAAACCTTCCTTCCCTTATTATCTCGTCAAAAGCTGCTGTTTCGTCAAAACAGATCACCCGGTCATTATCGAAATTCCTGATATTTCTGTTAAGCTCACCGATACCCGGAAGCCATTCATCGGAATAGATACTGTGACAGAGCTTATAATCGGGATAGGGATAATAGAATCTCCCGAAAAGGCCGGTCTCCTTCAAAAGAGTGTTCAGACCGTCATGAGAAAAAGTCTTAACACCTGTGGTACCGGGATAACCCTCTATTCCCTCAAAATAGGTTCCGGTATGATCTTCCCTGCATCCTGCGAAATATTTAAGCCCGTATTTGTTCTCTATGGCGATCACAAGCTTTCCCCCGGGCTTTAAATGTCTTTTTATCCTTCTCAGGATGTCATGATAGGGAGTATCGCTGTTAATATAGCTCTCCGCGTACTCAAGCACCCCTATAAGGGTTATAAAATCATACTGCTCATCTATATGTGGTTCTATGTCTTCGAAATTGCCGACGATAACGGCCAGATTTGATGCATCCCTGTGCCTGAATGCATTTATGAGACTTCTCTTCTTACTGAGTTCAATACAGGTGACACTTTCAGCCATTGCGCACAGTGCCCCGGTGACCGCACCGCAGCCCGCACCGATCTCAAGCACCTTAGCATCCTTTTTTATGTCAAGAAAAGATACGATATTCTCTCTGGTATGGGACAGATGGTACATCACCGACCAGGATCTTGATCCGAATATCAGCTCGTCATATTTTTCCTGCGGATAATCCTTCACGTACTGTAGCAGGATATCCTCATTTATTCCCTCGGAATAAAGATCCTCCCCCTTGTAATACTCAAGGTCAAGAAGCACATTTCCTATCTTTTCCGTTTTTTCATTTTTCGCCATCTTCAAGCTTCCTTACAGTGACAACCGAATCCATGTCATAATAACCGGTAGTGTTCTTATCCGAAATAACCGTCAGGTTAAAAATATCATAAAGTCTGTGATATACGGTAAAATCCCCGTTCCTGTAGCCTACGCATCCTAAGGAGATAAGGTATTCTCCGCCCTGAAGACTCATTTTCTGTGTAAAAGTGGCAACCATTACATCCCCGGGGCCCGGAGTTCCCGTGGTAAGCTTTTCAAACATGGTATTTGTACCGGTTATCTCGGTTCCCTGCATATTTTTAAATGAAACCGCAAAGATCGGATCCTGGACGGTCTCAAAGAAACGGACCTTTAACCTGATGGTAAACTCTTCGCCCTTGATTATGGTGTTGGTTATCTCGCCGGATCTGTCATAGGCGCAGTAATCTTCAAATTCCGCAAGCCCGCTGCCGTACTCATCCTTATTGGGATTGAGCTTCATTCTGCTCTTCCAGGTCTCGCCGCTTAAAAAGCCCTCGCTCTTATGCGTATCAACCTGTTTGTCAAGCTGGCCCACCAGGACCTTTTTATACATGTCTATTATCTCTTTGGGAGAACCTTCCCCGATCTTTGATCCCTTTTCCAAAAGAACCACCCGGTCACAGTATTTGGCAATGCTGGACAGATCATGGCTTACAAAAAGAATGGTTTTACCCTGTTTCTTGAACTCTTCGAATTTTCTGTAACATTTATTCTGGAAAAAGACATCACCTACGGAAAGAGCCTCATCCACTATGAGTATCTCCGGATCTATGTTTATGGCAACCGCGAAAGCCAGCCTCACGAACATTCCGCTCGAATAGGTCTTCACCTTCTGATCCGCAAATTCCCCTATATCGGCAAATTCAAGTATATCATTAAGCTTTTCATCGATCTCCTTTTCGGAGAAGCCGTTCATGGTGCCGTTTAAATATACGTTTTCTATCCCCGTATATTCCATATTAAAGCCGGCACCAAGTTCCAGAAGGGCCGATATCCTTCCGTTGATACGGACTTCACCGTAGGTGGGGTTAAGAACTCCCGTTATTATCTTAAGTATCGTGGATTTTCCGGAGCCGTTGGTTCCGATTATTCCGACGGTTTCACCGGTTTTTACCGTCATGTTGACATTATTTAGGGCATAATGCTCCCTGCAATGGATATTTTTTCCGATGTGAAGGGCCTCTTTGATCCTGTCCCTGTTTCTGTCATAGAGCTTATATATCTTGGTAAGATTTTTTATCTCTATAGCTGCAGTCTCTTCCATGTCAATTCCTCTATAATACGTCCGCAAAATGCACCTTTAAGCGCTTAAAGATAAGCGCACCCAGGGCAAAGATACAGACAGTCAGTATCCAGAAATATGCCGTCCAGTAAAAATTCTCAAAAAACCATATCTTATTTATGAGAGCATCCCTGTAGCCCTGCACGATATAAAACATGGGATTTATCTTAAAAATGATGTGATATTTTGCGGGTATGGTATCGATATTCCACAGGATGGGAGTAGCCCATATCCCCACCTGAAGGATTATGTTTATGATCTGTCCGAGATCCCTGAAAAAAACCATCACGGAACAGGTTATATAGCTTAATCCAAGCACGAAAACAAACATGCAGAAGGAATAATACACTATCTGAAGAGCATAAATGTCCGGATACAGACCATAGAAGGAGTACAGTATCAGAACAAACACTATAAAGAAGACATGTACGAAAAGTGCGGATACTATTTTGATGATGGGAAGTATGCTGATCTTAAAGACCACTTTTTTTACCAGGAAATTGTATTCAAGAAGGGAGCCGGCCCCGCTTGCCAGTGCCTCCGAAAAGAAGAACCAGGGCACTATGCCCGCGATCAGCCAAAGGATATATGGAATCTGTATTCCTCCCCTTACGGCTGCGGCTCTCTGGGGAAGAGCCACGGCAAACACGAACCAGTAAAGGACTATGGTAATGACAGGCTGGACAAAGGCCCAGAAAATACCGAGATACGACCCTGCATACCTGGTCTTAAAGTCATTCTTTGCAAGCTTCCAGATAAGCATCCTGTTCTGGTAAAGCTCCGTGGGAAGCATAAATATCCTGTCATAGGACTTATAAAGGATCAGATAGATAATATCCAAAACAACACAGGAGAAAATCTTTTTGATCAACTCCTGTGTGGCATTATCTAAAGGATTATGATGAATGATTATATACAGATTAAGTAATATAACCACTGCAGATATCACTATCAGTATTTTCTTTTTCTTTCTCATACAGTTCCCGCTTTACAGGCTTAACTCATATACGGTTTCAGCAGACCGTCTCTCTGAGCGTTCGCCATTTTGTGTCCTTATCGGAAATGATAAGTTCATCCGTACCGGATATAGGCCATTCTATGCCGATATCGGGATCGTTGTAAATGATCCCTCCTTCATCCTCGGGATGATAGAAATCCGTGCATTTATAGGCAAATTCCGCATAATCCGACAGCACCAGAAAACCATGGGCAAAGTGTTTGGGGATGAAGAACTGTTTCTTGTTCTCCTCCGAAAGCCTTACCCCGAACCACTGCCCGAAGGTCTTTGAACCTTTTCTTATATCAACGGCCACATCAAAGACCTCACCCTTTATGCACCTTACTATCTTGTCCTGAGCATGTTCCTTCTGGAAATGAAGACCTCTGAGCACACCTTTTACGGATGCCGACTGGTTGTCCTGAACAAATTCCAGGTCAATGCCTGCCTCCTTAAAATCATTATAGTTATATGTCTCCATGAAATATCCCCTCTTGTCACCGAACACTTTGGGGGTGATGACCTTGAGTCCTTCTATATGACATGTTTCTACAGTGATCTTGCTCATTTTTCCGTTCCTTTTCCGTTTTTTTGTCTAATATCCCAAAAAGCTCTTGTTCATATCGACATTTCCGCTGATGCCGCCTACGGATCCCCTTGAGGTAAACTGCCAGAGATCATATTTGCCGCCGTAGGTAGGCCCGCTTGCGCTGTACTGTGCAAGCCATATCTTATATGACGAAAGTTCCGAAGCATTCATATAACTTGAGAGCCAGGTCTTATTCGCGTAAACTCCCGCAGAATAGCCCGCGGATCTTATGGTCTGACAGAAGGCCTTTATGTTCTGGGTCCTCTGTGCGGCAGACAGCCCGTTGTATCCGGGTCTGGAGCTTGATTCCACATCTATGAATATGGGATAGTTCACTCCGTATCCCGAAGCAAGGGCAACGCACATGGAAGCTTCTTCCACGGCTTCGGTCTCATTGAGAGCCGTCGAGAAGAAATAGACCCCGACCTTAAGTCCTACGGACTTGGCGCCCTTTATATGGGATATATAGCAGGGATCCTGAATGAGGACTCCCGTACTTGCACCTCTGTATCCGCACCGGATTATAACAAAGTCAATTCCGGATGCCTTTACCGATGACCAGTTGATACTGGGCTGATACTTTGATACATCGATACCGAGGGTGCCCGATCCCTGGGCTAAAGCTCCGTTATCCGAGAAGTTATAGGAAACACCCTGTATGATCTGCGGTCCGGTAACATAGGTATGGTCGCTCTTATAATAATACGTCACATTATCTATGGTCTGCCAGCCCGTATACAGGAAGCTCTCGGCCTTTCTGTAATACTTGCTGAAATTTCCGCTTATGTAATCCGCATATTTGGCCAGCCTGTAGGTCCCGTTGTCGCTTACATACAGCGGATTCTTGTTTGCATCATATAACTGTGCGGTATCCGCATACTGTCCGGCTGTTACCGTGATGTTAACGGAAGCGGTCTTGCCGTTGTTGCCGGCTGCGGTAATGGCAACCGTCCCTGCTTTTATACCGCTTACAACGCCCGTTGAGGGATCGACGGCCGCGATTGACGCATCGGCCGATGCCCAGGTTACCACCGTATCTGCGGGAACGGCCACAGCTTTAAGGGTTACGGTGGAGCCTGCTGCCACCGTTGTGTTTCCTTCTATCCTTAAGCTGTTATCCTCAGGCTTTAATACAACGTTTATCTCATATGTCTTTGTAACATCCCCGGCCTTTGCCGTGATCTTTACCGTTCCGGGTCTTATTCCCGATACTTTGCCGCTTTGGTCCACGCCCGCATAGGCAGGTTTCTCGGTTGACCATGTTATGGGGGTTCCCGCCGGAGTGACCGTAACGCTTAACTGTATTTCCGATCCTGCGAAAACCTCTTTGGGACCGCTTATATCCGACAGAGTGATCTGCACGGGATCAGGCGTCGGTTCCGGTGTGGGATCAGGCGTCGGCTCCGGCGTCGGTTCCGGTGTGGGCTCCGGCGTCGGTTCCGGTGTGGGCTCCGGCGTCGGTTCCGGTGTCGGTTCCTCAGAAGTATCGTCCAATGTATTGTCATCTTCATTTCCGGGTTCTCCGACAGGCGCATCCTGACCGGCATCCACAAGCAGAACCGGAAGTCCGAATATCGTTCTTTTTCCTATATTTCTGTCCGCCGAGGCTTTGATGATATCAAGAGCCGCAAGAAGCTGATTCTCTTTTTTTATGGAGGCGGTCTTTGTAAGATCCGGTACAGCCTCTATAAATTCCTCACCGTTAGCCGTCTTTGTGGACTCACACCACTCCACGGTATCCGTGGGGGCTGTTCCTGTTTCCACATCGGCTGCCTGGTTGCCGTTTGCATCCTCGGCAGCTGCATTGACTTCCTTCTCGGACCTTATCTCCTCTTTAATATTTGCGATAACCTTATATTCCACCGTAGCCTTTACGGAGCATACCTGCTTCGCGGGAGGAAGGATGAATCCGGAAAGCGCATCGCTGGGAATGAGTTCCACGGAATAATCCCCTGCCGACATATCCGTCAGGTGAATAACCCCGTCCTCATCATCATCATGTTCTTCCGAGCTGTTTCCCTTATCGTCCGATACGGTAACGCCCCAGGGAACTTCTTTTATCAGAATATCCTCGTCATCAACGAGTTTTATCTTCAGATCTTTTTCAACCGAGGTAAGAACGAGATTAACTGCCTTTAACTCCACTTCCTCGGGCTCCTGTGCCGCTTCCGGCTGTTCTATCTCTTCTACGGATTCAAGGATCTGTTCCTCCTGCGCATCATATCTCTTAAGGCTTTCAAGAGCCCTGGCTTTATTCTGCTCGCCTCTGTAGTCCGCATAAACGGCACTCGTCATAACGGCTGTGACAAAGATGAGCACCGCCATTCCTATCATGGCCCACTGCAGAACCGAAAAGCGCCTGAAAAATCCGTCGATGACCGTATCCGGTTCTCCCGCGGATCCGTTGTCCCGCTTCCATTCACCGGCATTCTTCCTGAAATCCGATGAATAACCTGCAGGATGATCCCGGTTTTCCCTGCCGTATCCGTCTTTCTTCAGATTCTCCCTGTCTTTTTGGGATTCATCGGTTTTTTCGATGGTCTCCTGCGACCCGTCGGTATCATCCCCGGAATTCTTCCTGAACTTTGCTTTTTTTCCGGGATCCCCGTTCTTCTTTACTTCCTCCGAACGAATGATGATCTTGTCATTGACCGCCTTCCTTGCCTTCATGACATCTGAGGTAAGGGGTTCGCTTTCAGGATCCGGTTTTCCGATATTTGAAAGCTTTTCTGATATCTTTTCCTCGGGGGATTTCAGATATGTATCGGTGAACTTGCTTTCATCCGGTTTTTTTGCAGTTTCCTTAAGGGCTTTTACCGCTTCCGGCGAAACATTTGAGGATCCGGAACTCTCTGCCAGACTCTTGTCCTTTTTCGCTGCCTCGATGAACAGGTTTTCATCCTGCATCAGAGTGGAATTGATTATATTTGTCTCAAACTCGGCGGTAAATCCGTCTATTGACGATTCCTGCTTCGAGACTTTTATTCCCTGCCCCTTTGTTCCTTCCGGTTTTGAAGCATCAACTACAGACTTTGAACTATCCTTTTTATTTGCGGATCCTTCCGTATCCTTACTGATGCGATACTGATCCCATTCGATGGGTTTACACTCAACGGCACCCTTGCCGTTGTGCATTTTCTTATCCTTATTCATTATCTTTCCCCTTATCAATCCGTGAATAAAAAATCCCCGTTACTTCCCATTCACTTTATTCCGGCCATGACCGGAACGGCAGATCAAGGCTCCCTCTTCCTATAATCCGCCGGCTATATCCTCCAGATACTTTCCGTACTCTGTCTTGTTCAGGCTCTTTGACAGTTCCATAAGCATATCGCTGTCAATGAAACCCTTCTTGTATGCGATCTCTTCTATACAGGCTATGTAAAGACCCTGTCTCTTCTGGACTGTCCTTACGTAATTGGCGGCTTCAAGAAGCATTTCGTGATTGCCCGTATCAAGCCAGGCGAATCCTCTCCCGAGGGTCTCCACATAGAGCTGTCCCTTTTCAAGATAGGCATTGTTCACCGTCGTTATCTCCAGTTCTCCTCTGGCAGACGGCTTGATATTCTTCGCTATCTCCACAACATCATTGTCATAGAAGTAGAGTCCGGGAACTGCGTAATTAGACTTCGGAACCTCGGGTTTCTCCTCGATGGATACGGCCTTTCCCTCCTCATCGAATTCCACAACTCCGTACTCCCTGGGATCTTTTACGTAATACCCGAATATGGTGGCGCCTTTTTCTCTCGATACGGCCCTCTGTAATATTCTTGTAAAACTCTGCCCGTAGAAGATATTATCCCCGAGTATAAGAGCTGCGGAGTCTTTTCCTATGAAATCTTCCCCGATAATAAAAGCATCGGCAAGGCCTCTGGGATATTCCTGAACCGCATATTCAAAGTGCATCCCAAGCTTGCTTCCGTCTCCCAAAAGCTCCTTAAATAACGGCAGATCCCTTGGTGTTGATATTATCAGTATTTCCCTGATCCCGGCTAACATCAGCGTAGACAGCGGATAATAGATCATCGGCTTGTCATATACCGGCATCATTTGTTTTGACATTGCCTTGGTGAGCGGATACAGTCTTGTTCCCGCACCTCCGGCAAGTATTATTCCCTTCATTTATTCCTCCGTAATGTGATAAACATACCGGCTCTTAAGATCTTTCCGGCAGGCGGTCATTCCTTATACATCGATCTGTAATAATCCAGATAATCACCGCTTGTTACGTTATCCATCCATTCCTTATGCTCAAAATACCATCTGATGGTGAGCTTTATGCCTTCCCTGAAGGAAGTTTCCGGTTCCCATCCGATCTCATTCTTTATCTTGTCGGGAGCAATGGCATATCTTCTGTCATGTCCCTTCCTGTCTTCCACATAGGTTATCAGATCCGTATTGATATGCTCTTTCCTCGGATCATCCGGGGGAAGCATTTCATTCAGGGTCTCTATGATGATCTTAACGATCTCAATATTCTGCATTTCATTGTGGCCGCCCACATTATAGGTCTCAAACAGTCTGCCCTTTTCCTGAACCATATCTATGGCCTTGGCGTGATCGGCAACATAAAGCCAGTCCCTGACATTCTTTCCGTCACCGTATACCGGAAGCTTCTTTCCGTTTAAAGCATTGTTGATCATGAGCGGTATCAGTTTTTCCGGGAACTGGTATGGTCCGTAATTATTTGAACAGTTGGTTATATTTGCAGGGAATCCGTAGGTATCCATATATGCCTTTACCAACATGTCGGACCCGGCCTTGCTTGCTGAATAGGGGCTGTGAGGGGAATAGGGAGTGGTCTCATAGAAGAATCCTCCGTCCTCACTTAATGAACCGTACACCTCATCCGTTGAAACATGGAGGAATTTTTTATCCTTCATAAATGATCCGTCGGGAAGCTCCCAGGCAGCCTTGGCCTGATTCAGCATTACAGCGGTTCCCAGTACATTTGTGCGTACGAAGACCTCAGGATCCTTTATGCTCCTGTCAACATGGCTTTCCGCTGCGAAATGGACCACTCTGTCTATATCGTTTTCCTTAAATATCTTCTCTATGGCATCCTTGTCACAGATATCGGCTTTTACAAAGGCATAATTATCCCTCTTCTCGATATCCTTAAGATTCTCGGGATTTCCGGCATAGGTAAGCGCATCAACGTTTATGATACGGATGTCCTTATCATATTTGTCAAACATGTAATGGATATAATTGGAGCCGATAAAACCCGCTCCCCCTGTTACAAGATATGTCCTCATCTCTACTCCTCTCAAAGCATAGTTCATGGTAATTGTAACATTTTGTGATAAAAAAAGCAATGATCGCGATTTTCAGCCATCATGTCAGCCTTCAGGTCCGCAGAGTTTTTCTTTAAGTGCTTCGATCTCTTCCCTGGTCATCCCGCCGTCAAGCAGATATGCTTCGGCACCGGATACAAGATCGATGGCTGTAATATCGGCATTCTCCTCCGCACCTGCTATGAATCTAAGCATGGGAACGAGGTTATTATCCAAAATGGTGTCATACCTCTCCCTTTCGGATGAGGGATCCAGCCCGTAATAGTTTATATAGGATTCCATGTAATCCGAAACGATCTCGTCATAGGAAGCTCCCGCAAGACATTCAAGGAGCGCACATACAAATCCGGTCCTGTCCTTTCCCTCAACACAGTGTATAAGATAAGGCCCGTCGGTTCTGCTCATTATCCGGAAGGCCTCCGTGATCTTTTTCCTGAAATCATCCGTTTTATAGTTTACCTGCAGATTCACGGGTATCACTGCGTCTCTTTCATATAGGGAAGCAAAACAGGGAGAATCGAAGTCATCCGCGCTCATAAAACCCTTTATCTCCTCATGGGAATCCGCAAGATCCACTATCAGTCCTATGCCCGCTTTTTCTGCAAGATCATCGCAGTAACGCGCCCTGTTATGTTTGTTGTCACAGGGCGAGGCGCTGCGGCAGAGTATATTCTCCTTAAGTTTTCCGGCATTTATGCTTCTGAAATTCGCAAAAACCACATCGCTGTCATAGTCGTTTCTGTCGTCCGTATAAGCTATATCAAGGGCATTCTGTATATCGAGGTACTTTCCGGCCTCATTAAGAGAGATCTCCGCCGTATCACCCTCCGACAGACCGGCTTCGGACCATAACGATCCGTAATTGATGGCAGCCACGATCTCCTTTCCCATGAATTCAACCAGAAGCGGTTCTCCCGCAGCATTATAGTACCCCGAGTAATAAGGGATGTCTTCAAGGGTATAGCCGTTTGAGAACCTTACATCCAGACTGTCGCCATGTTTGAATCCCAGGTCATTGAACTCATCCACCCCGGTCTCAACTATGACGTTTCCAAAATCCGTATCTTCCCTGACACCGACAGTCCCGGTGCTTATTCCCGTATCAGAACCGGCACCCGTTAACAAATCCCTGTCATACCTGTACAGAAGATACTGTCCGTAAGTTCCCTCATAAGAAAGTCCGAACTCCGAAAGATCCCAGTGTATGCTCTCTTTTTCCTCATCCCGCATGTCGATATAGGGGATCCGGTTCTCGCTTACCGCAACGCTCCGGTCTCCTATATAATCCGGATCCGGACTGTAATCATATACGTTCACGGACTGCCCTCCGAAACGGTGGTAGGCCGCATCAAAGATGATATAATCAACCCCGTTCTTTTCTGCCACTTCATTTATGAAATACAGATCCGGAACCTCCTTTGTCATCTCGTTACATACCGCCACAAGTTCCTCCGCTGCGGGCTTTACCCTTCCATAAGTCGCATCCTCGCCGTATAAGAGCTTTATATCGGACGAATACTGTCTGAATACATGAGCTGTCTCATAGGGAACTAAAAGCTTTGGCTCATCCTTTTCCGAAAGGACCGTATCCGATATATCAAGAAGAGCCCGGGGGAGCTTATACAGATTCTCCGCCTTTGCAAACTCCGTTCCGTTGATCTTGAACTGTCCGCAGAAAAAGATGACCGGGATCAGAAGAAGTGCCGCCGCGATCCTTTCGTTTCTCTTTTCAATGCTTTTAATGAGCAGCGACAGAAAAAGCGCTATAACCGGAACAACCAACAAAAGCCACACCATCCTGTAATTCATGTCCCACCCCAGGATGTATTTTTTTATGTATTTGTAATCAAGAAAGTTGAATACGGGAAGTATTACATACACAAAGAAAAGAAGGCACAGGGAAGGCCACAGTATGGCATTCCTGTATCTTTTGTCCTTCAGGACAAAGGCAAGAAATATAAGGGCGAGAAAATAAAGCCCCATGTACATATTTCCGTAAGTCAGTTCATTATTCAGATGAATGATGTTTATGATGATATCCTTCATTGTCTTTTCTCTGTCCTTATCAGATCACTTGAAGATATAGTACTTTATCAGCCCGATGACACAGGGTATACAGGCAATGATCACCCCTGCCGCGGGACCCGGCGACTTCCTCTTGATCAGAAGGACGGGAAGAAAGGCCGCTGCAAGAAACATAAACTGCATCGCAGTGGTTCCGCTTAATAGTATCGCGGAAAGGCCTGAAATAAACAAAAGAAAATAATGTCCGAAATAAAACTCTTCGTCCTGTAAAAGCCTTAACAGGGCATACCAGGCTGCCGGTATCATGATCATTGCGCCGATGGACCTTCCCTGCCAGATTATCTCAAGAAGCACATATCCTGCCGAGGATTTGCTCCCGAAATAAAAGAAATTGATCAGGGCCGAGAAAATAAGGGCAAGACCCAGGCTTACGGCATCCTTTTTAAGGAAAAGCTTAAACACGTTGTATACGGTAACGTAGCTTAATGGGATCAGAAGAAACGGAAGGACCGTATGAGCCGTTATTGCCGGGTGAAGCCTGAAAAGACAGCTTAACAGCGCCACAAATATGGGATAGGGGGAACTTAAGTCCTTTAGCATCTCCCCCACAGGCGCATCCAGATATTCACCGGTTATGGGATTATACGAAAGCATGGTTCCCTTTTCGAAGGTCTCAAGCGCCTCCGCTATAAATCTCGAATCGTCCGTGTCCATATGCATACGGAGTCCCGGAAGAAGGGTCTGTGAAAATATCAGCAGGACGGCGGCCGCAAATATATACAGGACATTCTCACCCCCGGTCCTTACAAAGGATGAAAAAAACTTTTCCGGTCCGTCCTTAAAGGTCAGCCACAGTGAGAAGAAAAACAGGAGAAGGATAAAAAGGATCCACGTGATCTTCAGATAAACAAAGGGAAGCTTTAACATTATCATGGGAAAAGCAGGAACATAAAATACGGCAAGGTACATAAGAAATCCGAACATGAAGTTTTCGGATATGCTTACATTCTTTACTTTACCGCCGGAAAGCAGATAAGACGGAATCATCCCGGCAAAAAAAGGTATGACCAGTCCCCATATGATTATAAGCAGGATATTTAATGCATTCATATTCTTCCTCTTGATCACTCCGGTTTTTTATGTATCCCGTAAAGTCTGATACCGTTTATCTCACCCTGCTCTGACAGGTAATGATCTTCACCGTAATGTTCATTTATGAATTCAAGCTTTTCTTCCGGATACAGATTATCCGCAAGGATAACATTTTCATCATCACCGCAGAGGGCATCGAAGGGATTCTTATACCCGAACCTTCCCGTTATTTCTTTGGTGATGGGTGAATTTACAAACCAGCTTCCGGTGGTAACATAATTCTTAAGGAAACCTTCCGGATATGCGGTAAAAATATCATAAACATATGCATTCTGGAAAGTAAAGGTGTCCGCCACAAACAGAGTGTCCGCATTGTCGGCGACATATCCGTAAAATGCCTTGTAATCGGGCTCTTCCCTCTTATAGGCATTATGATCGAACCGGTTTCCCAGAAGAAGGGATATATCCGCAAATGCCAGAAATACAAGGACAGGGATCAGAAGTTTTGTGTTATCCGGTCCGTCCGGATCTTTGATCTTAACGGTCTTCTCCCCGAAACATCCCGAAACATACAGCCCTGTAAGCATCACGCACAGAGAGAGCGCTGCCCCGTAGGCGACCCTGTGGGTCCATCTTCCGCTGTAGTGAAAATAAAACAAAATCCCGCAGAATACAAACAGTTCGAGGCAAAGCACGAAAATAGCCGGGACCAGGCCCCTTCTTTTTACGAAATCCCCGGAAATAAGGACCACGATAACGAATAACAGGAACAGGCAGAGAGGGTTAAGTCTGAAAAAGTCATTATAAACATTTGCCGCAAACCCCTTAAACATTGACAGATCCACAGGCCTCATAGTCCCCGTTTCAAGGATCCCTTCCATCTTTTCACTGCTTAATATACCGTCATCCCCAAACTGCCAGGTAAGATATAAAAGAGCATCGTTTTCGGATATCCCGGCCTTTGAGAGACTGTCCTTATGCTTTGTGATGTCTAAAAGATCGTATCTGTAATCAAGAAGCCGCATCCTGTTATCATTGTATTCCGTAAAAGTCTTCCAGCCCTCATCCTTTTCATAGGACCACCTGTTTACGGACACAAGAACAAGGATAATGGTAAGGACCGGAGCAAACACCCTTACATAGGACAGAAATCTGTCCGAAAAGGCACCCGGACCGGCTTTTTTATCATCCCTTTTTCCGGAGGAAAAGACGGTGCCTGCCAGATCGGTCATACAGATCACAAAGGCAAATATCCCCGCAAGATAAAAGGAACTGTCCCTAAGCAGGGCCGCAGCCGTAAGTAATACGGATCCGGATATGATACCCGCGGTATCTTTTTCCTTCTCATGTACCTGACGAAATAGCAGGACAAAACCCACGGAAGCCGCAAAGGCCGCGGTCTTTGAATACTGAAGCGACACATAAAGCTCATAAAAAGAAGCAGCTGTAAAAAGCAGGGCAAACAGTCTGCTGCCCGAATATCTGCATATGAAGAGGGTCATCAGGGTCATGGCGGCAAATATCAGCAGATACTGAAGCACCGAATGCCATCTGACACCTGAAAACAGAGAACTTAATGCGGTCAGTATCTTACCGTAGACCACATTCGCATATATCAGATGGTGATCCCTGCTTCCGAATGCGCCCTCGGAGATCATGGCAATAAAGGCATCATCATTCTCCTCAAAAAAAGGGCAGTATAATAAAACGGAGACGATCAATGCCGCCGCATTAAGGATAAGCGAGTATATCAGATCACTCTTTATTCTGCCTCTTTCCATCTTTCTCTTATCCTCTATCTCAGATGTGTCAATGCATAACCGATGGGGATCAGATACATCACCAGGATAAGCATCGAAAATCCGAAGAGCCAGACAGGAGTAAGCCAGCCTTCAACATCCCTGCTTAAGATATCCACCTCTTCCCTTATCATGCTGTTCTTTGTATGCCTTAACAGGACAAACAGCATAAAGAGAATGATCCCGGCAACGGATACTGCTATCCCCAGTCCCATCCCGTCGGGAGTGTACTTCATCCTGATGGTATTTATCCCCGAATACAGGGGAATAGCGGTGAACAGGCCGTTGTAGGAATATGCTATGTCGGTCTTTTTTCCGTTTACCTTAAGCTCCCAGCCCTTGTCATAAGCCACCGGAAGCAGCATTACCGCACTTCCCGTCTCTTCCTCTATATCGGTGGAGAATTCTATGGTCTTCTTTCCCACCCGTATCTCTTCATTAAGATCCCTGTAGGAATCACAGAGGATCCGCAGTTTGTTAAGATCCAGCTCCGACACGTATACGGGCTGCGCCGGAACATCTTCCAAAAGCCTGCAGTCGACGATGACCGTTACGGTCTCGTTTTCAAAGGTTCCCAGATATACCGCGTTATTGTTAAAATGCGAAGGATAATACACGTTATCCTCATCTTTTATATCCGGTATCTCCACTATCCCGGTCTTATCCCTGTCCGCCACCGTTATCATGATGTTCTTATCTTCGGTATCATAGCAGCTGCAGTTTAGATACATTGCCTTTTTTCCCTTTACATTACGGCTCAGGACAGTCCTTTTAACGGCAGACTGTGTTTTTTCGTCGGTGATCACCTCAGTCTTTATCTGGGCATCATCGTCAACCACCAGCTGGTCATTCCTTATGACCCATTCCGTGATCTGCTGCTCGGCGCCGGTATCCGCACCCGTCATGGCTCTGTAGATCTGGTTCTGGTAATTGACCATGTCCCTTGTTTCGATCTCGGAGTCGAATATGGCATTTGCATATACGGGTATTGCAAAAGGCAGGGTATATTTACATCTGTACAGATAATAAGTCCTCTTTTCACCGGTTTTATGATCCGTTATCACTTCGGCACTGTCCTTCTTTTCATAGAGCTCCTCATCCAGTTCCTTAAGGCTTATTACATCCCTTACACCGATAAGCGCATCGGTAAAGGCAGTTCCGCCCGAATCAAGAAGTCTTGTGAACTGTATGCTGTATCCCCATTTGGCCGCATCCGTCTGCATCTCCTTCGGCACAAGATGCGTCCAGTTTGAAAGTGCTGATCTTCTTAACACCAGGGGATAATTCGCATTAAGGCTTTCATCGGGATTTTTGATCCTGTATATGCTCTCCGCCTCAAGGTCAAACTGCTCTGCAAGCTGTTCGCATATCCTTATGTATTCCCCGTCCTGTTCGGGTTCTTCACTGTATCCCGTGATAAATGCGGGTTTTCCGTACATAAGAAAACCATAACAGAGTATCTCGGCGGCAAAGATCATTATCATAAAGGAATAATGCTTTCCGTTCTTCCATATGAGAAGAACAAGATATACACAGAAGGTTACCGCCATCATAGCCGCGGTTATATGGAACACGCTCCTTACAGGCATACCCGGGTGCTTTCTGTATATGAAGGCAAAAACAAAAAACATGAGCAGGGATGCCGGAAATCCTAACAGTGAGAGAACTTCGAAGTCGTTCTTCTCATCTTTTTCAAAAAATCTGCAGGCTAAATAGGCCAGGGAAAAATAAATGATAAATCCGTTTCTTATGGGATACTGGACATAGGATCCGAAATGCCATATCAGGTTGATGCTCTCCACAAACAGCTCAAGGCACATCATAAGAATGAGGGAAAAGGTATAGAACAGTATCCTCCTGTTTTTCCTGTGCTTTATGATCCCTGCAAAGATGACCGCAAAGAGAAGGGCGGTATTGTATAAGGACCACCACCTTGTGGTATACGCGGGCGATACCTGGACAAGAATGTTCTTATACATGGCAAAAAGCCCGTTTCCTCCGCTTTCGTTTCCGAACCTTGCCGAGGACAGGGTCTGGGTGAGCTGTGGTATCATTATAAAGGAGGAGAGCATGAGAGACAGTATGGTTGCGGCTGCAAGCTCCATCAGGTAAAATCTTCTCCTGTCCTCAGCCTTTACATAGATCCTTTCCGATGCGATGTTGAGTCCGGTCAGAAGCACCAGGAATAAAAGTATCATAAAGCTCAGATAATAACTGTTTATGGTTATGAGGGTGAGCATCACGGTATACCCCGTGACCTTTCCCTCTCTCAGAAGTCTGTCGTAGAAATACATAAGAAGCGGGAAAAGGGCGGCAATATCCATCCACTGATTTGTGATATACAGCATCAGAACAAACCCGCAGAAGGCATATCCCACGGAGACCATTACCTCGAAAGCATAGGAAAGCTTAAAGGATCTGTGTACGTAGATATACATGGTAAGAGTCATCACGGATATCTTTATAAGGTGGAATACGGAAAGGCTCTTAAGCAACGATCCTCTCCTTATGAAGAGAAAGAAGAGATTGAAAACCGAGAGATGGCTGCAGCCCGAGGTGCTCATGGCCATATTGGTGCCAAGGGCGGTATAGAAATCGTAAAACCATGCCTTTGTGTTATGCAGTGCATCATAGACATGATAATAAAATGCGGCGATCTGCTGTGCCATATCATAGTAATCTATGGTTTCCTCCCCGAAGGGATAAATATGCTTCGAAAACAGTATGAGGCAGAAAAGCACATCGGTTATAAGAACCGGGATTATATATTTTGTTATCTCATTTATCCTTGAGCGTGACATAAAAGCCTCCATTCATCTTCCATCTTCGTGTCCGTATCATAGAGGATACCGTCTTTATACATGGGATGTACCATTACCTCTATGTTTTTTTTATCAATGAGCGCCCTTAAAGCATTCTCATCTCCGTTTATGTACGCAAAAAGATCTGTAAAGGAGCCGAAAAGATCCGTATGTTCCTCCGAAAGCTTTTCTATTCCTTTGTTATAAAAAAACTTATACACCCTGTTTGGGATACTGCCCCCGTGGTACATATTTCTGCTGAGTCTTACATACTTAAGATCATACTCCGCACTTAACTGCTTAAGAGCCCTGTATACGGGATAATTGGTATGCACATGATGATGGGAATCTATATGGAGCTCCTTAAATCCAAAGGAGAGAAACCTTTCTATCTGGGCCCTGAATTCATCCTTTATCTGCCTGATGGTAAGATCATCCATATAAAGCCTGTATTTTGTAGTATGATAAAAGGCGGCATTGAAAACGCCGTCATTTCCGCATATCAGGGGGTTGTTCCTGATCCCTTCGCTTAACGGCTCCCCCGCAGTGATATTAAGATGCAGTCCGATCCTGTCCGCAAGCCCTTCAGTCCTTACAAGATCCGCAGCCGCCTCTGCATAGGGCATATTGACCATGAGAGTGGAGGAACTTATGTAATTTTTCTTAAAAGCTTCAAGTATTGCCCGGCTTGTGCTCTCATCAAGCCCCAGATCGTCGGCATTTACTGTCATTGACACCCTGATTATCTCCCATTAAAATCTATACATGATACACAGCTATCATTATACCATAAACGGACGCAAATGGTAAAAACGCCCGGATTATCGAAATCCCAGAGGATACGCCCTATGACACGGTTTAAAGAGAAACAACGGTATATCATAAAATACCTTCCGGTCCTGATATTTATTCTGTCCGGTATCATTCTTATCATACGATGCTTCTTAAGTTTCTGCTGGTCGGATGAAAGCTTTTATCTTGCAACCACAGCCAGATTTTACCGGGGAGATTCCATTTTCAAAAATGACTGGTTTCCCACCCAACTGTCCTCGGTGATACTGCTGCCCTTTTTCTCCCTTTATATGGGAATAACGGGAAGCAGCGACGGGATAGTCCTTTTTTTCCGGATACTTTTCGTGATCTTCTCCTTAGCAAATTCCGCTTTGATGTTTCATCTGTTAAAAAAGATCTCCTCCTTTCATATTGCCTTACCGGCATCGGTATGCATGCTTTTTTACAGCCATTTAAACATTGCCACCCTGTCTTATTACACCCTGTCCACCCAGTGTTATATGATGGCAATGTTACTCATATACGCATATATAAAGCTTAAAGACAAAAAGTCCGGACTCATTGCTGCAGGAGTGTATTATGCCGTAAGTGTCCTTGCACTTCCCACCATGGCCCCCGGATATATTCTTACGGTTGTTCTTCTGATCCTTTCATGCCTCTTTTCCGGCCCCCTTGACCGGATCTTTTCCCTTAAGACGGATAAAAAGACGGTAAAAGAGATACTCTTATTCACCCTTTTCGGAATAGCCCTTCCCGCACTTATTTTCTTCATTTTCATGTTCCGAAATGTGAACCTGCCTGACTTTATCGCAAATATACCTTATGTACTGAGTGATGACGAGCACGGGACAAGTTTTATATATCCCCTTAAGAAGTTCTTCATAAGCATCAACGAGGTCTACGGTCTTTCCGCCTATGCAGGTTATCTTTTGATATTAACCTCCCTCCTTTTCGGAAGGAAAATAAAAAACGGCAGACTGTATTTCCTTAAGTACGGGATTTTTTTTGCCGCTCTTATCCTGTTCATTTATGATCTGACGGTGTCGGTCTTCCATACGGGATACATTTTTACGGCTGTATGCCTCTTCGCCCTGCCCCTGTTCTTTATCACGGACAAGCCCGATCTTTCCGCATTTTTTACTCTTTTTGCGGGAGGAATGCTGTTCTCTCTTGTATACAGCTATTCCTCAAACGGATATTTATATGTACTTTCAATGGGACACTTTATCGCTTCGGTTTCGGCCTTCATATTTATCCGGGATTTTATCAAAGATCTTTCGGGCAACAAAAATAACCTTATCCTGAACAGGATCTGTATGATCGCTGCCCTGGCCGTGATCCTTATCACACCTTCGGTTTCGATCTTTCACAGGATGTTCTATATCTACAGGGATGCTCCTGTTAAAGAGCTTACCGAAAGGATACCGGACGGGCCGGCAAGATCGCTGCTTACCACAAAGGAACATCTTGAAGCCTATGAAAGCATCATCAGGGTCATAGATGAATACTGTATGTCAGACAGTGCAAAAGGCGGGCAGAGAAATCTTCTCATATCAAAACTCTTACCCTTCGGATATCTTCGCTCCGACCTCAGGGTGGCTGCACCGACCACCTGGCGCAACATGATCGGAAGCGAAAGACTCATGGAATACTATGAAATGAATCCGGAAAGGATCCCGGATGTGGTTCTTATCCTTGATGATGAATACGGGGCCTATGATACCTGCGGAGATGTCGAAGCCGATCCCTATCCCAATGAAAACGAACTCTCGGGACCCTTTATGGAGTATATGCTTGAAAACGGGTACGAGGAAACGGAAGTGGAATGCGGAAAAGTATACAGGCGCCCTTCCGTCAGCCTTCCGTCATCAGATCAAGGACATGTATATACAGGGCAAACACAGTCATGGGAACTATCTGCAGCAAAACCCTGTTGCCCGAATCCCCGATGTTTTCCTGAAGCTCATTCCCTCTGGCAAAGCAGACCGCAAAGGTGAGCAGAATATATCCCAGAACGAACAGATCCGCTCCATTCAACTTAAAAGGCTTTTTATCCGTCAGCCTGCAGACCGAAGTTACCAGCACGACGGAAAGGACCGTTACCGGAAAAGCACCCCAGCCTGACCTGTTTGAAAGATTGCGGATAAAGGTAGTCATGTTATTTATGTAAAGGGTCCTGTCAAGCAGGAAAAGGACAAGATTGACGCATACAAGACCAAACAGTATCAGTCCGCCCATATGTCTGTTCAGAAAACCCCATCTTCCCCTCAGAAACAGGATGTAAACAAATACCAGCACGAGAGCGGCAAGTTCTATAACCGCTTTTTCCCTTGTTAAGAAGGTATATGGTGCATTTATATCCATAAGTACAAAGATCCTTATATCATACAAAAGCTTTAAAAGGATCTGGGGTAACAGAAGTATGACCGCAAGCTCCGTATCCGGCAGGGATACCATCATGGAGATTATAAGTATGAAAAGGATGGACATCATCGACCCTTCCATCCTCAGAAATGACATGGAGGTCACCATTACGGATATCAGTATGACATCCGTGATCCTGCCCTTTTTAAGGGAATCCGCAAACGAAAGGATAGTTTCTCCGGTTTCCCCCGCTGAGAATTCCGAAAACAGATAAAAGCAGATAAACATATATTCCATAAAATATACATTTGCCATTACCCATTTGGAAATAATGATAAACGGCATGGCACACAGAAGAAAGAGAGTAACGGTCAGGGAAGCCTTAACCCCGAAGCCTTTTCCCCTGCCGGTCTTAAGGGCGCAGTTATAAGCCGCCCGGGCAAATATGCAGATGAAATTTAAGTTAAAGAAGGTCAGTACTCCGAATCCTTCATTATATCCGAACATATGGGGAAGAGTCCCTATTACGGCCGCTCCAAGCCCCACATCCGTAAGCATCACATTAAACTCTCTCCTTAATACCCCGTAATTTACCAGGGCCTTGGGGTACAGATTGAAATAATACATGGAATCGTTTGAAAGGCTGACGGATATGATCCCTGATACAGAAACCGCTGCCATGGCAGCAAGTATCAGCACGACGGGAAGGATCTTCTTTGCCTGTAATGAAGGAAAAAATCCTGTTTTTGCACCGGTTTCTCCTTTTACGGCAAGATACCGGATAAGCAGCAGAAAGCAAAGGAATGCGGCCTCGATAAAAAGGATCTTTTTTACCGAAATATAAAGCCCTGCGGCAAGGATCATATATCCGCAGAGGATATACAGAGAAAGCCCCATGGGGAAAGCGCACAAAACGGAGATCATGGTATCCCGCATAAACCCGGACACAAAATTTATGATAATCCCCGTCAGAAATATGGCAAGGATCACCAGGAACTGTTTTATGAAATATTCCGCTGTGAAATTATCCGTAAGATTACTTATCCAGATTTCCATTTCGCGTTACCGTTTTGATGAAATACTCTCAGGATCCTTTCTGATCCTGTCATCATAATATTCCTTTGTCATCAGATAAATATCCTCTTCCTCCCTTTCATGTGAGGAATCCCACAATATCACAAGTTCATCGGAAGTATAGACATCTTTTCCGCCTTTGTCAGGCAATATGTTCGCATAGGCAAATATCGGATCCAGATGATCGTAATAGTACCACTGATAGGTAAAATAGTTCCCAAGCTCCTCCCAGAAATCATTCATCAGGAAGGTATACCTGAACATGTCATTTGCCATTCCGAGGCACTCAAAGTCCGATTCCCGTAAGGACCCCGGGATGGCCGAATCATTCATGGTCTCATCCTTTATCACCTCTGCGCCCGAAAACTTCGCAAAATTCACGAGATTTACCCCGTGATAATAAGCATACAGATAGTCCTTTCCCTCTGCCTTGGCTTCCTCTATCGTATAGGGATCGTCCTTTACATATATCTTCTTCCCCTTAAGGATAAGAGGCAGAAGACTGTCGGGGTACTCTCCCCCCTGTGCAAACTCCTTTTGATAATAGGTCTGGGAAAAAGGTCTGTAAAAGGGCACCGTATTCTTTATGAGAAGAATATCATAGGCAAGATTGAACAGGATGAGTATCCCTGTATATCCTGTTATTATCCGTATTCTGTATTCTTTTTTGATCAGTAAAAGCAGGATGACGGCAATGGTCACCGAAAGCGCAAAAACTGTCTTCATGGATACCTTATCTTTCCTTAAACTGCTTAATGATCCCCTTCAGGCTGATAATAAGATCCTTCATGATATCCCTGTTGATGATCAGGTGTATGATGAAGGTACCTGCCCCGAGAAGGACAAATACGGGTGCATTTTGAAAAAAGGTGGCATAGGAGGCAAACACCGTATACAGGATCAGGGACATGATCAGCCCCTTAAGCCTGTAATCCACCGGATAACATTTCTTTGAATAATAAGTTCCTATGAAAAAATAAACGATATAGGTCACCGCGGTTGCCAGTGCCGCACCGGTCCCGCAGAGCCTTGGTACTAACAGTGTGTTTCCTATGAGATTGCAGATGATGGCTGCTGCCGAGGCATAGTTAAAATACTTAAGCCTGCCGGTGAACTTAACTCCCTGGCCTGTCATCTCAAATAAGATGCTCAGTACAGGCATTAATGACAGATAAGGGATGACTCTTACGGCCTCTCTGTAATCCTCTCCCAGTATCAGCACTATCAGACTCCTGAAAAGAGTCAGTAAAAAAGCCGCGCTCATGCACAGGAACTGAACCTTGTCAAAGGTATCCTTAAAAAATGCCTTACAGCTTTCCTCACTCTCGTTTTCATATTTTTTCATGGCGATGGGCGACCAGAAGGCAACATAGGTTATCTTCACCGTAAGCAGTATTGTCATTATCTGCATGGCCGAGGAATAGACCCCTGTTTCGGAAAATCCGTTAAAGATCTTTATGGACCATTTATCCATTGAGGATAAAAGCCATTCCATTAAAAGTATGGGGACAAAGGGTATGCCGTACAAAAGAAGCTCCCTCTCCGTAAGATCATGTGCCGTGTGCTTTTCCCTGTGCCTTACAAAGAAATATCTTATAAAAAGCCCCGCCGTCACGATCACAAGGGGAAGGGTCAGGGCATACAGCACAACCTTAAAATCCCTGCCGATGAGATAAACAAATAAAAAAATAAAGGCTATATAGAGAACCTTTGAAAGGATATTGAGATTGGAATACAGCTTTCCGTTCTGCTCCATCCTGATATTCAGGAATAAAAACCGTTCAAATACCGAGGTTACGGTATATGCTATGACAAGCAGGGTTATATCCGGTGAGGATTCACCGAACAGAAAGGTGTTGAAAAGTCCCGAAAAAAAGGCGTATACCGCCGAAAGAACGAGAATAAGGATGACCGGATATTTAAGACACTGTAAAATAAGGGTCTTTTTGTCAACACCTTCTTTGAAATAAAATCTGATGTATGACTGGTCAAGACCCAGAATGGCAAAAATGTAGATTATGGAAACGGCCGAGGTAAACATTGAGGTCCTGCCGTATTCATCCGTGGGCAAAACCCTTGTGATGAGAGGCAGGGAAACAAACCCCAGGAGGAGTACCACGAAATTCCCGTAAAAGTATTCAATAAAGCTGCTTAAAAGGCCTGTCTGTTTCTGTTTATTATCCACGGTCATTACTTGTCTTCACGCCTTGAGTCGTTAACAGTATCAACAAGGAAAGGAGGCCTGTTCCTTGAGGCGTCGAGAGTCCTCCAGATGTATTCTCCCAGGATCCCAAGCATCAGCATTATTAGCCCTGCGGAAAAAAGCACCAGGCACATTAAGGATGCCCAGCCCGCGATGGGAGTTCCCACCACGATCCTCTCTATTATCACACCTATTATCCAGACAAAGGATATAATGGAAAAAACAAATCCCAGAAAGGACATAAATCTTACGGGGAAATAGGAAAAACTCATCATTGAGTCAACCACAAGCTTGAATTTCTTTGCAAGAGTCCACCTGGACTTCCCGATCTCCCTGTCTTTCCTGTGGAAATAGATAAGATCCGGCCTGAAACCAACCCAGAGGACCTGAAGGGAAAGGCTTGAGTTTTTTTCATCAAGCATCATAAGGACCTTTATTACCTGTCTGTCCAGAAGATAACAGTCAAATCCTCCCACCGGCATGTTTCTGTCTATGAATTTCCTGACTATCAGATAATAGAGATTTGCAAAGAATTTCTTTATCGCCGAATCGTCTCTTTCTTCCCTTACGGCAATGACAACTTTATTGCCCTTCTCCCAGCTTTCATACATACGAAGGATCAGCTCCGAATCCTCCTGAAGATCGGCCTGTTTTGTGACGGCACAGTCTCCCGTGCAGTGTGAAAGACCGGCAAGTATGGCCGCATGCTCCCCGAAGTTTTTCGAAAGCCTTACACATTTAACCTTCTCATCAAGGGCTCTTATCTCATTCATAATCTCCCAGGAGTCATCCCCGGAGCCGTCATCTACGAATACGATCTCATAATCCGGAAGCTTACCGAGTATCTTATTCTTCATGTCCTCATATAACAGCATGAGGGTGTCCGCATTGTAGTATACGGGGACGATTATGGATATTCTGCTCATTATTCCTCTCTCTCTTTCAGGATCCTCAGATATTCATCATAATCCCTGATATATTCATTTCCGTCATAATGCTCGCTGGCAAGGACAAGCAGTACCGAATCCGGTGTGAAATCATACATGTCCTTCCACAACATGGGTGGGATATAAAGGCCCATTCTCGGCCTGTCAAGCACAACAACGCTTGTTTCCTTTCCGTTATCGATCTTAACCTTGCTGGCACCGGCAACATTTATCAGCACGAAATGCGTTCTTTTGTTGGCATGTCTTCCCCTGATAACGTCGGGGTCACTTCCGTAGATATAAAATACCCTTTTTACGTCAAAGGGAACATCTATGCCGCCGCATTCCGCAACAACAAGGTTTCCCCTTTCGTCTCCGTATTCTCCGAATTCAATTATCCTGTACTGGTCCTTTATACTCATTTATCACCTCTATGACCTTATCCTGTTCTTCACTGTACATTCCGTTATACATCGGGATGGACAGAACCTCATCGGCGTACCTTTCGGTTATCTCAAGGCTTCCTCTCTTCATTCCCAGATATGCATAAGCTTCGGAAAGATGGGGCGGTATGGGATAGTGTATCAGCGTCCCCACTCCGTTTTCCTTAAGGTAGTTCATGAACCTCTCCCTCTCCTTAACCCTGATCACATACTGATGGTATATGTGATCGCAGCCTTTACGCACTTTAGGGAGGATGATGCAGGGATTATCCAGCTCCTTATCATATCTTTTTGCAATGGCCTTTTTTTCATCATTAAGTTCCGCCGCATGGGAAAGCCTTACTCTTAAAAGTCCGGCCTGCAGCTCATCAAGCCTTGAATTCATTCCCACCGTTTTGTTGTGATATCTTACTTCACTCCCGTAATTCCTTAATATCCGGATCTCCTTTGCGATACCTTCATCATCGGTGACTATGGCGCCGGCATCTCCGAAGGCGCCGATGTTTTTCGAAGGATAGAAGGAAAAACAGCCTATGTCCCCGAAGGTACCGGTCATCTTCCCTTCAAAGCATGAGCCGTGAGACTGGGCACAGTCCTCCACAAGCTTTAGGGAATGCTCTCTGCAGATCTTAAGGATCCTTCCCATATCGGATGCCTGCCCGTAAAGATGGACCACGAGGAGGGCCTTTGTTCTTTCCGTTATCTTCTCTTCTATCCTCTCCGGATCCATATTGTAATACTCATCGGGTTCGACAAACACGGGGGTGGCACCGTTTATGGTAATGCCCATGACGCTTGCGATATAGGTATTTCCCTGAACTATGACCTCATCGCCTTTTCCGATACCGAGGGCCCTGAAGGCAAGTATCAGGGCATCCAGCCCGCTGGCAACACCGACACAGTATCCCGCGCCCGTATAAGCGGCAAAGCTCTCCTCAAAAGAAGATACTTCCGAACCCAGTATATACCATCCCGATCTCAGTACTTCAAGAGCCTTGTCTTCAAATTCCCTCTGGTATTTATAAAATCCCCTGTCAAGTCTGTTGGTCTGTATCACTTAAGCACCTCGTCATAAAGCCTGATATGGCGTTTAATATGGACATCAAGGGTAAAATTATCCCTGTATCTTTCATAAAAGAAATCTCTGTCCTTCTCAAGCTCCTTCCTGTCATTATACAGTCGTTTTATGCATTCTGTAAATTTGGTCAGGTCATCCTTTGTATAGAGGTTCTCTTCCTTTCCGATGACCTCGGTGAGTCCCCCGACGCTTGTGGAGACCACGGGACATTTCCTGCTCATGGCTTCCACCGCTGCCTTTCCGAAACTTTCAAAGGAGGATGACATTATAAAGACATCGGGCAGATAATAATAGTCGGACATTTTTTCCTGCGAAAGATCCTGCATGTATATCAGGGAATCTTCGGTTATGACATCCGTTATCCCTTTTTTGATACCCTTTACCGTTTCAAGATCTTTTTTTTCATATACCGATATGACCAGAGCCACCTTAAACCGGATCCCTTCTTCCCACAGCCTCTTTACAAGCACGGGGACAAGATCCCAGTCCTTTTCCTCGGAGATCCTTCCGGCAAAGCCTATAACAAAGTCATCATCCTTTATACCCTGCTCTTTCCTGAGTATAGCTCTCTTATCTTCCTCATATGAACCAAAGACACTGCTTATGGTATTGGGTATGACCCTTATCTTTACGGGAAGCGCCTCCTTTTCCCACAGGGATCTGTTATAGTCCGTGGTGCATATCATGGCGGAGGCATGTTTTAAGGTCCTTTTCATAAAGAATTTCGAATGGGCCCTGTATCCGTAGCACAGTCCCCTGTCCGTATATATAAAAGGGATCCTTTTCAGTTTTTTTAAACCCCTTATAAATCCGTAGGTTATCAGGGATTCGGACATGGATACATGAATCAGGTCCGGATCTTCCTTAACTATCAGTCCGTAAAAAGAGAAGAGCCTTCGGATAAAATTGATGATCCTCTTTACCTTCCCGTCCTCCCTGTTTTCAAAAGAGGGGTATTCGTCCACTTTAAATGAAAAGGCATCCTTTTTGGGAGCCAGAAGTTTCGGGCAGATCACCACCGGCACGTATTCACTTCCCTCAAGACCCTCGCAGAGTGTTTTCGTAGACATCTGTCCGCCGCCCGGAAGATCTATGGGGTATTCCATAAGATAAACGATCTTTTTACTCATCTGTCCCTGTACCAGTCATTCCCAAGTTCCTCCGCGATACTGCAGGGTCCTTCCTTAATGCTTGTATCTTTGCCGTTTGTAAGGTCCGAATAAAGGGTAAGGACATTTTTTGAAGCAGTCTTAGGATTCCAGAGTTCTGCCATCTGTTCATAAGCATTTTTTCCGTATTCCGGGATCCTATCCTTATCCTTCAGAAGTTTTTCGATCTGTCTTTCAAGGCTTTTTACACTTCCGCTTTCATATAACAGTCCTGTCTTTTCATGACGGACAAGCCACGGGGCGGCACCGGGTGCATGTGATACCACGGCGGCACAGCCTGCATTTAAGGCTTCATATATCACGGACCCCCATCCCTCCAGAAAATTGCTGGTCATAAGGTATATCCTGTGATCAGCCATTATACTGAGAGCCTCATCCGGTGATTTAAAATCATAAAAACGGGTGATATCTTCCATGCCGTATTTTTTTACCAGAGCCTCCGTCCCGGCTCTCCGTGGTCCCTCCCCCACCATGGTCAGCCTGAAATCATAGCCCTTTTTTCTGAGGGCATGCAGGGCTTTTACGCAAAGATCCGGGCGCTTCAGCCTTAACATCCTTCCGGCCCAGAGTATTGTGGGAATATCTTCATCCCCGAAGGTCTTTTTTGCGTATTCCCTTTTTCTTTCCATGAGCTTCTTTGGATCATAGGTCATATGCTTGGGAAAATAACCGAACTTATAACACTTTCCGGGATAACTGTTAAACATCTTTTTGTAATCCGATGCGGTATAGGCACTGGCTGCCAGTATATATATCCTCTTATCCCTGTTCCTCACATGGAGATGGAGATATTTCTTTGTAAGCCTCGGAATGAAAAACTTTATAAAGCCTTCCTTTAAGGGTCTCTCGGAATATCTGAAGATGATCCTGTCCCGTTTAAGTCTCTCTTCTATATACTTTTCCGGAGCTGTTCCCATTATGACAAGATCGGAACTTAAGGCAAGCTCCTGTGCTTTTTTTTCATTTTCGGCGCTCTCATAGGTCCTAAGCACATAGGACGGTATTTTCTCTTTTCCCCATCCCATTTTTGACCGAAACTCCTCAACGGGCTCTGTCTCCACAAAGGTAAAGCCCTCTCCGAGAAAGGCCTGCCATTCGTCACAGAGAGCTTTCTGATGATGATTGAAATAATTTGAGAAAAAAGTCAGTGTTTTTATATCCATGTCAACCTATGATAAGCTTCAGAAATTCCACCGTAAAGCACTCGAAAAAATACAGGGGCGAATACCCGTTATCCCTGTAGATACCGTATTTTATCCTGCACCGCTCAAGCGCCTTTTTTATATCTCTTTCATGACTCTTTCCGTTCATGGTAAAGTTCGCGATCACCGTATTATCCACCACGGTTTTCACCCCGGCCCGAAAAAGCCTTAATATAAGATCATAATCGTCATGAAGGGTTAAATTTCTGTATCTGTATCTCTTGTATACCTCTGCGGTAATAAAGGTAGTGGGGTGGTTCCAGTCCCTTGAGGTTCTGTATTTTCTGTTTCTTGAATGTTTGATAAAGGTCATCCCGTTTGGAAGATGCATCTTAAGATCCGCATAAAAAAGATCAAAATGATATCTTTCATAATCTTTTATCACGGTCTCCACTGCGATATTCTCATACCAGTCATCCGAATTGATGATCCCGATGATATCACCCTCCGCCATGCCGATGCCCTTGTTCATGGCATCATAGATCCCTTCATCCTTTTCCGATATATACCTGTACCTTATCCCTTCACTTTCAAACCTGTCCTTATAATCCCTTATGATCTTTAAGGTATCATCCTTTGACAGACCGTCCACCAGGATATATTCATAAGGTTTAACTGTCTGTTGAAGTACGGATCTTATGGTTCTTTCCAGGGTCTTTTCGCTGTTAAAGGTGACGGTTATGAGACTCACCCTTACGCCTTCATCACTCATTCTTCCTATCCCCCGTTCTTCCCGGGATCCTTATCCGAAAAAGCTTCGGTTGAATCCTCCGCCTTGAACAAGACCATTATCGTCTGGAACAGGATCTGGATATCCTTGAAGATACTGTAATTCTCTATATACATGATATCAAGCATCAGCTTATCCTGAGAGGAGGTATTGTACTTTCCGTAGATCTGGGCATAACCCGTAAGGCCTGCCTTCATCCTGAGTCTGTATCTGAATTCGGGAAGAGATCTTTCATAATCCTCCACGTTTTCAAGCATCTCGGGTCTGGGACCCACTAAGGACATATCCCCTTTTAATATGTTAAAGAGCTGCGGAAGCTCATCTATCCTGTATTTTCTCAGTATCCTTCCGGGCCTTGTTACCCTGTCGTCATCCTTTGTTACGGACCTGTTTTCCACATGCTCCCTCATGGTACGGAATTTGTAGATCTCAAATATCCTTCCGTTTGCGGTGGCTCTCTTCTGTTTGAAGAGAATGCTGCCTCCGTCATATTTTTTTATACAGACGGCGGATATTATCAGTATGGGGCTTAAGAGGATGATAAGCAGGACGGAGATCACAATATCCATGAGTTTTTTGATTATCCTCTCCTCAAAGCTTATAAGATGAAAATCCCAGGTGAAAAAAGAGATATCATCAAGAGCCGCGGGTCTCGAATTCTGTTCGAGGATATCGGCAATATGGGGATTAAAATAAAAATTCTTAAGATTCTGATAGCAGAAATCGGAGATCTCCGTTCTTATCCCCACCGGAACCTCATACAGAACTACCGTATCCGCCTTAAGCATTTCCTTTTCAAGCTCACCGCTTTCATAGCTTATGATACCGTTGACGGTATATCTGTTGTCAAAAGCGGAGAGGGCATCTTTGATCCTCTCCCCCGCCTTTATGTCCTTAGTGATCACAAGACATTTTTCCTTGTCAAAGATCCACAGGCAGAACTTTCCTCCAAGCTTTGTGAATACAATTATGACAAAGATCTGCAGAATAAAAACAAGAAACAGGATCCCCACGTTTTCAATGGTAAAACTCCTGTTGTTTGCATCATTGGTCTTCATGATGGTGAGCTCGAAATAAGTCACCAGATCCGTCAGGATATGGGTCACGGTAAGGGAAAATACCGTTTCCTTCTCCTTCCTTTTCCTGACATCATACCTTCCGTAGATCACCGACAGAAGGAGCATGAAGAGGAAATATGTGGAAAGGGTTACTGCGGCCGTCCTTGAAAGATCGATTATCTCGGGATTGTCGATGGAAAACAGCAAAAAAAACAGTAAAGCGCACAAAAGATACATTATCAGTGCTGTAAGGATCAGTATGCTGTTTCTGAACTTGCTGCAGAAATCCTTCATGGTACCTCAAATGCCCTCATATACTTCCTGTATATATTCCATAAACCTGTTTTCCTTGTCATACTGCATGGCCCTTAAAACGCACTGTTCCCTTGTAAAGGCCTGCCCCTTGGAAAGCTCTATCTTGTCAAGGGCAGCGACGATGCCCTGAATGCTGTTCTTCTCCACTGCTATACCGCATGTCTCGTCGATGCTCTCGGGACTTCCCCCGGTCTTAAAGGTCACCACGGGAGTGCCACAGGCCAGAGCTTCCAGATTGGTTGTGGGAAAGGTATCCTCAAGTGTCAGGTTTACATACACATCTGCCATGGAATAAAGAGCGGCAAGCTCATCCATGGATTCGGTCTTTGCAAGGGGGATCATGGTTTCGGGAAGATCCCCGGCCTGTTCATCATTAAGACCCAGAAGCACAATGGCATACTTATCACTTATGGTCTTGTTAAGGGTGATGAACTGCATAAGACCCTTTCTGTCCCTCCAGGGATTGGCTACTCCGAGAATGATCTTTTTTCCCCTTAGGGACAGGGCATTTTTCAGCTTGAATATAACGTTGTCCCTGTCGAGTTCCTCCTCTATAGGCCGAAACTGGGTAAGATCGATCCCCGTGGGAACCACCACGATGTGATACTCCTTTAAAAATGACTGCTGAACCCGGGCCTTAAGCCACTCGGAGGGGGTGACGACGGTCAGGTTGTCGATCCCGGTAAACAGTTCTTTTTTCTGTGAAAAGTTCTTTTCGGAATTATCATACCCGAAGGATCTGGGATATTCCTCAAGCTGTTCGCATTTACTGCAGCCGTTTGCGGTGGACCACTTCATGCAGCCCACATATTCGAAATGGGAGCAGTGTCCGGTGAAGCTCCAGCAATCATGCAAAGTCCATATGATCCTCCTGCCGGAGGTCTTAAGATACTCAAAGAGCACCTTCACATTCAGGTAATAACCGTGAATATTATGAAGGTGTATTATGTCCGGATCAAATTCCTCTATGATGTTTATAAATTCCCTGGTCGCTTTTGTGGAGGCAAACCCGTGCCTGTCCCTTAATCTGGTCACGGCTCCGTGGATATACATATCGATATCCCTGCCTATCCGGTAGGATTTCATATAGGCGGGACACTCACCCCTTCCATAGGCCACAAGGCAGTCATAACCGTGCTGCAGCAGGGTGTCATAAAGACCGGCAACAAGCCTGCCCACGCTGTTTCCGGGTCCCACCACGGTATTTACTAACATTACCCGTCTGTTTTCCAGGGAATTCATGGATTTCATGACATAGGATTCTTCCTGTGAGTAACCCGGAAGCTCTACCTCATCCTCTGTTCCGAGACCTATATATTCGTTTTCTATGTTTTCATCCAGGGAAACGGCATCAATGTCTTTCACTTATGATCAATCCTCATCATCAAGGTCATTCAGGATAAGATGGATAACTCTCTCCTGGCCCTTTGAAAAGTCTTTTGAAAGCTGAAGCTTTCTCATTTCCTCCCTGACCTTCGGGGTCTGTATCAGCCACCTTATCGTCTGTATAATTGTAAGGGCATCGGTGTTCTTTCCGAGTCCGAGATTGATAAATCCGTTCTGGATACCGGCAAAGACATGCTCGGCCTCTCTCTCGTTCTGGGCAAGGACCACCGAGGGAACACCCATGCTTGCAAGCTCGTAAACCGTCCGGCCCTGGGATGTCACCGCAAGATCCATCCGGTTCATATAACTTGAGACTCTCCTCACATCCCTGTGGATGTAAATATTATTATCGGGATCGTCTTTTATCCTGTCCTTATCGGGATAGGCAAATCCGATAAGGAAATGGAAATCTATTGCGGGATGCTTCTCATGAAGGACCTTGCATATGTCATACATCCTCGCGGTAAGGTTGGAGGGATCCGCACCCCCGAAGATGATCAGGATATTCTTCACTTCCTCGGAAAATTCCTTAGGCTCTTCCTCTAAGAATTCGTCTCTTATGCAGAAGTATTTCGAGCCGTAATACTCGTTGTGGAGCTTGTCACCTTTCTCATACAGGGCATTTATAACGGCATCCGCATACTTCGCGCCCTTTCCCACATCCTCAAAATTAATGATCCTCTTTGCATACTTATTGACCATTATCATATATTCAAGGGAAGTATCCAGGATATCATTAACAAGGATATCCGGACGCATATCCTTAAGGACCTTTTCGAGCTCTCTGTCATCTTCGACAACCATAATGGGAAAATTCGAGGCTTCTATCCTCTCGATCCCTATATCGCTGTCCTTATCAAGGATAAAGGTGATATCATGTCCCGTAAGCTTATAGGCAAGGGTCAGGCATCTGTAGATATGCCCCATCCCGACCTGCATCCTTCCCATGGTCTTGAAGACTATCTTCTTGCGCCTAAGAATGTTTTCACATAACACCCAGTCCGAATAGGTATCTATATCCACCGCCTCATCTTCGGGTATCTCAAAAACGCTTACCTTTTCACCTATTCTTCCTTCCTGTGTGACACAGGATCTTTTTGTTATCAGAAATCCGCCGGTCTCTATATAATTGGCAGGAAGCTGCTGCGAATTAAGTCTCTTTTCATAATTCTTGGTGATGACACCGTCCTTTAAACCCCAGGACAGATGCGGCTTGTTCATGGCCGATATGACCGTATCAAAACCGGACTCCTCAAAATATCTTACGGCCTTCTCTATGGTTTCCTTCTTAAGAGTGGGAGAGGTTGCCTGCATGGTGATAACGGTATCATAGGTTATCCCCTTTTTCTCCTCCATATATGAAACAGCATGGCAGATAACGGGATCAAGAGTCACATTGTCTCCCGCAAGTTGTGCGGGACGGTCGATAACCTCCACTCCCCTTTTTCGTACTATGCTTCCCAGTTCTTCATCATCGGTGGATACCGCCACGTCGATACAGTCCGGAAAAACCTGCTTAAGCGCCCTGGCATTTTCTATGGAATAAACTATGAGCGGCTTTCCGCACATGATACGGACATTCTTTCTGGGTATCCTCTTTGAACCGCCTCTTGCGGGGATGACTATCAGAGTCTTCATGGATCATTTCCTTTTCTCAGTTTCTGTTAAGCTTTTTCTTTAAGCCTGCCAGTCCTTTTTTCGTAAAATACATTATATCATTTTTATTTGCAAAAGCAAAAATCCCGAGTAACAGGACCGCCGCGGCATACCTCGTTATCCTGAAAACCATTTCATCCCCGTATAACAGGATAAAGGAAAGGCCGATCAGGATGGACAGTGCTAAAGATGCGAAAATGAAACCGTCATCATATACCTTCTCCTTTAAGATAAATCTGACAGCTGCAAAATGCAGGACCATCAGGGCCATGTAGCTTATAAGGGTGGTATAGGATGCGGAAACATACCCGAACCTTCCGATGGCATAATAATTGAGGATATAGTTTAACAGGGCCGCAAAACAGGAACTCACGGCAATGATCGGCGTCTTTTTATGAAACAGCTCCACATTCACGTAATTTGTATAGAGATACTGTGAAAAGGTTCCCAGGGCTACCGGCGGCACGACATATCTGGCTATCCAGTAGTCGGGAGAATTGGGCGATAAGATCATTAAAGCCTCCGGAGCCACGGCGATAAAGCCTATGGTCAGAAAGCCTCCAAGTCTTATCAGCTTTTTATTTATGCTTCTTATATC
>JAIKZD010000155.1 GCA_024682555.1 Lachnospiraceae bacterium | reverse complement strand
CTTCTGGGTATCGTTCAATACACGTCCGGATGAATCCATAGATGCTGAAGCAGTGGAAAACATAGGCTGTGTTCCCTGCGATGGAGACTTTATTCCTCAGGATCCCTGGGAAGGCAGGGTTCCCGTTATAAAGAACGGCAGATTCTCATTTAGATTTAATACCGGTAAAGGATTCGTGATCTGGAAGGTAACCACGAAGGCCGGTGGCGTTGAAGGTGATGAGATCATACCGGATAATGACGGGATATATACGATAAAAAATGTTACGGCCGCTACGGAGATCTGTGTTTACAGCGTGATCCCGACCTTTGAGGTGGGTGGTTGTTCTGTAGAGGGGATTGATTTTACGATCGAAGGTGTAGCAGGGCTTAAAGAAAAATCCGTAGGTATAGGTGGTAATAACAGCACGATATACGAATATGACCCTCATGACAGTGTAGATATCAAATTTCAATTTCAGACTGATGATGATATATTATCAAGCATAAAGGAAAATAAAAAAGGTTTTGTAAGCAGGGTAATGATCCGAATGCTTGCCGGCCGTAAAGATGATAATGGTGATGAGATCCCCTTTGTCTTCTGTATAGATGACGATGGTTATGTCAACATTCCCTTTGATGATACAAATGCCTTTGATCCCGAGTACCGCAGGCCTATCGAGACTATGGCAAGGTATGCTGCTTCGAACAGGGAAGGGGTAATAAAGGTCGATAGTATTGCTTTCCGGGATGATCACTTCCGCCCGGCAAGGCAGCTTTTATTGCAGAATGAAGACGCCGTAGAGCTTGAATTTGATAATGAACCCTATACATCTGAGGTGGAAGGGAACGATAAATTCTACTATCTTAAAGATGATACGCAAACCCTCAGCTTTACCGCAACAGCAAGGGAAGGATATCAGCTTGAATCGGTCACATACCGTCCCATCAACTGGTATGAGGATGAAGATGGAAACCTTTGTTATGAGACAGCAAGTGGATATGGCGGCACCACTGAAATTGAACCAAATGGGGCCGGCAAATATGTCATAAGTGTTAAAGATCCCAGAGAAGACGATCCCTGGGTGAATCTCGGAATAGAGATAAGCTTCAATGTTACAAAATTGTCAACTGTTATAGTGGAGCTGATGAATGTTGAGTCTCCAAAGGATCCGGCAGCAGATGCGAGACTCTTTAATGCCGGTGTGCGTATAGATTCGAGGACATATAAGGTTGATCCTGTTGATATTAACGATGATCCGGTTAAAGAAAAAATTGTTTACAGAGCTTATGTACCGGGCAATTCCACTGTAACGGTAAACCTTTCGTCAAAAGACGATTTATGGACGATAAGTGAGGTTGTACCCGATGATGCGGGAAAAGCATCCGGTAAAGCCCAGAAGGCTAATAAGAACAACGAATACACATTAACGGTCGGAGCCAGGGATGAAGTAACATTAACAGCAATGATCAAGCCCGTGACAAGGCTTGTGATCACGGACGAGGCCGGAAAAGAGCTTAAAGCGGTCAAGAATGCCTATACCTTGAAGAAAGCCGGTGTATTTAAGGCTTACCTTGCGTCGGGGTCAAAAATAGATCCTGAAAACAGTTTACTTACCATACCGAAAAAAGAAGAGGGTATAGAGGAGTTCTTTAACGGCACGAAGAAGATCGATCCCACAAAATACGAGGATGATAAGGTAACGATATCTGAAGGAGTATTAACCGCAAGCGGTGAAGCTCTGGATCTTAATAAGCTGTCCCTTAAGGTAACCTATGAGAGGAAGTCCTATACGGCTACTTTAAACTTTACCAATCCACCGACCAAAGCAGTCATTACTAGTCCGAAGTTGGACGCGGAATATGCTATTTCTGTTCCGTATAATCAGAAAGCTACGATCAGCGTAAATATAGACGGAGATCTTAACGGAGTAGAGGCATGGTTCTGCGAAATAACCAATATCGATTATGAGACTCAGACGTTTACGATTAATAAAAAGTTTAATGTTGCTAAATTTGGATCATTTGATGGAAAAACAATAATAATAGACCCCAAAAAGGCCAAAAATTATCCGGAGTATTATAAACCTTTTGCATGGCAGGAACTGTGTTTCTTAGATGACAAAGAAAACCCCATAGGAGAAGGCTTTAGTGTTATCAACAGTTTCCGCTTCACAGCACCCATACTGCATGACAAGACTGCTCCTGTGATCAAAGAAAATGCTGCTCTTTCAACCAATCAGGCGATAGGTCTTTCACTTACCCTGCCTAAAGGTGTTAAGGCATCGGATGGTATGTATTACAGGATAGAAGCAGATGTTGAAGAATATTGTAAAGGCCGGGAACAAACCATAACGATAAACGGCCAGGAGCAATCATACTTTGATAATCTCGCATTCGTAAATAATCATGATACTTATGAAACGGATGATGATGAGATCGTCCGTGTATTCAGGGAAAAGGCGGTAGTATTTGTACCTGCCACCGAAAAGACCTGGGCTCTTGATGTGACGGACAATCCAAGGAATCCGGAAGACGGATGGAAAATTGATTATAAAGTAAAAGCCTCTCTGGTATATGCCGAGGAATGTGAAGATGATCAGGATCCCTATTATGATAACGGCTACAAAGTATTAATCTTTAATATTGACAATACGGACAAGAGACAGGAGACACCTGAAAGCGCGGAAGTAACCATGTCCACAAAGGACAGGACCTTTGAGACCAAGCTGACCCTTACGAAGAAGCTTCCTGCGAAAGTTTACAACACCCAGAATTCCATACCGATAGCTATTCCCAAGTGGTCCAAGAATGCAAGTGTGCAGGGGCTTGAGAGGGTTGAGCTCATAAATGAGTATGGAAACGAGAGGGGTCATTGGAACCGCTGGAATAATAATGAGGATGATGATGACACAAATGACAGCTTCCTTCTGAATGTTGATGAGGACGGGCTTATCACCCTTGATACGACCTGGATGGATGATGAGGGCTTTGAGTGTTATCTTGAGGCAGGAAAATATACCGTAGTAGCTTATGCAATAGGCGGCCCCGGACAGAATGCCATGGCCACGGTACCCGTAACGATCCTTGAATCGATCCACAGTCTTCTTGTGACAGCTCCTGCAAGGGTGCTCAAGAATTATAACAAAGCCGCTGTTGCAAAGACAGAGGTTTGTTACAACGTATACTGGGAGGGCGCACCTGCGACCAAGAAGGTAGAATGGAGCGTCGGGCGTATATGTATGGAAGAAGTTGACCCCGGAGCTGAGGATGGCAACGTGATACCTGTATATTATAATTTTGATGATTCAGGGTACTGGGAGGATAAAAACAATCCGTTGATCGGGATGGTATCGGTAAAGAACGGTTCCGTTGAGATCAACAAAGCCCTGCTTGTGGATCTTGCAAAATACCAGCCTGAGGATTATCAGTTTGTTGTCTGCGCAACCGCCGCAGACTATGAAGGAAATATGGTGACCGGATACAGCGATCCGGTGCAGATCACCTCTGATGCACAGATCCCGACGGAGATCCAGTTCGTATGGGATGAATACAGATGGGATGATGAACATAATAAGGATATCCTTGTAAACAGGTTCTATTCCCATATCAATGACGAGGAGATAGCACGAAGGGAAGCTGCCGAAAAGGCAAAGGACAAAACAATGGAGCCCTTCTACTCAAATGCTATCCATAACTCAAAAGTGATCGTACTTGACCAGTATGGCAAGCCGATGTATGCGGAACTTAAGCTTTCGGGAATAAAACAGAACGAGGAAGGAAGGCTTATCCTTTCAAAGCCCGGAAGTGTTTCGATAACGGCAACCTCCTGTGACGGGGGCAAGAAGAGCAAACAGCTCAAGTTTAAGATAGCTGACGGTGATGCCCGCTATATACCCAATGTATTGATACAGGATTCTACACGGAATGTAGGAGATCATTTTGACAGCTCATTCATAAATATTGATGAATTGGATGATCCGAATCAGGCAAAAGGGTGGGATGACTGTATAAACAATCTTCCAGCAAACAGATATATCTATGTTCATGTGGGGGCGGTACGTTATTCGGATATCTATGCCGATGATAAGGGATATCATATAAATAAGTGGGATAAGCCCAATTATGGTGATAATGTAATGTTCAATCATACGGTAAAGGTTAAGGGCGGAACCATAAAGGAAACCCGCACTGATATGTTAAATAACTATACGACCTATGTGATCCTTCCCTCGGAGGAGGATACCGTTGTTACACTTACGGATAATACCGTAGATAAAGTCTTTGGCAGAGAAAAGGGCATATCCGAATATTTGATCCACAATTCGAAGATAGCGCAAAGCAAGACCAAGGCCAGAACCATAACAGCGGATAAGGCAGGCATTCTTAACTGGATGTATGTGAGAAAGGGGCTGTTTGAGTTTGAAATTGATGGAGGTGGATATATTACTGATTATTCAGCCAATCCGAATCATGTGACCTATACGATCAAGGATGCCGATAAAGATCCCGGATCGGATGATAAAGGTGACAGGAATTATTATGCACTCATCACCATGGATGATCCGGAAACGGAAGCACAGCGCAGGATCTCAAGATTCATCGGCATATCTTCGGATATGGAAGAGGTTGAAGGCATCTATAAACCCGTGGATAATGGACAGTTCTCGTTAGATTTCTTCGAGGAAATCAATAATGACCAGGATGGATTTTATTACTGCGATTTCTGGGAGGTTCCTTCGGGGACATATAGCTTCTACGTGACCTACGGATACAAATATGATGATGGCGAATTCACACCCCTTTCACCCGCAGTGAAGATGTCAGTAAAGACCGCAGCTGCTCCGGCACCTTCCGTGAAGTTTGCGGCTTCCGCGTTCAGGATCGGAGAAGATGAAAATGGTGATCCGGTTGCTTCCATTCCCCTTCCCACTGTGACCAAGGGTTATGGAATAGTGCCCTTCTGCGAGCTCAGGAATCTGAACACAGGTGGCGTAACAAATCGGTTTTCGGATCTGTTCAACATAGAGATGTCTGACGAGCATAATGATAAGCCGACGATGCAAGACTCCATGACTTTGAAGCCGAAGCCGTCAGAAGAAGTATTTTCTGAAGAAAGCCCCGATATCCTGATCCCTGTAGGAACAGGCAAGAATATTAAAACTGTCCGTATAGGGAACTGGTGGGAACTCAGAATGCTGAAGGAAGGCGAGTTCAAAATTTCAGATGGTGAACAGGAAGTATACGAATATGTTAAAAATGGACCCAGACCAGTAGATACCTCTGCAAACCAGAAGAAAGCCTATGACAGCTTTGTAAAGGCCAACTGTACCGGATATATCACGGTCCGTACCCTCGGCTATGACGGCAGACAGAGAGACGTGGATACAAAGATAACCGTCAATATCGATGATTTTGTAGCTGCCCAGGAGGAACCGGAACCTTAATTGATGCCGGGATATAAATAACCGTTTAGGGATTAAACAGAAGAGGATGCTGCGATGATGTCACGGCATCCTCTTTTTACATGGGTTAACTTATCTCCCAGAAGCATACCGCACTGGCTGCAGCCACATTTAAGGAATCAACGCCGTGATACATCGGTATTTTTACCGCGATATCACAGGAATCTATGACTTCCCCGGGAAGGCCGTAGCCTTCGGTTCCGAGAAAGATCGCAAGTCTTTCCGCACTTTTAAGCCGATCTGATCTTATGCTCACCGCATTATCGGTAAGAGCCATGGCAGCAGTTAAATATCCCAGGTTTCCAAGCTTTTTTGTCAGACGGTTATGGCAGCTTTCATCCTTGCCCGCTATAGTCCATGGAATACTGAACACCGTTCCCATGCTGACCCTGGCAGAGCGTCTGTAAAGCGGATTTACCGTATCGCTTGTGGCTATGATGCCGTCCATGCCAAGAGCTGCGGCAGATCTTATGATAGCACCGACGTTTGTGGGATTTACGATATCATAGAGGATCACGATCCTTTTTTTTCCCTTACAGAATTCCGTAAGACCGGGAACGGGCTTTCTTCTGAAAGCACCCCAAAGCCCCCTTACCAGAGCATAACCGGTAAGATCCTTAAGGATCTCGCGTTCCGCCGTATAGACCGGAAGGGCTTCCATCCTTTCGGATCCGTAATGTCTGCTTATACATTCAAGTATTTTCGGTGTTTCCTTATGGATGCGTTCGGTTTCCACAAGAAGTGATAAGGGTTCATATCCTGCTTCAACGGCCTGTAAGATGACGCCGGGACTTTCGGCTATGAAGATCCCCGTTTCCGGCTCATAGTATCTTAAAAGCTGTGCCTCGTTGAGGCGGGCATAGATGTCAAGTTCTTCCGCATTTAAGTCTTTTATTTCAATAACCATATCGTTTTCTTTCCCGGGCAAAGGCAATACACGAGCTGAGGGTTCCAAGCAGCCCCGTTACCGCAAGGGATGCCCATATTCCGTCGATGTCAAGAAAAGCGGGAAGCCCCATAACGGTGACAAAGGGGAAGACCAGCATGACGAGCAGAGATATAATGCCCGATACCAGCCCGTTATTAAGCGCCGTAAAGAATGAGGTCGCAAAATAGTTGATTCCCAAGAACAGCAGGGATATTCCGCAGATCCTGAATCCCCGGATGGTCATATCCATAAGGTCCGTTCCTTTTTCAACAAACAGATCCGCAAGGAGGGGCGCAAGGAATTCCACAAGGACAAACATGCCTGCGGACAGGGTGAGCATGATCCTTCCCCATATCCGGAAGAGATTCTTAAGCTCGGCTCTGTTGCCGCTTCCGTAATGAAAACCGACAACGGGAATGGCGGCTTCGTTAAATCCCACAAACAGAAGGGTAAATACCGTAAAGGTAACGTGTACGGCTCCGTAAGCGTCAACACCGGCTTCCCCCGCAAACCGTAACAGCTGATAGTTGTATAGCATCCCTACAAATCCTTCGGCGATGTTTTCGATCATTTCGGAAACACCGTTTCCGCAGGATTTCAGGCATACGGACGCCTTAAGTGCCGTCAGGCGGAAATGAAGGGCGGCGTTTTTGTTCACAAGAAAATAGATAAGGGGAATGACGGTTCCCACGGTCTGGCCCGTGACGGAGGCGATGGCGGCGCCTCTTAAGCCCATATCAAACACGATGATGAGAAGTGCGTCAAGTATGATATTCGTTATACCGGCAGAAAGGGTGACAAGGAAAGCAAGGGTCTGTTTTTCCGCCGTTATGAGAAACAGCTGGAAAACATACATAAGTGATACCAGGGTCACGCCGCACAGCATGATCCTTCCGTATGTCAGAGAGCATTCAAGAAGCCTTCCGTCGGTTTTTAACAGAAACAGAAAAGGCTTTAACAGAAGCTGCCCCAGAGCTGTCATGACAAGACCTGCAAGAAAACAGAGTTCCATCATCATTGACAGTACCCTTCCGGCGCCTTCCTCATCCCCTTCACCCAGGACCTTGCTGATAAGGGCATTTCCTCCGCCTCCGATCATGAATCCCACGGCGGGGAAGGTAAGAACGTAGGGCATCATCAGTATAACCGCCGCAAAGGCGGTCGTATCGGTATAATTTGCAATAAACCATGAATCAACGATGGAATATAATGATGTGACAAGCAATGCCATGGTGGGCACAAATGTAAATCGGATCAGTCTTTTTACGGTAAAGTGATCCGAGAGTCGTATCTCATCTTTTGCCATGACTATGCCTCCGTCTGCCATGCTTTGGGATCAAAAATCCGGTTCCTTTCGTTTAAAGAATACATTGGTAATATACAGCACAAGAACGATGTATACAAGAATGCCCGCTATAAATCCGACATTGAAGGATCCGATCTGAAGTGAGGCAAATGAGCTGTCCATCAGTCCGTCAAAGCTAAGATCGTAAGCAGGGATCAGGATTTTTTTCTGCAGCGACTGAAGAGCCATATCTGCGACCATTGCATACAAAAGCAAAACGAACAGGCCTCCCGGAGCACTCCATGACAGGAAGATGAGGAAAATCCTTTGCAAGGTCAAAGGCATCCTGTCTTGAGAAGGTGGCATATTCCGGGTTTATATAAACTCACTGATCCTTGTGATGAGATCTTCTTTTTTGAAGGGCTTTGGTATATGGGAATTCATGCCGGAATCAAGAGCTTCTTTTACATCCGAGTCAAAAGCGTTTGCGGTCATTGCAAGTATCGGAATGTTTGAAAGCCCGGGGTCATCGAGGGATCTTATCCGCCTGGTTGCTTCGAGACCGTCCATTACGGGCATCATCACATCCATGAGCACCAGGTCGATATCACCGGGTTTTGATTCCTCAAGGATCCGGATGGCATTTATACCGCTGTCTGTCGTTATCACATTAAAGCCGTATTTCTCCAGAACACGCTCTGCAAGCTTCAGATTTGTTGCCGAATCGTCTACGGCAAGAATGGTCTTTCCTTCATAATTTCTCGAAAGAGCAGGATTTTCGGCCGCGGATCCGGGTTTATCCGTCGTGGCGGAGGAAGAGCGCTTTAAGGGTAAGACTATGATAAATTCCGAACCCCTGCCCTGCTCGGATCTTAAATCTATGGTTCCCTGCATGAGATTGACGATATTTCTTACGATCATCATGCCAAGGCCCGTTCCCTGGGTTTCCTGTACCAGACCCGTATTTTCCCTGGCATAGGCTTCCCAGATGTGGTCGCAGAATTCTTTTGACATTCCGATGCCCGTATCTCTTACCCGTATCTCATATACGGGGGTCTCTTCATTTCCTGTAAGCTTTCCTTCCAGATATACCCGGCCTCCTTTCGGAGTGAATTTATAGGCATTGGAGAGAAGATTTAAGATGATCTGGCTGAACCTGAGTCTGTCGCATTCCACGATATCATCCCCGGTTTCATCCACGTTTACGATAAAGTCAAGTCCGTTCTCATCCATTTTGACTCTTATCATATCCGCACATTCAAGCAGCAGATCCTTTACCTTTATGGGAGCGGGCTTTAATTCCATCTTGCCGCTTTCTATCCGGCTCATGTCCATGATATCGTTTATAAGGTTCATAAGATGATCACCGGCATGGACTATCCTGTCAAGGTAATTTTCCAGGTTCTCCCTGTTATTCAGTTCTTCCATGGCCAGTCTTGAAAAGCCCGTTATGGCATTCATGGGAGTACGTATATCATGGGACATGTTGGAGAAAAACTCAGTCTTTGCTTTATTTGCCCTGTTTGCCTCGTCTATTGCCGAAACAAGCAGCTTCTGTCTGTCTTCAAGTTCTTTTTTCTGGGAGGCGATCAGCCTGTCATCATCCATTTTCATGGCACGCAGATCGTCTATAACGGAGGCCGTGACCAGCAGACGGTCTATGCCGTTGGTGCCTTTTTCGATGACATGGAAACTGATCCTGACCCATCTGTTCCCGGTTTCGTCCTTGTATACGAATTCTCTCCTGTCGCTGTCCTTAAGAAGTCCGGTACGTACCGCATTTATATCGTTAAGGATAAGCTTCTCATCCTTCGGAAGATCGGAGAGCTTTGAACCGATGACGGAGATCAGGTCACTGCAGGAAGTATTCTTAAGGCTGAAGAGAGTCTCATCCTCCTTTATAACGTTAACCGTATCGGTTATGAAGTCAGCAAGATATATATTCCCGTATTCCTCCGCAAGAGAGGCTATGATCTGGTTATCAAGCCTTATATGGCCAAGCTCCGTTTCGGAAATGAGGGTGGCGGACCCGAAGGCGCGGACAGGCTTGCCGTTTTCATCAAATTCGGTGGAATATTTTACACGGAAGGGAACGCGCCCAACTGTCAGGGGGATATCCGCTTCAAGTTCCGGTACGCCCGCATCGACCTTTCTCATCATTTCACGATACATGTCGGCATAATCCGGAGGGAAGATCCCGGCATCTATGGCAGGTTCGGGATAATTGGTAACAAGAGCCGGAAGTCCCAGATCCCTCATGCAGCGGTAGCAGGGACGCATCTCTTTGGTGGCTATGTTGTATTCCCAGTTGTATATATTGATCTGTTCGAGAGTCTGTGTATACCTGTATTGCGTATCGTCAAGGGTTGCCCGTATCTGTCTCTCGTTGGAAATATTCCGTATTCCTTCATATATTATTGCTTCGTCATCGTTCTTCTCCACAAGGATCAGTTTGCTGCGCAGGCAGATCTTGTCAAAACCGCAGCAGTCGGAAACCATATGCCGCCAGGTCTCCACTTCCTGTTCCTCTCCGGTCTCAACGCATGATTTTACGGCTTTTATGAAGGTATTGAGATTATCTTCGTCAAAGCCTTTGTTCAGTTCCGCATTGAGCAGATCTTCCTTTGCGATATTCATCCAGTGTTCGGAAAGGAATCTGTCATTGATGGCAAGAAGCTTTACGGTTCCGTCCCTGTAGGATATAAGTCCTGCGGGTTCCGCATATTTATTGTTGATGATCTCTTCGTATTTCATGATATATCTCCGTGTATATTATATCATCGGGATGTTTTCAGCATTTATTTCATCTTTGAGATGTTTGATGCTCCGGCCTTAAGCCTGTTAAGCCCGTCTTTTATAAGTGTTTCCGGACAGGCTATGTTCATCCTGAGGAAATCCCTGCCCTGTTCTCCGAAGATGATACCGGGGGACAGAAACAGCCCTGTTTCGGATCTTAAAAAAGCTCCGAATTTCGACGTATCGCAGTCAAGACCGGATATGTCGAGCCACATAAGATAGGTTGCCTCGCCCTTAACGGCTTTTATGCAGGGGATCTCCTTATCAAGAAACTCTTCGACGGTCCTTCTGTTTCTGTAAACATACTCACGGAGCTTATTAAGCCATTCCTCACCTTTTTCAAAGGCCGTTACCGCAGCAGTCTCCGCAAAGGCATTGGGTTCCGAAAGTTCATCCGCATTAAAGGCATCGGTGACCTTTTTTCTTCTGTCCCTGTCATGGACATATACGGCGGCTGTTTTAAGTCCCGCCAGATTAAAGGTCTTGGTGGGTGCTATGCAGGATATCCCAACTCCGGCACAGGTATCCGAAGCCGAGGCAAAGGGAACATATTCCCTTCCGGGTATCGTGAGGTCACAGTGGATCTCATCGGAAATGACCGTAACACCGTGTTTCTCTGCCAGATCACCGATCTGCTTAAGGGTCTCCCTTTCCCAGATGTTCCCCGTGGGATTCTGGGGGTTGCATAGGATCATAAGAGAGGTTTCGGGGTCCGACATACCTTGCTCAAGATCATCAAGGTCCATTTCGTACGAACCGTTTTTGTATATCAGGGGACTTTCCTGAACCCTGCGTCCGTTGCCTTTTATTATATTGAAAAAACAATTGTAAACCGGAGGCTGTATAAGGACATTTCCGCCGGGTTTCGTAAAACAGCGGATCATGGAGGAAACGGCGGGAATAACCCCCGCACAGAAAATAAGGGCCTCCTTATCCATCCTGAATCCGTGACGGCGGCTCCACCAGTTTATATATGCTTCGTACCACTCATCCGTTATAACGGGATAGCCCGGTATCCCCTGGTCAAGCTTTTCTCTTATTCCCTCAAGTATTTCGGGGGCAGCCCTGAAATCCATGTCTGCCACCCACATGGGAAGCTCGTCTTTTCCCACATTCCATTTCAGGGAGTCGGTATCTCTTCTGTTTATGACAGTGTCAAAATCGTAGTTCATTAGTGTCCCTTATATATAAAGTATTCTTGATGGATTTTGTAACATAGGTATCAGTATATCACAAAGTGCCGTTTCCGGAAAACCTCTATTCCACGATGGTTATGATTTCCGGGATGATATAGTGAAACAGCGGATAGGAGGTGTTTTCATTTTCTATATAACCCGTGCGGAGATCAAGCGTATCTTCGGGATCATCGGGATCGATCCCGGTATAGTTTCCCTTGAACACAAAATCATTGCCGCCGCGGGTAAAGCGTTCTATGGCTTTGTCCATGGCCTCCTTTGTGCCGGGAGTTTCCACGGCCGGGTTCGGATCGGTCATCTCCACCCATCCGTTCTCAAATCCCGCGGATATGTCATGGCCGTGAATATGGCCCGAAACAACGGATTCTATGTCTTTATTCTGCATTACCGCTTCCACGGCGGACAGAACATACGGTTCCCAGCAGATCCTTGAAGTTATGAGGGATGAGCCCGGTGCCACCTCGGACATGCTCTGATTATAACCCACGAAATATACTTCCCTGTTTTGGGAAGCTTCCTCACAGGCAATGGCAGGACCTATGGTATCGGTATGCTGGGATATTACCACACAGCCGTCATCTATGAGTTTTTTGGCCGCACTTTTTTCCAGTGCGTAACTGCTCCAGGTTCCGGTGTAGCAGACCTGCATGACCGTCTGGGAAACAACGGATCTTGCGCCCATCAGAAAAGCCGTATATCCCGAGATCACCTCGGAGGTCGGAAAAGCCGCAACAAAGCCGATGATGGCCTGATCCTGCGAGATCGTTCCCTGAAGTATCATCTGTCTGATCTTGACGCCGGCTGCGATCCCGCTCACGTATCTTCCCTGATAGGCTTCTCCTTTGAAGGTATGGTAGTTTTCGGGGACCGTCACACCGTTCATGTCCTTATAGGAGGTCTGGCAGAACTGGATATCCGGATACTCGGGCGCCAGTTTTTCCACCAGCTCACTGTACCCGTTAAAAAATATGATATTGCATCCCCTGCCGGCCAGGTCCCTGAGAGGTTCCTCCATTTCATCATCCAGAACATTGCTGCAGGTAAGGATATCGACCCTGTCTCCGTACTCTTTTTCCAGTGCATCCTTTGCCAGAGAGAAATTATAGGTATACGGCGTGCTCTCAT